>CAZBTA010000224.1:0-8312 GCA_964494515.1 uncultured Bryobacter sp.
GCCATAGATGCCGATGCGCTTGGGGTCGATGTTGGGGAGGGTGCGGAGATATTCGCCGGCGGCCTTGACGTCCAGATACTCGGAAGCGCCGCGCTGGCCGGAGCGCTCGGCCTGATGGAAGTCGTAGCCGTAGCCGATGCCGAGGCGGTAGTTGACGCTCAGGACCACATAGCCGCGGGAGGCGAGGTATTGGTTGGTGGAGTAGGCTTCGGCGTAGTAATCGCCGTAGTGCCAGCCGAGTAACATCTGACGGGGCGGGCCGCCGTGGACGAAGACGATCGCGGGATTGCGGGGGGCGGGAGTGCGGGGTTCAAAGAGTTGGCCGTGCACGATGGTGCCGTCGGAGGCCTTGAAGACGACCTGGCGCGGGGTGACGAGGGAGCTGGCGGGGTAGTTAGCGGGCCAGACGGGCTTGGTGTTGAGCGTGGTGACGACCGGGGGCTGCTGCGGGGTGGCGGCGATGTAGGCGATGGTGTCGGAGGTGGCGACGGGGGTCCATTCGAGGCCAGTGCCGGGGGTGAGGACTTCGGGGCGGGCGGCATCGACGGGGACGCGGAGGATGTGGCGACGGTCGATGTCTTTGTCGTCGTTGCCGGTGTTGGCGCTGGAGAGGATGTGAGTGCGATCGGGGGTGAGCGTGATGTGCTCGTTCATGTAACGGCCGCGGGTGAGCTGGAGGGCGGGGCCGCCGGATTCGGGAATGCTGTAGAGGTGGGGCCAGTTGTCGGCGTAGGAGACGAAAACGATGCGGCCTTTGGCGGCCCAGTGGAGGTTGGCCTGGCCGTGGGTGGTGGGGAAGGAGTCGCGGCGGGAGGCGCCGCTCGACCAGAGCTTTTTGCCGGCGCCGGTGGTGGTGTCGGCGGACCAGATGGCCCAGGGGGAGGGTTCGGGGTTGAGCAGGGAACGGGGCGCGCCGCCCTGGGAGGGTTGGCGGATGAAGGCGATGCGCGTGGAGTCGGGAGACCAGCGGGGGGAGGAGTCGCGCGAGGTGGAGGGGGCGAGCCAGAGGATGGGCGTGGTGTCGTCGGAGTAGATGCCGATGAAGCTGTGGGTGGCGCGGGAGGAGACGAAGGCGACGCGCTTGCCGTCGGGGGACCATTGGGGCTGGCTGAGCGTGCCGCGGGCGGTGAAGAGCTGGCGGGCGGGGCGGGAGCCGTCGATGGGGACGATGTGGATGGCGCCGGCGCGGAGGAAGAGGACGGACTTGCTGTCGGGGGAGATCTCGGGGAGGTCGCCTTCGGCGAGGACTTTGGGAGCGCCGCCGGAGAAGGGGATGGCGAGGATCTGCATGCGGAAGGGCGTGGGGAGGGAGGCGGGGTTGACGGGTTGGGTGGCATCCCAATTGGAGCCGTGCTCGCCACCGCGGACGGCGACGACCCAGGCGCCATCGGGGGAGAGGGAGACGCTGGTGAGCTCCTGGCCGTCGTCCATGGTGTAGGAGGTGAGCTGGCGGGGCGTGTAGGCGGGGCCCTCGGCGACGAAAAGATTGCGCTGGCCGCGATGGTTGACGGCCCAGGCGAGGCGATTGCCGGAGGCGGTGAGTTCGTTGGGGAAGGGGTTGGACTTGAACTGCTCGAGTGTCTGGGCGAGGAGGGGCAGGGCGAGGACGAGCAGGGCGAGAGGGCGCATGTGATCTATATAACATTGCCTGACAGTGTCGTGTTATCGTTACAGTGTTATGCAGGCGCGTCTCGTGGTTTTGTTGTGGGCGGTGGTGTGTTTTGGGCAGGCGACGAAGGTGGAGCTGACCGGTACGGTGACGGGGCCGGATGGCGGGGTGGTGCGCGGGGCGGCGGTGACAGTGGTGAATGAGGGGACAAGGGTGGAGCAGCAGGTGGTGACGGGGGAGGCGGGGGAGTTTACCGTGCTCGCGCTGCCGCCGGGGAGCTATACGTTGCGGGTGAAGAAGGAGGGGTTTGCCGTGTATGAGCGGCGGGAAGTGGCGTTGCGGGTGGGGGATCTGGTGGAGATGGAATTGCGCTTGCGGCTGGCGGAGCAAGGGATGCAGGTGGAAGTGAGCGCGGAGGCGCCACTGCCACAGACGAGCCGGGGGACGGTGAGCTTTGTGGTGGATCAGAAGAAGGTGGTGACGTTGCCGCTGGACGGGCGCAATTTTGTGCCGCTGATCGCGCTGTCGCCCGGGGTGAATCTGCCGCCTGGGAATGTGTTTCCGCGGATCAATGGAAGCAGGCCAAGGGTGAGTGAATACATCTATGACGGCATCAGTGTGTTGCAGCCGGAGCCGGGGCAGGTGGCTTACTATCCGGTGATTGATGCGATTGATGAGTTTCGGGTGGAGGCGAACAGTTACTCGGCGGAGTATGGGAGGTCGAATGGGGGTGTGATTCTGGTGAACCAGAAGGCGGGCACGAATGAGTGGCATGGGACTTTGTTTGAGTTCTTTCGCAATGAGAAGTTGAATGCGCGGAACCTGTTTGCCACGGCGGGGGCGAAGCCGGTGTTCCGGCGGAACCAGTATGGGTTGGTGGTGGGCGGGCCGGTGAAGAAGAACCGGACGTTTGTGTTTGGGGACTGGCAGGGGACGAGGCAGGCGGTGGGCGTGGTGAGGACGAGCACGGTGCCGACGGTGGCGGAGAGGGCGGGGCAGTTTCGCACGGCGGTGTATGATCCATTGACGACGCGGCGGGTGGATGGGGTGTGGCAGCGGGATGTGTTTGCGGGGAATGTGGTGCCGCTGACACGGGTGGACCGGGTGGCGGCGGACGTGGTGGGGCTGTATCCTTTGCCGGATACGACAGCGACGGCGAATAACTACCGGCGGGTGGGCAATGAGCGCGTGGGGGCGGACCAGTGGGATGCGCGGGTGGATCATTACTTCAGCGGGCGGCAGCGATTGTTTGGCCGGTATGCGTATCTGCGGGACCGGAGCACGCCGACGACTCCGTTGCCGGATGGGAGCGGGGTGGTGGCGTCGGGATTTATTGGCGATACGTTGACGCGGGCGGATAGTGTGGCGGTGGACTGGAGCGTGAATGTGTCGGCGTCGAGTGTGAACCAGTTGCGGTTTGGGTATACGCGACGGGGATTTGAGCGGAGTTCGATGCGGGGGAGTGGGGGATTCTATGATGTGGCGCCGACTTATGACGTGGTGGGGTATCAGCAGTTAGGACCGACGGCGAGCAGTAATGCGGAGTTTAGTACGTCAGTTACGCAGTTGATCGATAACTATTCGGTGGTGCGCGGGGCGCATAGTTTGAAGATGGGGATGGATTTGCGGTGGGAGCACCTGAATGTGTTGCAGCCGCCGAGCCCGGCGGGGAATTATCAGTTCACGAACGTGTTTACGGCGGGGCTGACGGGGGCGGGCGCGGTGGTGGGCGGAACGGGGAATGCGTATGCGAGTTTTTTGCTGGGGCAGGTGGGGCGCTATAGCCTGGATGCGCAGCCGGAGAAGCTGGAGCCAAGGGCGCGGATTGCGGAGTTCTTTTTGCAGGATGACTGGCGGGCGACGCGGAGGCTGACGGTGAATGTGGGGGTGAGGTACACGCTGAATTTTCCGTCGACGGTGAATGGGGGGAAGACGGCGGTGTTTGATCTGAAGGAGCAGGTGTTGCGGTATGGGGGGACGGCGCGGGAACTTGAGAAGTTGAATTTTGCGCCGCGGCTGGGGCTGGCTTACAAGCTGCGCGAGGGGATGATGCTGCGGGCGGGATATGGGCTGACGTGGATTGAGCAGGCGGGGATCACGACGCCGTTTACGACGCCGCTGTTCCCGTTTATCCAGACCGTGGGGCAGCAGACGCTGGATAACATCAACCCGGCGTTTGTGCTGGCGAGCGGGGCGACGGTGAGGCCGGTGGCGACGGATGCAAATGCGGGGCTGGGGCAGGGCGTGTTTGGTTCGCAACGGAACAATGGCAGCGGGTATGCGCAGCAGTGGAACGCGACGGTATCGCGGACGATTGGGCGGGACTGGAATGTGGAGGTGGGGTATCTGGGGTCGAAGCTGACGCGGCTGGGCGTGCCGGATGTGAACCTGAACCAGTTGACCGTGGAGCAGTTGGCGCTGGGGACGCAGTTGACGCAGCAGGTGGCGAATCCGTATGCGGGGCAACTGCCGGGGGCGCTGGGGGCGGCGACGGTGGCGCGGGGGCAATTGCTGCGGCCGTATCCACGGTTTACAGCGGTAACTTTGTACCGGAACAATACGGGGCACTCGACGTATCACAGCGCGCAGGCAAGGGTGGAGAAGCGGTTTGCGAAGCGTTTGACGATGTCGGCGGCGTATACGTTTTCGCGGTTGATTGATGATGCGGGGGCGGTGTTTGATTCGGCGGTGTTGACGGGGCCGGTGACGAATTATCAGGCGGCGGACAGTTTTAACAAGCGGCTTGAGAAGGATGTGAGCACGGGGAACGTGCCGCATATTTTTGCGGGGAGCTTTGTGTATGAGTTGCCTTGGGGATTGCAGGTGGGCGGGATTGTGAGGCGGCAATCGGGGAGCCCGATTGCGGTGACGCAGGCGACGAATCTGAATGCGTTTGCGGGGTTTGGGATCCAGCGGCCGAACCGGGTGGCGGCGCCGGAGTTGGCGGAGAGCGAGCGGAGTCTGGGGCGGTGGTTTAACACGGCGGCGTTTGCGCAGGCGGGGCAGTTTACGATCGGGAACAGCTCAAGGAATCCGGTGGTGGGGCCGCGCTACAGCACGGTGGATTTGATGGTGGGCAAGACGTTTCGTGTGGGGGAGAGGATGAGGGTGGAGGTGAGGGCGGAGGCGTTTAATCTGACGAATACGCCGCCGCTGGGGAACCCGAATGGGAGCTTTGGGGCGGCGGCGTTTGGGACGATTACGACGGCGCTCGATCCGCGGGTGTATGAGTTTGTTTGTAAGCTTCATTTCTGAAGCGGTCAGGCGGCAAAGTTACGGTGCTTGAGTTCGATCGCATCTGGATGCAAAAGGAAGCTGATTTCGACGTTGCCCGCTTTGAGCGGCTCGGCAAGCCCCGGCACGAGGACAGGCGGTATGAGAAGCAGGGCGGACATAGGAGCGAATTTCGTGTCCCAGTTGATCTCAATTGAGTCGCTCTTGATGAAATATGTCTGGTTGTGGTGCGGGTAGCGCGCCATCATCTTTGGCAGCTGGATTGGGGCAACCCGTCATCGGCTGATCTGTTCAATATCGCATTGAATGTCACGATTGGCCGGGGCAAGTTGTAAGCTTCAGTATTGGGCACAAGCATGGAACCAATGATCGAGACAAGGCTGGGAGAGTTGCGGAAGTTGCGGGGGGTGGGGGCGTCGGAGCTGGCGCGGAGAGTGGGGGTGAGCCGGCAGACGATTCACGCGATTGAGGCCGGGAGCTTTGTGCCGAATACGGAGGTGGCGCTGAAGCTGGCGCGGGAGCTTGAAGTAAAGGTGGAAGAGCTGTTTGCGCTCCGTGAGGATGAGGGTGGGCCGGCGCCGACGGTGACCGCCGAGATGCTGACCACGCGGCCTGTCGAGAAGGGCCAAGCAGTGAGAGTGGCGCAGGTGGGGGACAGGCGCGTCGCCATCGCGGTGGATGCGGTGCCGTATTACTTGCCGGAGGCCGATGGGGTGGTGGCGAGAGTGAAGAAGGGGAAGGTGGAGGTGACGGCGTTTGCGCCAGAGGAGGGCGTGGGCAAGAAGGTGGTGCTGGCGGGGTGTGATCCGGCGATCGGGATGCTGGTGAAGATGGTGGAGAAGCTAAGCGGGGTGGAGGTGTGTCCGGTGGGGGCGTCGAGCCGGACGGCGCTGGAGTGGCTGGTGGAGGGCAAGGTGCACATCGCGGGCACGCATCTCGAGGATGAGGCGACGGGGGAGTTTAACCTGCCGTATCTGAAGCGCGTGTATGGGCGGGAGGATCTGGCGGTGGTGAGCTTTGCGCGGTGGGAAGAGGGGCTGGTGGTGGGGCGGGGGAACCCGAAGGGAATTCGCAAGGTGGAGGATGTGGCGCGACGGGGCGTAAGGTTTGTGAATCGTGAGGCGGGCAGCGGGGCGAGGGCGCTGATGGAGAAGATGATGGCGAAGGCGGGGGTGCCGGAGGCAAAGGTGAATGGGTATGAGCGGGTGGGCTATGGGCACCTGGAGGTGGCGTATCGGGTGATGACGGGCGAGGCGGACGTGTGTGTGGCGACGCGCGCGGCGGCGCAAACATTTGGGCTCGATTTTGTTGCGGTGCAGAGCGAACGGTATGACTTTGTGATGCGGCGGGAGACGATGGGCGCCGCTGCAGCACAGGCGTTTCTCGATGTGCTGCAGCGGGCGAGTTTGCGGAGGAAGCTCGAGGTGCTGGCCGGGTATGACACGGCGCAGACCGGAGCCGTGCTGGCCTAGGCCTTGATGGATTCGTAGCGCGAGGAGGCGAAGTCCCAGTTGAGGACGTTGACCACGGCGCCGAGGTAATCCGCGCGACGATTCTGATACTTGAGGTAGTAGGCGTGTTCCCAAACGTCGATGCCGAGGATGGGAGTGCGGCCGGTGTTCCAGGGGCTGTCCTGATTGGGCGAGGTCTCGATGGCAAGGCCGGTGGGCGTCTTGACGAGCCAAACCCAGCCGCTGCCGAAGACGGTGAGGCCGGTGGCGCGGAGCTTGTCCTCAAGACCCTGGAGGGAGCCGAAGGACGCATCGACAGCCTTGGCGAAGGCGCCGGCGGGCGGAGTCTTCTTGGGGGTGAGGCACTGCCAGAAGAGGGTATGGTTGGCATGGCCGCCGCCACTGTTGCGCACGGCGCCGCGGATGCCCTCGGGTACGGTGGTGAGGTTGGCGAGGAGCTTTTCGAGCGGCTGCTTGGCGAGGTCGGGGGCGGTGGCGAGGGCCTTGTTCAAATTGTCGACGTAGGTCTGGTGGTGCTTGGAGTAATGGATCTCCATGGTGCGGGCGTCGATGTGGGGCTCGAGCGCGTCGAAGGCATAGGGGAGCTTGGGCAGCGAGGCTGCGGGCGTCTGGGCCTGGGCCACGAGAGCGGACGCCGAGAGGATGAGCATGTCACGTCTGGTCATTGTTTAGTGGTTCTCCTTGGAGGTAGTAAAAGATAGTCTGAGCCCCGTTTGCGCACGGTGGCGTGGATCGTCATGCCGGGTTTGAGGCGAGCGAGAAACTCGCGATCGGGGACGAGGAATTCCATGACGAGTGGGGCTTTCATGGCTGCCATGAAGCCAGGTACTTCTTCGTGATGGAGGCCAACCATACCTTCTTCAGGATAGACGTGAACGACCTGGCCGTGAATGGGGTGGCCCGGGGGAGGCGGAGAAATCTTTGGGCGGGGGAGCCAGGGGTTGGACCAGGCGGGATTGGTGAGGGCGGATTTGTCCGTGAGCGAATGGAGAAAGGCGATGAGATCGCGGCGCTCGGCGGGGGTGAGATCGATGGGCTTGATGAACTCGCTTTTGTTGGGATGGTCGGCGCGGCCGCCACGAGTGTAGTGGGTGATGGCTTCTTCAAGCGTGCGTATGCTGCCGTCGTGCATGTAGGGAGCGGTGACGGCGATGTTGCGGAGAGTGGGGGCCTTGAACTTGCCGTGATCGTCGGGCTGGCGGGTGAATTCGAAGAGGCCGACGTTGGGTTCGGGATAGGGATTGTAGAGACCGGTGTTGTGGAACTCGACTTCGACGAAGGACTTGCCGTAGTAGTCGACGGTGCCGGTGAAGTTGAAGCCGCCGTGGCAGTGGAAGCACTCGAGGCGCTCGGAGAAGAAGAGGGCTTCGCCACGTTTGGCGGCGGCGGAGATGGCGTTGGGATCGTCGCCGCGGCGGTATTCGTCATAGGGGGAATCGCCGGCGATGAGGGTGCGCTCGAAGGCGGCGATGGCTTTGGCGACGTTCGCGATGGTGAACGGCGATTTGTCTTCGGGGAAGGCGGTGGCGAAGAGCTTGCGGTAAACGGGGAGCTGCCTGAGGCGCGTGATGAGGAGATCCTCTTTGCCGGCCATGCCGAGCTCGACGGGGTGATCGCCGAAGAGGGGGACGGCGGCTTGCTGCTCAAGCTGGCGCATGAGGGGATTGGCCCAGGTGAGGACGGGTTGGTAGGCGACGTTGATGAGGCTCATGGAGCCACGGGGATGGTGCTGGCCTGTGGAGCCGATGCCGCGGGGCTTGCCATCGGTGAAGGCGAGGTGTTGGCGATGGCAGGAGGCGCAGGACTGGGTCTGGTTGAGCGAGAGGCGCTTGTCGTAGAAGAGATAGCGACCGAGGGAGACGCGGGCCGGGGACATGAGATTGTCGGCAGGGACCTTGGGGTAAGGGAAGCCCGGGGGAAGTTGCCAATCGTAGTCGCCGAGAGCGGCGCGTTCGCGAGTGCGCTCGCGGGCGCGGAGATCGCGGACGTAGAGGGTG
>CAZBTA010000225.1:0-1479 GCA_964494515.1 uncultured Bryobacter sp.
CTCGGATACGCGTGGTACGGCGCTCGAAGGCCGTACGCCGACCGCCAACCAGGCGTTCTTCAACCCCGGCGTGGGACAGCTCGGCAGCCTTGGCCGCCGCGTGTTCGATGGTCCGATCTTCAAGAATGCTGACGTGGCGATTCAGAAGCGCTTTACGGTGCTTGAAAAGCAGTCGGTGGACTTCCGTGCTGAAATGTTCAACTTCTCGAACTCGGTCAGCTTCAACGTCCCGGACTACAGCATCAACGGCACGAACTTTGGCCGCATCACGGGGACCCAGTCGGGTCGTCGCGTGGTCCAGTTCAGCCTGTACTATCGCTTCTAAAACTAGCTGCGAAAAGAATGGCCCCGGCGCATTGCCGGGGCCATTTTTGTTTGGTATTCTACTAATTGATGCGCCCGTAGCTCAGCTGGATAGAGCGTCTGGCTACGAACCAGAAGGCCGGGTGTTCGAATCACTCCGGGCGCACCATTCCTTCCGATTTCTTCCTCCGATTTTCCCCCTTAAATCCTAAAGCTTCGATATCCTTGTGGATTCATGTCTGCAATACGAGATATCTCCGCTGATAAGTTCGTTTTCGGCTGTCACCGCTTCGGGTTTGGCCCGGCGCCGGGTGGCGGATCCGTAGACGTCAAACGCCATGTGATCCCGTTGGTGAAGACCGCCTGGGAGCAGGGCATTCGAGCCTTCGATTCGGCCACGCTGTACCGCGCGACGCTGCAGTTGGGGCAGGCGCTTGAGGCGCTTGAGATCGACCCGAACGAAGTGAAGTTCCAGACCAAGGTTTTGCGCTATCTCGGCCTGGTGATGGATAGCGACAAGGAGCATCAGCCTGAGGCATTGCTGCAGGGCATTCCGCGGCGCTACCAGGGGTTGACCGACAAGTGGGATACCTCGCCGAAAGGTGTTGAGCAGGAGATGTGCCGCGAGCGCATCGAGTATGGCGGCGACATCCTGTACGGCGTGGCGCTGCATGATCCGCCGGACATGGAAAAGCAGGTGGGGCTCGATTGGGACAAGGACATTCGCCCCGCCGTGGCTTATCTCAAGCAGGCCAAGGCAAGCGGCTTTGTAAAGCGGCTGGGGCTCGGCATCAAGGAACCGGCGTTTGTGCATCGCTTTGTGGCCGAAGAGCCGGGCACGCTTGATTATGCGGGCCTGACGTTCTGCCCCGCGATTCTTGGCGACCTGATGAAGATCATCAGCGCAGGTGAGCAGCACAACTTTGAGGTGACGCTGATGGGCATCAACTACGGCCAGGCCTTTACGCTGACCGAAGACCCGCTGACGGCGCCGCCCTTCCTGTACAACTACGAAGTGGCCACCCCGGCCGAGCGCGAGCTGATGCACCGGTTCTACAAGATCTGCGGTTCGACGCCGTTGCTGCATCTGGCGGCCGCGGTGGCGGGCCTGCTGGTGGTGCACTTCCCGAAGGTGATGACGCAGATCGTGACCTCGACGATGACCCCGAGCCGGCT
>CAZBTA010000225.1:1579-8273 GCA_964494515.1 uncultured Bryobacter sp.
GAGACGACCGAGGCATGGGTGGCGGCCACGGATCAGTTCGCCGTGCTGCATGAGGCCATGCGGAGGGATCGCTGGGCCAACCAGTGGGCCGCGGCGATGGCATGCGATAACCCGTGGATTGCGGCCGCCGCTGCCGCGCGGTATCGGGGTGAGGTGGGGGACGCGCTCGAAGCACGCGGGCATGAGGTGATGGCCGGCATGCAGCGGTTGTTTCTCGGCTTGTTGATGCTGCATACGGGGATGCGCGGGGGCGATGCGTTTCTGGATGAATTGGCGGAGGCGTTTGGGGTGTTGCTTGCGACGGATCCCGCGTTCCGGCCGGGAGTGTGGCCGGGGGTTCCGCGTTATGCGCAGCGCATGCCCTGGGCGACGGCGCGCGTGGAGCAGTGGCTCGAGCCATGGTGGCCGAAAGAATGGCCGGAGGTGGCATTGCCGCTGGCGGAGATTGCCACCGAACGCGAGCAGTGGCTGGCGGGGCTGGAGACGTGGGATGGACCATTTCCGTCAGTGGAGCCGCTTTCCTTGATGCCAGTCGATTTAACGGTGTTTGACCGACAATCGATCTGGCCCGACGATGCGCTCGAGGCGCACCGGCAAGGGACGCGGCACTTGTTGGAGGGGGCCGCGTCCGACCTGGCGCGCGAGTCGATCGCGGTGGCGCGGACGCTTGAGTTTGATGCTGTGGCGACGCGCAATGTGTTGTGGGTGGAAAGCCTTGTGGCGCCCCTGTGGGTGGCGCTGCTGGCGCCCGACTGGCACACGCGAGCCATGGAGACGATGATGGCGCTGACGGGTGTGAGCCCGGCCGCGCTGACGGATCATCCGCGGGTGCAGGATCTGCTGACGCGCAATGTTGTGCCATGGCTGGATCAGGACCTGACGGGTTTGCGCGCCGGACAGGGCGAGGCGGGATTTCAATTGTTGATGGCCATGCGCGCGGTTCGTGATAACGTCATCGAAGGGAGGGATGAGTCGCATTATGTCGGCGAAGACGATTGATTTGCAGAATCAGAAAACGCTGAAGATCACGCCCGAGGGTGAAGCGGATGTACTGGAGGTGAGTGGCGCGGGGGGCACGGTGGAATTGCGCATTCGCCTGACGCCGGAGGGCCCGGTGTTGCAGATGGAAAGTGTGCGCCTGGAGCTCAAGGCCGCCGAGAACGTGAGTGTGGATTGCAAGAACTTTGAGGTGCGGGCGAGCGAAGCCGTGGACATGCATGCCGAAGGTGGTATGCAACTCACGGGCGAAGCCGACATTCGCGTGAATGCCACGGGGGATGTGGTGGTGCGCGGGGAGAAGATTTACCTCAACTAGCCATGCCGCCCGCTGCTCGCCAAACCGATAACGTGCTGCACGACATGCCGCACTGCCACGCGCCGATGCATCCGCCCGCGCCGACGCCAACGCCGCTGCCGCATCCGCCAATGCCGCTGATGCTGATGCAGGCGGTGGTGCCGACGGTGCTGATCAACAATCTGCCAGCGGCGGTGGTGACGACGCTGACCATACCCTGCAACATTCCGAGTTGCATCCCTGGTGGGCCGGGCATTGTGATCTTTGGGTCGATGTCGGTGATCACGGGGGGCTTTCCTGCCGCGCGGCTGGGAGACCCGGTGGCCTTTCCCGCCTGCATTGGGCCGATCCCGGGGCCGACGGGCAAGATTATTCCGCCCTGCTCGCCGAATGTGATTATCGGGTAGCCGCCTTGTACCGCGAACACTTTGACCAGTTGGCGCCGGTATGTCCCGCCTGCGGCGGCAAGTGGCCGTTGCGCATCGGCGAGGTGGCGCGTGAAGAGGCGGGGGAGATCCTTGAGGCGGCGCTGCTGTGCACCAATCCGCATTGCCAGCGAGAGCATCCGGTGATCGACGGGATTCCGGTGGTGCTGGCCGATGCAAACTCGTGGTTTGCCTCGCAAGGGGCCAGCGTGTTGCGGCGGGAGGATTTTTCGGATTTTCTTGAGACAATCCTGGGGGATCTGGCCGGGGCGGGGAGCGCGCACGACCGGGAACGGGGCAATTTGGGCATCTACGCGCACGCGCACTGGGCGCCCGGCGGGGCGACGTATCTGCCAGTGTTTGACGCGGGTATGGAGTTGCTGACGGCGCCGCCGGCGGGCGTGTGGCTGGATGCCGGGTGTTCGCTGGGGCGAGGGGTGTTTGAGCTGGTGCAGCGCGGGGCGAGTCTGGCGGTGGGGGTGGATCTGAACTTTGCGATGCTGCGGCTGGCGCGGCGAATCGTGACCCGTGGGAAAGTGGACTACTGGCGGCGGCGGGTGGGGATTGCGTTTGATCGCGTAGAAGGACCCTTGCCGGGGGATGTGGATGTGCGGCGGATGAGCTTTTGGTGTGCGGATGTGGCGGCGATCCCGTTTCCGCAAGGGAGGTTTGCCGGGGGGCAAGCGGTGAATCTGCTGGATTGCGTGGCGGCGCCGCTCGAGCTGATTCGAGAACTGGCGCGAGTGACCGCGAAGGATGGTGAGGTGATTCTGTCGACGCCGTTTGACTGGGCCGCCGGAGCAAGCCCGGCCGCGGTGTGGATCGGTGGGCATACGCAGCGGTATGCGCCCGAGGGCGGCTCGTCACTGGCGATGCTGCGGTTTTATCTCGAGAGGATGGAGTTGGGGTTCAGGCTCGATGGGGAGCGTGATGGCGTGGTGTGGCGGCTTGAGACGAATGAACGGTCGGTGACGGAGTATCTGGTGTTTGTGGGGAAAATGGTGCGCCGCTGACCACGTGCGGTCGGCATCATTCCTTGGACCAGGTCGGCTGCTTGCAAGTGTAGTCCTGTTGTGACTACACTTGCGAGTGAGAAGACATCGCTTAAGGAGGCAAGACTTGAAGCCTACGGATACCTACGTTCGAGCCCGGATCGATACCGTCACGAAGAAGCGTGCCAGTGAAGCGCTTGCCGCCATGGGGCTCTCGGTCTCGGATGCCATTCGACTGCTGATGTTGCGAGTCAGTGATGAACGCCGATTGCCGTTTGAAGTGAAAGTTCCAAATGCAGCGACTCGAAAAGCGATGGCCGAACTCGAGCAGGGGAAGGGTAAACGGTTTGCCAGTACGTCGGCTTTGATGGCGGACTTGAATGAGGACGATTGAGCGGTCATCGGCATTCAAAAAGGACTTTAAGCGCAGTAAAGCTTCCCCACGTCATCGGGGCGATCTTGATCTGCTGTTGGTTGAGGTCGTAGAGCGACTTACTATGGACATTGCCTTGCCTGTGAAGTACCGCGATCACGGCTTGAGTGGGGATTGGGCCGGGTACCGTGAGTGTCATCTGAAGCCTGATCTCTTGCTGATTTATCTCAAGCCAGATGCAAGTACCTTACGCTTGGTGCGTCTGGGCACTCACAGCGAACTGTTTGGCTGAGTCGCACTCCAACCAGAAGCGGTTTTTCAGCCAAGAATACTGGTCCTTGCGAGCACAGGATCATGCTTAGCGAGGCTGCGCGTAAACAAATTCAAAAGGGGAAGAGTTGTTGAAGGGGGGATTTGGTGGACCTGAAGGGATTCGAACCCTTGACCTCTTCCATGCCATGGAAGCGCGCTCCCAACTGCGCCACAGGCCCACGCCGTGTGACTCTTCTGAGTATACTACAGAGTCCGGCCTAGTCCAACACTACGGCGCCAGTTCCGCGAATTTGATAGCGGGTGACCGGGGCGGTGATGGACTTGGGATCAAACTTGCGATTCATCTCTTCGGCCTCGTGCTTGGCCTCGGCGATGGCGCGTTCCTTGGTGAGTTCAACCTTGGTGAGCGTGCCTTCGGCGATCGCCATGCGACCCGCGCCATTCTTGGGGAACTCGATCTCGCCATCGTTGACCTTGATGCGGATGGACTTGCCTGAGGCGCTGTCGACGAGGTTCATCCAGCAGCCCATCATCTGGCAGACCTCAGTGATCTTGCCCTTGACGGCCACGGTCTTGCCGACAAATTTTTCCGGTTCGGCGTAAATCTTCTCGATCGAGACGGGTTCCTTGACGGTGAGCGGCTTGCCGAGCTTGAGCTCGCCGGCGAGCAGCATGCTGGCTGCCAGAGACAGGGCGGCGATTGTGCGTTTCATATCTTTATTCTCTCCTAGCGCTTGGGACGGGCGCTGCCTTCCTTGGCAAGGCGCACCTTTGCGGATTCGAGCTTCTTCTGAATCTTGGCGACTTCCTTTTCATCCTTGTCGGCCGGGGGTACCGCGGCCCACTCGGTGAGGCTGCGCTCCCATGAGCCGATAGCTTCTTTCACCTTGCCCTGCTTGAAGAGCACGTCGCCGAGGTGGTCGTGGACTGTCGGGTCCTTGCTGGTCTTCTCGATGGCCTGCTGCAGGTACTTGGCGGCCTCGTCGAGCTTGTCGAGGCGATAGTAAGCCCAGCCAAGGCTGTCAAGATAGGCGCCGTTGCCGGGGTCCTGATCGACGGCCTTTTGGATCATGGCGAGCGCCTCAGTGACGCGTTCGTTGCGATCGACAAGCATGTAGCCGAGGTAGTTGAGTGCGCCGGCGTTTTGCGGGTCGGCCTTGAGGACCTTCTGGAACTCGGCTTCAGCAGCGGCGAAATTCTTCTGCTTTTCGAGCATCGCGCCACGCATGAAGTAGATCGTTTCTTTCTCGTCGGCGCTGGTGGAGAGCTTCTCGGCCTGATCGAGGCTCTTGCCCATTTCGGGGTAGTTCTTGCCCTTTTCCCACAGCGAAGCGATGAGAATGTGGATCTCGCGATCTTCCTTGCCATCGAGCAGCTTGGCCACCGCTTCAGCCCCCTGCTGGGCCTTGCCGTTCTCGGCGAGCAACTGGCCCTTGAGGCGGATCAGCGTGCGATTCTTGGGGCTCTTCTTCAGGTAGTCCTCGAGCGCGGCTTCGGCTTTGGGGTAATCCTTGGCCTGGCGATAGGTTTCGACGATCTGGGCCTGCGCGTTTTTGGTGGTGTTGGGGTCGAGCGTGAGGATCTCCTCGAAGCTCTTGATCGCCTCGGGGAACTGCTCATAGTTGCGCTGCATGACGCCAAGGCGCTCGAGCAACTCAATGCGCAAGTTCTTCTCGTTGGGCAGGTAGTTGCGGCGGGAGGTGCTCTCGACGATCTCCTTCATCAGCGCCACGGCTTCGGTGGTCTTGCCTTCGGCCTCAAGCAGGCCGACTTCGTTGAAGCGCACGTCAATGTTGGTGTTGTCGAGCTCTTTGGCCTTGAGTGCATAGGTGCGGGCCTTGTCGAACACGCGCTTCTGACGGTAGAGCTGCGAGAGGCGCAGGATGCTGCCGAGGTCCTTGGGTTCGTCCTCGACGAGCTCCTCATAAACGCGGATTGCCTCGTCGACCTGGTCGCTCATGACGAGGTTGTTGGCGAGCTGGCGCTTGACCTCCGGATTGCCACCGCTCAGGTCGAGCGCTTTCTGCCAGGCCTTGGCGGCGTTCTTGTAATCCTTCATCTGCTCGTACATCTCGCCGAGCTGGGCCATGGCGCGCGGGTTGGGGCTCTTGCTGCTGGCCTTCTCGAGCATCGAGGCGGCGCCGGCCATATCACCTGATTCAGCGGCCGACATGGCAAGGCCCGTGAGGGCGTCCTCATTATCCGGGTCGAGCTCGAGCACCTTCTTATAAGCCTTGTCGCTGGTGGCGGTGTCCTGGCCGACCTTGTTCAGGCGGCCAAGCATCACCCAGGCATCGACGTCGGTGGGCTCGACGTCAACCACCTTCTGATACTGATCGATGGCCTTGCGGACCATGTCTTCACGGATACGGTTGGCCTGCGGGTCGCCGATCAGCCGGGCGTAGATCCTGCCGAGGATGCGACGGGCGCTGAGGTCGTTCGGGTTGGCCTTGAGAGCGGCTTCGGATTCGGTGACCGCGCGATTGCCGAGGCCGGCCTGCACGTAAAGATCACTGAGCTCGGTGCTCATGAAGCCGGCTTTGGGGTCGGCCTTGATGGCGGCCTTGTAGTATTCAATAGCGGGGTTGAGGTATTCGCTTTTGTTGCCCGAGGCGGCGGCCAGATCAGCAAAGATGTGGGCCATTGAATAATTGAAATAGGCCCCGGCCTTATCCTGCTTGGGCGCAGGTTGTTGTTGCGCCTGAGCTCCGGTGTCGGAGAATACGATAAGGCTCAATGCCAACAAGGTTTGTGCTGACTTCTGCATTCGGTTGGTCCTTTGCTGGAGGCGCTCCCAGATTTGTCTAACAGTATATCCCCGCTGCTGGTCGTGGTCGGACCCACGGCCAGCGGGAAATCCGCTCTCGCTCTTACGCTTGCGCAACAATTTGATGGCGAAATTGTGAACTGTGATTCTTTGCAGGTGTACCGCGGCATGGACATTGGCACGGCCAAGCCACCCCGGGCTGAGAGAGAATTGCTGCCCCACTTCCTGTTTGACGTGCGAAACCCCGATGAGGTTTTTACCGCTGGCGAATACTCTCGTATTACCAGACCGGTGTTGCGCGAGATTGCTGCCCGTCATCATTTGCCTATCGTCACGGGAGGGGCAGGCTTTTATCTGAAAGCGCTACTCGAAGGCTTGTTCCCCGGGCCGGTGCGGAGTGACGAGGTGCGCGAGCGGTTGGCGCGTATCGAACAGCGGCGGGCCGGAGCGTTGCACCGGATCCTCAACTGTTGGGATCCGGCCTCGGCCGATCGCATTCACGCCAATGACACCAACAGGCTGATCCGCGCCATCGAGGTGATGGTGATGGAGCGGCAGCCGCTCATTGAG
>CAZBTA010000226.1:0-8237 GCA_964494515.1 uncultured Bryobacter sp.
CCCCTTGGCCTCGCCATAATTCTTCACAAGCGTCGCCACCCACTGCGCCTCCGTGGGCCGCGAGGACATCACATTGCCTTCCTCGCTGACTGAGCCAAACAGCATCGGAATGTTCTTGGCCATCCCCGGCACCACGTCATAGAACGAACGCATCGTAATCGTGCGCCCATCCACCGTCGGCCCCGCGCCTACCCGCGGCCTCGCCGTGCCCGGTGCTGGCGTCGGCCCACCAGCCCCCAGCGGCGGATTCATCTTGGCCGCCACGGCATTACTCGCCTCGTTCAGCTTGGCCCACTCCACCTTCTGTAAGTCCGCCATGCTCTTCACACCCAAAGCGGCAATCACCCGCTTCGAGTATTCACTTGACTCCTCAATCCCCGGAGGATTCCCGCCGCCCCCCGATTGCGCCGACGCCCGGTGGATCAGCCCCTCCGCCGACGGCATCCCCAGCAACGTCGTCACCTTCGACCCTCCACCCGACTGGCCATAGATCATCACACAATTCGGATCGCCGCCAAAGTTCGCAATGTTATCGCGCACCCATCGCAGCGCCGCCACCAGATCCGTCATCCCCACATTCACCGACTCGGCATAATCCGCCCCACCCAGCGACGACACATCCAGGAACCCAAGCGAATTCAGCCGGTGATTCACCGTCACACACACCACATCCTGATGCCGCGCCAGTTGCGCGCCATCCTGCGACGCCAGCTCATAAGCGGACCCAAACGAGAACCCGCCGCCATGGATGTAGAACATCACCGGCCGCTTACCCGTCAGGCCCGGCGTCCAGATATTCACCTTCAGCATGTCCTCGCTGATCCAGCCATCGGTCCACTGGTAGAGGAAGGATTGTTCCTGCGGCCACGAATGCAGCCGCTGCGGACAATTCGCGCCATAGATCAGCGTCGGCATCTCGCCATCCCACCCCACCGGCGGCTTCGCCGGCAACCACCGGTTCTCGCCCCCCGTGTTCGCGCCATAAGGAACGCCCTTAAACGTAAACACCCCATCATCGATATACCCGCGCACCTTGCCATACTGCGTCTTCGTCACCGCCGATTTCGGCGTCGCACAACTCGCCACCGCGGGCGCGGGCGCGCTCGCCGCCGTCATTGCCGTAATGCCCGCCGTAGCCGACAGCATGGCCGTCCGGCGATTGAATGGGAAACCGTGATTCTTCGCCATCTCATTTCCTCCGTGATTTTCTGCCGGCCCAGTATATATTCCCCAAACGTTTTCAGCTACCCCTCGCCTGAAGCCCGCCAAATCCGCCACCACGAGTAACAACTTCAATTTCATCTACAATAAGACCCACATGACACCCGTCCGGATCGAGAGCCTCTGGTGCGGCCGCCCCGCATCGCTCAGCCTCACCGCGTTCGCCGTCATGCTCGCCATCCTCTGTTACATCGGCCACCACGGCAAGCAACCCGAAGCCGTTGGCATCCACATCCTCTTTCCACCCACCCTCCTCCTCACTTATCTCTCCGCCGCCCTCCTCACTAACAAACTCCGCGCCACCATCACGCCCCAATCCGTCCACCTTTCCATCACACCCTTCCCCTTCGCCCCCGCGCGCCTCATCCCACGCACCCGCATCGCCCACGCCTTCATCTCACGCGAAGCTGGTCGCCTCTGGCGCGCCGGCATCCTCACCACCACCAACGAATCCATCGACCTCCACTCCCCCCTCCCCACCGCCGACGCCGCCTGGCACATCGCCGCTCAAGCCGCCTCCACTCTCGCCATCCCTGCTCACAATCACCCCGACATCCCCCCTCCCACCCCCAATGCAATCCGGCGCAACTGGCTCCTCGCCACTTTCGCCGCCGTCCTTTTTGGTATTTACTGGGAACTCTACCTCACCTGAATGAACCCCATCCTCTACACGCTCCCCTACGGCTCCGCTGCCGCCCGCTTCATCGCCGCCTTCATGCTCATCCTGCTCCTCGGCGAATCCATCAGCGATTACCGCGGCCCCATGAGCCTCATCCCCGAAGTCCCCGTTCGCCTCCTCCTCCTATACCTCACCGTAGCCCTCTGGATCAACAAGCGCCAGGCCACCATCACCGACACCGGCATCACCATCACCGTCGCCCCGCTCCCCGCCGCC
This sequence comes from uncultured Bryobacter sp., assembly GCA_964494515.1. Classification (GTDB taxonomy): domain Bacteria; phylum Acidobacteriota; class Terriglobia; order Bryobacterales; family Bryobacteraceae; genus Bryobacter. The sequence continues at coordinate 2,117 of CAZBTA010000226.1, forward strand.
CCAAAGCGCACCATCCCCCGCGCCGACGTCGCCTACGCTTACGCCCGCCGCATCGTCATCATGGTCGAGGGCAAAGAATCCTCCAAGACGCACGTCGCCGGCGTCGCCACCCACACCAACGAACTCATCGACCTCTCCGGCCCCCACCCCGACATCGCCGTCGCCCTCGCCTATGCCCGCCAGCTCTCCGTCGCCTGGGGCATCCGTCACGAGAACCGCGGCAACGACGTCAACCCCACCACCCCCAACGACAACAAAAAGCGCTGGGCCTATTTCTTCGCCCTCGCGCTATCCTTCGCTTTCATCCTCGACATCGTCTTCTAGCTCGCCATGCTGTACTCTGCGCCCTGGGTCCCTCCACACCAACGCTGGCTCACCACCCTCGCGCTCATCCTCACCATCTACACCTTCATCCTCATCGCCGTCCTCGCCTGGCTCACCCTCATCATGTGGCGCAACACCCGCTACGTCCGCATCATGCCCCAGCACATCACCATCGAGGTCAGCCCCTTCCCGCTCACTCCCTCACGCACCATCCCCCGCCAATCCATCCTCGCCATCAACGGCGAACACCGCATCCATCCCCCCGGCGTCCACCACTTCTTCACTGCCGCCAAGCTCCGCGACACCTACGAAGACATCCCCCTCATCACCAACCTCCCCAACCACGCCACCGCCAACGCTCACGCCCGCCACATCGCCCAACACATGAGCCTCATCCACTACGAATCCCCCACCCTCGAATTCCGCCCACCCTTCCCGCCATACCCCGGCACCCGCTACATCCTCTACACGCTCCCCGTCTGTCTCCTCATCAAGCTACTCACCTAACCCACCCTCACCATCTTCCGCGTCCCCGTCTGCCCGCTAATCACCGCCACATCCCTCACCCCAAAATGCGCCGCCAGCACCTTGCACAACTCCGCATTCGCCGCACCCCCCTCCGGCACCGCCGCCACCTTCACCTTCAACGTCCCATCCGCCATCTCCCCCACCACCTCACTGCGGCTCGCCCGCGGAATCACTTTAACCGCGACAACCATATCTGCCCCGCCTCGATCTCCACCGGCCCGCTCATCTCAATCTCCCGCCGCTCCCCCTTCAACTCCACAAAGCTCGCCTTCTCCACCACACAGCTCCCCTTGCCATAACACGCAAACACAATCGTCCCCAACTCCCCCACCTTCGTCCCCGGCGGCAGCTCCGTCGCCAGCCTCATCCACCCACTCCGCTCCACCGTATTCCCCGCCTTGCCCAAATGACTCATCTGCACCTTCCGCCCACCCGGCAACGTAAACCCCACCGCCACTCTCCCCCCATTCTTCTGCTCGCTCTTGAACTCCGTATACACATAGTTCGCCGGATCACTGATGTCCTCCCCGCGCACCACCCCATACGGCCTCAACTTCCCTTCCCGCCGCAGTTCCTCCCCCATCACTTTCCACGTCTCCGGCTTCAGATCCATCACATACTCGCGCGAGTGCTCACTCAGATCCACCAACAACGGCTCCACATCAAACCGCCGCCCCGCCTTCGCCGTCGCCCCCGCCACCATGTTGTTCCGCGTCACCGGCTCGAGCACCGGCCTCTCCCCCTCATACGGCCCCGCAAACGGAATATCCTTGTGATCCTTCGCCTGGATCTGATTCCGCACCGCCTTCCCCGTCCCATCCACCCACACCTTATACACATACTCGATATCCGTCGTCCGCCCCCACCGCGCCATCAGGTCCCGCGTCGACGTCCCGCCATCCTCATTCGAGAAGATCACCGTATACGTCAGCGCCCTCTCCTTGGCGTCCCATTCCACATACATCAACAGCGGCACATCGCTCTCCGTCCCCACCGTATCCGCCCGCTGATACAACACCGGCGCATGCCGCTTCACATCCGGCATCCCCTGCCCAAACACACACGTCACCAGCATCAGCAACGCCGCAATCGCCTTCAGCAGCTTCCCGCTCGGGCACGGTTTCTCGAGGATCACATCTGCCATCTTCTCCTCCTCCCGCCCGCGCAGCTCACCCACCGCCCCACTCAACACCACCACCTTCTTATCCATCCCCTTCACCTCGCGGATCATCTTCAGCCCGTCTTCCACCGTCGGCACGCGCAGATCCATCACCACCACCTCCGCCTCGCTCACCTCGCTCACCACCTTATGCCCCGCCGCCTCAAGCAGCATCCCCCGCAGCTCCCGCTGGTCCCGATCATCTTCCACCAATCCCACTCGCGCCATTACTCAAACACCACCCCGGCGATCACCATCTGCGGCATCGCCTGATTCCACGCCTTCGGCAACGTATCAAACGGCAACCGGAACGGCTTCTCTTCCCCGCTCTTCAGCCCCCCCTTATCCGCCCGCACAATCGGCACCACCTCCCGCAACACCACCTGGTTGTACGGGTCATAGAACACACACGTCAGGTCCACCTTCTTCAGGTTCCGCTGCCCCCGGTTCTTCACGTTCCCCGTGATCTCCACCAGCTGCTGCCCCCCAAAACTCTCCGCCGCCTTCATCTCCACCCCGCTCAACCCCAGGTTCTGGATATACGCCTTCGCCTCCTCCGGACTCGCCGCCGTTCCCGCCGGCCCTCCGCCACACCCCACCAAACCCAGAATTCCAAGCACAATTACCGCAAATCGCATCACTTCACAGCATATACGCCCCACCACCCCCTCCACACCAGAAAAGATATGAGTGCATCACGCTAAAATATCTAGACAAGACAACGCTAAGGTGCTAACTTGGTCTTGGCGGTATCAGAATTATGGATTTCAATAAACTCACCGAAAAAGTCCAGGAAGCCCTCCGGAATGCGCAAACCCTCGCCATCCGGTTGCAAAACCAGCAGGTCGACGTCGAACACACCCTCGTCGCCCTCCTCGAACAGCCCAACGGCCTGGCTTCTTCGCTCTTGAAGAAGGCCGATCTCGACCCCGGCGCCCTCAAGGCCCGCCTCGAGAAAGAGCTTGAAAAGCTCCCCAAGGTCACCACCCCTTCCGGCACTCCCGACCAGATCTACGTCACCACGCGCCTCACCAAGCTCTTCGCCGACGCCGAAGAAGAGGCCAAAAAGCGTAAGGACGACTTCCTCTCCGTCGAGCACGTCCTGCTCGCCGCCGTTGCCGATGGTGGCGCCACCGGCCGCTTCCTCAAAGAAGCCGGCCTCACCCGCCCCCGTCTCGAAGCCGCCATCCAGGGCGTCCGTGGCGCCCAGCGCGTCACCAGCCAGAACCCTGAAGAAACCTACGAATCCCTCGAAAAGTACGGCCGCGATCTCACTCGCGCCGCCTCCGAGGGCAAGCTCGACCCCGTCATCGGCCGCGACGAAGAGATCCGCCGCGTCATCCAGGTCCTCTCCCGCCGCACCAAGAACAACCCGGTCCTGATCGGCGAGCCCGGCGTCGGCAAAACGGCCATCGCCGAGGGCCTCGCCCAGCGCATCGTCCGCGGCGACGTCCCCGATGGCCTCCGCAACAAGCGCATCGTCTCGCTCGACATGGGCGCTCTCATCGCCGGCGCCAAGTACCGCGGCGAGTTTGAAGAACGCCTCAAGGCCGTCCTCAAAGAAGTCGCCTCCGCCGCCGGTCAGGTCATCCTCTTCATCGACGAGCTCCACACCGTCGTCGGCGCTGGCAAGACCGAAGGCTCCATGGACGCCGGCAACTTGCTCAAACCCATGCTCGCCCGCGGCGAGCTCAACTGCATCGGCGCCACCACGCTCGACGAGTACCGCAAGTACATCGAGAAGGACGCCGCCCTTGAGCGCCGCTTCCAGCCCGTCATGGTCGACCAGCCGTCGGTTGAGGACACCATCTCCATCCTCCGCGGCCTTAAGGAACGCTACGAGGTCCACCACGGCGTCCGCATCAAGGACGCCGCCCTCGTCGCCGCCGCCGTGCTGTCCAATCGCTACATCTCCGACCGTTTCCTCCCCGACAAGGCCATCGACCTCGTCGACGAATCGGCCGCCAAGCTGCGCACCGAGATCGACTCGATGCCGAGCGAGCTCGACGAGATCTCCCGCCGCGTCATGCAGCTCGAGATCGAGCGCACCGCCCTCAGCAAAGAGAGCGACGAGGCCTCCCGTGCCCGCCTTGAAAAACTCGAGCGTGAGCTCGCCGACCTCAAGACCGAGTCCGACACGCTCCGCGCCCAGTGGGATCTCGAGAAGGGCGGCGTCGATCGCCTCCGCCAGATCCGCGAAAAGCTCGAAGGCCTGCGCGTCGAGCTCGACCGTGTCGAACGCCTGGCCGATTACAACGCCGCCGCTCGCATCAAGTTCGGTGAGATTCCCCAGCTCGAGCGCGAGCTCGCCGATACCGAATCCCGCCTCGCCGCCAACCAGGGCCAGGCCAAGCTGCTCAAGGAAGTCGTCGACGAAGAAGACATCGCCGACGTCGTCGCCCGCTGGACGGGCATCCCCGTCTCCAAGCTCCTCGAGGGTGAGATGAAGAAACTCCTCAACCTCGAGAACGAACTCCACGAGCGCGTCATCGGCCAGTCCGAGGCTGTCACTGCTGTCGCCGAGGCAGTCCTCCGCGCCCGCAGCGGCATCAAAGATCCCCAGCGCCCCATCGGCAGCTTCATCTTCCTCGGCCCCACCGGCGTCGGCAAGACCGAGCTCGCCCGCGCCCTCGCCGGCTATCTCTTCGATGACGACAAGGCCATGGTCCGCATCGACATGACCGAGTATCAGGAGAAGCACAACGTCTCCCGCCTCATCGGCGCGCCTCCCGGCTATGTCGGCTATGAGGAAGGCGGCCAGCTCACCGAGATGGTCCGGCGCCGCCCCTACTGTGTCGTCTTGTTCGACGAGATCGAGAAGGCCCACCCCGACGTCTTCAACGTCCTGCTGCAGATCCTCGATGAGGGCCACCTCACCGATGGTCAGGGCCGCAAGGTCGACTTCAAAAACACGATCATCATCATGACCAGCAACCTCGGCTCCCACCGCATCCTCGAGTATCGCGGCTCCACCGAAGGCGTCGAGTTCGAGATGATGAAGCTCTCGGTCATGGAGGAGCTCCGCAAGTTCTTCCGCCCCGAGTTCCTCAATCGTGTCGACGAAACGATCGTCTTCCACGCGCTCACCGAAGAGCACCTCAAGTCGATCGTCGACATCCAGCTCGGCACCCTGCGCAAGCGTCTGGCCGATCGCAACATCGTGCTGCAACTCACCGATGCCGCCCGCGCCCAGCTCGTCCGCATCGGCTACGACCCCACCTTCGGCGCCCGTCCGCTCAAGCGCGCCATCCAGAAGGAGCTCGAGACGCCTCTGGCCCGCAAGCTCCTCTCCGGCGACATCCGCGACGGCATGACCGTCAACGTCGACTACGAGCGCAGCAACGGCGGCCTCACCTTCGAGCCCGCCACCGCCGAAGTCACCATCAACTAACCCCCCTCAGCCCCCGGCCCCAAACCGGGGGCTTCCTTTCGGAACGCCCACACCCACAAATACTGCGTCCCCCCGCCATAGCTATACCGCCCCTCAAACCCATTCCGCTCCACCATCTCCAGCACTTCCCTCTCCCCATACGCCACCCCATGCCACGTGTCCCACCACCACCGCCTCCCCGCAATCCCCTGCACCTGAAACTTGAACAACGCCCCCTTCCTCAACCTCTTCCCCACGGCCCGCACATAAGCCTCCACCACCGCCCCCAGGGCGTCGGCATCGCCGCGGATGCGCTGCCGCTCGTCTTCGACGCGCTGTACACGACGCGCGCGCAGGTCGGAGGCACCGGGCTGGGACTCGCGACGGTGCGCAACGTCGTGAGCAGCCTGGGCGGCGCGATCGAGATCGAGAGCGCGGTCGGCGCCGGCACCTGCGTGCGCGTCTACCTGCGGCCGTGCGCGCCGGTCGCGGCGTCGGGAGCCGGGGAGCGCGTCGCGACGGCGGGAACGCCCGGGCGAGGAGAGGTCGTCCTCGTCGTCGACGACGAAGCGGCCGTGCTCGAGGTCGTGGAAGAGGCGATCGCCGCCGCGGGGTTCGAGCCGGTCGGGTTCACGGATCCGGTCGTCGCGCTGGCGTCGGTGCGCGCCGACCCGCGCCGCTTCGATGCAGCGGTGCTCGACGAGCGCATGCCGGGCCTGCGCGGCATCGACGTCGCGAGC
>CAZBTA010000227.1:0-8224 GCA_964494515.1 uncultured Bryobacter sp.
GTGATCACCGCCCGCGCGTTGCCCGCTGACATCACGTCCGACCCATCCACCAGAATCGACCCACCACCCGGCCGGCCGCCACCCACCGTAATCGACCCTCCCGGCGTCACCGCCTGCGTAAACACCCCCGGCAGCTCGCTCTGCACGCCGCCGTTGTACTGCGGGTCACCCTGTGCCCCCGGCGTCAGCAGCGCCGCCGACAGCGCGCTGCGATCCTGAAAAGGCAAATCCTGTAGCAGCTTGTTCTGAATCGTGGTCGTTACCGCCGCCGAGGAGGGATTCAGCAGCGGCACCTCCCCACTCACCGTCACGCTCTCTGTCGCCTGACCGATTTCCAGTTGCAGATTCTGCGTTGTCGTCTGCGCCACCCGCACTTCCACGTTGTCCGCCTTGGCCAGCTTGAATCCCTTCACCTGCACCTTCACCCCGTACAATCCGGGTACCAGTCCCGCCACGGTAAACACCCCCGCCGGCGTCGTCTCCGTCTGGATCACCCGATTTCGCTCCAGATCCCTCACCTCCACCATCGCGCCGGCTATCGCCGCACCCCCCGGGTCTGTCACCAAACCCGTAATTGACCCGCTCGTACTCTGACCCCACACCAGGGCCGCGGCTAACAGCGCCGTCAGCGTGATCTCCAAACTCTTTTTCCAGGAAGCAAACATACAGGGACTCCTCATGACTCGGTTCACTCTCGAACTTCGCCAGATTCAATCACCGGGTTGGCTCGCGCACAAGGTTCTTTCTGGGCAAAGCCCGCGAAAACCTCTAAGTTGCTTGAGATCAAATGGTTGCCGTCAGGCCTTATCGGTGGTAATGTCGGGCTTAACGGGGCGTAAAGGCTTGGTTTCGGCTTTGGAAGTCACACAGAAAAATCACATTGACGCGGAACTGGAACGGATTTGTCAAAGTCCCGAGTTTCGCCAGAGCGAGCAGTCCAAACGCATGCTTCGCTTTCTGGCCGAACGTTCGGCCAGCGATCAGCCGGAGTCTCTGCGCGAGCGCTCCATTGGTGTCGAGTTGTTCGGTCTTGAGTCTGGCTACGACACCACCGAGAACCCCATCGTCCGCGTCCGCGCCAACGAGATCCGCAAACGCCTCACGCGCTACTACCTCCGCGAGACCGATACCGAGGTGCGCCTCGAGTTACCCTCAGGCGCCTACCGCATCGAGTTCCACTGGCGCGAACCGCTTGTTGCCCCGCCTGCCTCCAACCCACCTCCTGCCGACCGTGGCCAATGGCTCTTCGCCGGTCTTTTGCTGGCCGTGCTTGCCTTTGGTGCCTGGTGGCAGTGGGGCCGTGGCACGCCAACCACGGTCGTTGATCACTTCTGGTCGCCGGGGTTGCGTGCTCCCGGCCCCCTCATTCTCTGCAGCGGCCATCCTGTCGTCTATCGCCTCAGTGACGAGATGCAACGTCGCGTTCGTGGTGACCGCTTTGATCACTTCCGCATGCAGACTGACCCGTTGACCCTCAAGCCCACCGATACCTTCAACGGCGACGCCCTGATCGCCATGCCCAACCAGTACATCGGCCTCGGCTCGGCCGTTGCGGTAGCGCGTGTGCATGCCTGGATGGCCGCTCACAACAAGCCATCCGACATCCGCTTCGGCAACGACATCACGTTCTCCGACCTGCGCCAGTCCCCCGTGCTTGTCATCGGGGCATTCCAGAATCAGTGGAGCCAGCAGTTTCTCAACGGCCTCCGCTTCCGCTTCGATACGGCCAATGGCGCCCCCATCGTCCGCGATACGGCCAGCGGACGCACTTGGTCGGTCCCCGATCTGAATCAGAACGGCACCACGCCCGAGGATTACGTCCTCATCACTCGTGTCCTGCGCGGCCCCACTGGCGAGTTCCTCGTCATCGGTGGCGGCATCACGCAGTACGGTGGCTCCACCCTCGGCGAGGTGCTCACCCGCCCCGCCGTCCTCGCCGAGATGCTCAAGGACGCCCCCACCGGCTGGCAACATCGCAATCTCCAACTCCTGCTCCACGTCAAGGTCATCGGCCAAACCGCCGGCCCGCCCACACCTGTCGCCCTCCACGTCTGGTAAGCAAGATTCGGATGTTTTCCCCATTCCCTCGCGCCGCACAATCAGGACATGAAATTCGTTCTGCTTCTGCTCCTGCTCACCGGTGAGGCCCCTCTCATCTGGAATTCCGCCACCATCAAATGGCAACGCCACGATCCCGATGGCACTCGCTATGCCGTCCTCGATGGTGATCGCGATCGCCCCGGCCAGCCCTTCACCTACGCGTTCTATATGCCCGGTGGCGTTTGGGTCAAACCCCATACTCACACCCAGCAGGCCCATGTCACCGTCGTCAAAGGCAGCATCCGCATCGGCTGGGGCAAGGTCTTCGACAAGACAAAGACCCACCTGCTCCACGCCGGCGACACCTTCATCGTTCGCGCCGGCGAAGCCCACTTCGAAGGCAGCGACGGCGAATGCGTCATCATTGGCGTAGCCCTTGGCGGCTGGAAGACCACGGAGCTCGAGTAACTCGTGATGATCCCCATCGACCCCATCGCCTATCTCAGCCAATACCTCCGCGAGCACTGTGACGAATCGATCTCGCTCGAGGATATGGCGCGCATCACCGGCTACAGCCCCTTCCATCTGCAACGCAAGTTCAAAGCAGCTCTGGGGCTTAGCCCCAAACAGTTCCAGGCCCAGTGCCGCCTCGAGCACGTCAAGCGCGGCCTCAAGGAGAAGGGAAGCGTCACCACCGCCCTCTACGAGTCGGGCTTCTCCTCCTCGAGCCGCCTCTATGAGCGCTCCGACCAGTCCCTCGGCATGACGCCCGCGCAGTACAAAGCGGCTGGCCGTGGCGTCGAGATCTCCTGGGTCGTGCTCGCCACTGCTTTCGGCCAAATCCTGATCGCCGCCACCGATCGCGGCCTCTGCAGTCTCCGCATCGGCGACACCGCGGCGCCTCTCGTGGCCGAGCTTGAGGCCGAGTTTCCGGCCGCAAACCTCGTCGCCGTCTCGCAGCCCTATCCCCCTTTGCTCGAGCAATGGCGCCTTGCCATCGAGAGCTTTCTTGCGGGCGCCACGATCGCGCCAGACCTGCCTCTCGATATCCGCGCCACCGCGTTTGAGGCGCGCGTCTGGCGCTACCTGCAAACGATCCCCCGCGGTGAGACGCGCAGCTACTCCGAAGTCGCAACCGCCATCGGCGCCCCCCGGTCCGTGCGCGCGGTGGCCAATGCCTGCGGCCGCAATCCTGTCGCCCTGGCCATCCCCTGCCATCGCGTCATCCGCTCGAGCGGCGAGCTTGGCGGCTACCGCTGGGGCCTCGAGCGCAAGCAACGAATCCTCAAGGCGGAATCGCAGCACCCATGACAGTCGCTCTTCTACTGCCCCTGCTCCTCGTCATCGAGACACCCGCCTCACTGCTCGATCGCGTCATCGCTCGATACAACTGCCCGCCTCACGGCATCGCGCTTGAGGCCACCTTCACCCGCGAAGATCGAGACCTTGACCAGCGACGATTCAGCCGCCGTAATATTCAACTCATTGCGTTCGGCAGCGACCTCTACGCGCTCACCGATCACTCCACGCTTCGCATCGCACGCGCCGATGGCTCGGTGCTCATCGCTTCGCACAAGCAAAAGTCCTGGGCCGCCTCGACGCGCACCAACCCCGCCACCGCCATCTTTCTCGAGCGGCTTACCAGCATCCGCCAACTGCTCGTCGACCCGCTCACGCTCCGCCCCGAAAGCTCTCACACCCTGCGTCTCATCGGCAATGCGCAAGCCTCGCGCGTCCGCCTCGCCATCTCCTCGCCCGCGGGCACCACCATACTCACCCTCGATCCCGCCACCGCCATCGTCTGGCGCATCGATCGCCAGTTCCCCGACGGCGCCTCCGAGCGCATCACGTTCGACAAGGTCACCTTCGACGCCGACACCCGCCTTACTGCTCTGGATTTCAAGCCCCCCGCCACCTGGCTGCGCCACCTTTCCTTTCGCGACGAATTCCCCTGGTAGGCCTGCTCCCTTTCGCGAGATACTGACAAGTTGGGCCCGCAATCCCCCATCACCGTCGACGCCTCCTACGCGTACTGCGAACAGATCGCTCGTGCGCGCGCGAAGAACTTTTACTACTCCTTCCTGGTCCTCCCCCGCCACAAGCGCCTCGCCATGTGTGCCGTCTACGCGTTCATGCGCGAGTGTGATGATTTGAGTGACGAAGCCGGCGCCACCCACGCCAAACTCGACGCCTGGCGCGCCGATCTCGATCGCGTCCTCGATGGCGCCACTCTCGCCCACCCTCTCTGGCCCGCCTTCGCCGACACGGTGCAGCGCTTCGGCATCCCCCGCCAGTATCTCTACGACATGATCACCGGCGTCACCAGCGATCTTACGTTCACCCAGCCGCGCACCTTCGACGATCTCTACCTCTACTGCTATCGCGTCGCCAGCGTCGTTGGCCTCACCATCACCCACATCTTTGGCTTTCAGGACCCTCGCGCCCTCGAGATGGCCGAGAAGTGCGGCATTGCCTTCCAGCTCACCAACATCCTGCGCGACGTTGGCGAAGACCTCGGCCTCAATCGCAGCTATCTGCCCCTCGACCTGATCGCCAGCTATGGTGTTACCGCTACCGATTTTCGCGGTCCCCAGGTCACCCCGGCGCTACAGCGCCTGCTTGCCGATTTGGGCGGACGCGCACGCGGCTATTACGAGTTCTCCCGGCCTTTGATTGGTATGGTCGATCCGGATTCGCGCGGCAGCCTCTGGGCGCTCATCGAGATCTATTGGCGCTTGTTCCAGCGCATTGAGGCTTCCGGCTATCAGGTCCTTGCCGAACGCCATCGCCTCTCCACCCCGAAGAAGCTCTGGATCCTCGTCGAGGCGCTTATTCGTCGTCCTCAGTCTTAGGGCTCGAGAACGTCTTCGTGATGTGGTCGTGCCACGTCAGTTGTTCTTCGTCCACCAGACACCACAGCAGCCCCAGCGTCAGCGAGGCAAAGCTCACCACCGATACCGCCACCCGCATCACCCGCTCTTCGCGCGTCGGGCGCTGTCCATCAAAGCTCACCAGTCGCAGGCTCACCGCCATCATGCCCGGCGTATCGCCGCCCGACATCGCCCACAACAACTTGTAGAGCAACGTCACGCACAGCGTTACCCCGACATAAGTTCCGATGTCCAGCTTCGCCAACCCAAACTGCACTCCGCCAAAGTAGTAAATGCCGATCAGAATCCCCACCCCGATCGCCACCATCGCCATGTCGTAAGCAACGGCCATCGCCCGATGCGAGGGGCTGGCCACACGCGCGTTCGTATAGATCGCCCGCTCTACTGGCCGCTGTGCCTGCATCTCTTCCGGAAACTCGAGCGCCTTCTGGATCTCGGGCGGATCCTCCGGGTTCAACCCCGCTCGATCCATGATCCGTTGCTTGTTCCGTGTCCGGCTGTTGCGCTCCTGCGTCGTCCGCGCCACCTTCGCCGCATCCGGCGAAATCGACTCAAACGGAATCACCCGCTTCGGTTCCTGCACCGGGAACAATCGCGGCTGCACCGGCTGGCGCGATTTCAGGTCTTCAACCGCCAACCGCTCCTCAAGCGCATCAAGCCGCGGCGCCGTGTTGCCAAAGTTGTCGATCAGCATCGGCCCGGACATGCGCCGTCCACACAGCTGACACCGTGTGTCTTCCGCCGTGTTGTCCGCTCCGCAATGTCCACAACGCATAGCGCTAACCACAATCTTCCTTCGGATCGTCTTTCGTCTGTCTTTAGGGTTGCTTGTGCCCCTGCCCGGCGCCTGTTAACCTGAGGCTTGCGGCGCGAGCATCTATCCCCTAAAGAGTACTCTTATTTGCTTAACACGGTTCTATCGGTTTGTCACGTAATTTCCTCATTTTATTGGGTTTCGCTCTTTCTTTGTATCCCGCTTTTGGCATGGGATAGCCCACAGAATCCTACAGCTCAAGACGCCAATATTAAACTTCCGTTTCTGCGCCCGAACGCCCCGGCCCGCGACAAGGTAAACATTTCCGCCAAAGGCTCCCAAACCGTCGAAGGCGACTGGGTCCGCCTCCGCGTTGGCGCCGTCGTCGACATCACCGAATCCACCCTCGAAGCCGACGAGATCGACTACAACATCGCCACCGGCGAAGCCCACGCCCGCGGTCACGTCCACTACAAGAATTACGAAGAGGGCGAAGAGATCTTCTGCGAGAAGGCCGACTACAACACCAAGGATTCCACCGGCAAGTTCTACGAGATCCGCGGTACTTTCGCCGCCCACATCGATGCCCGCCCCGGCATCCTTACCTCGTCCAATCCTTTCCAGTTCCAGGGCAAGTGGGCCGAGCGCCTCGGCACCCGCATGGTCCTTCACCAGGGCACCATCACCTCCTGCACTTACCCCCGCCCCTGGTGGACCCTCCGCAGCCCACGGTTCGACATCATCCCCAACCAGCGCGCCGTCACCAACCGCGCCATGTTCCGCCTCCGTGGCGTGCCGATCTTCTACTTCCCTTACTTCTACAAGTCACTGGAGAAACAACCCCGCCGCAGCGGCTTTCTCACCCCCAGCTTTGGCAACTCCTCCCGCTTCGGCCAGATGATCGGCATGGGTTACTACTGGGCCATCAATCGCAGCTACGATCTCACCTACCGCCCCCAGTACTTCACCGCTCGTGGCTTCGCCCATAACGTCGAGTTTCGTGGCAAACCCCGCGCCGGCTCCGACTTCGGCATGACGATCTTTGGCGTCGCCGACCGTGGCTTGCAACTACAAGACGGCAGCCGCCTCAAGCAGGGCGGCTTCAGCATCAACTTCGACGGCAAGAGCGACCTCGGCAAGGGCTGGTATGCCCGCGGCACAGTAAACTACCTCTCCTCCTTCGTCTTCCGCCAGTCCTTCACCCAGAGCTTCAACGAAGCCATCTTCTCCGAGGTCAACTCCGTCGGCTTCGTCGCCAAACACTGGTCTGGCAACTCGGTCAACATCGTCTTCGCCCGCAGTCAGAATTTCCAGACCGCCGCCGAGGGCGACTCAATCACCATCCGCCGCCTGCCCCAGCTCGAATACACCCGCCGCGACACCCAGATCTGGAAGAAGATCCCCGTCTGGGTCTCGCTCGATTCCACCGTTGGCCTGGTCCGCCGCAATCAGCCCCTCTTCCAGACCCGCCAGTACGTCGAGCGCATGGATGTCGCTCCGCGCATCTCCACCATGTTCCGCGCCGCCGGCTTCACGCTCGTGCCCAGCTTCGGCCTCCGCGAATCCTACTGGGGCTCAAGCAAACTCGACGACCGTGTCCAGGGCAACAACGTCCGCCGCACCGCGCGCGATTTCAGCGCCGAGCTCATCATGCCCAGCTTTGCTCGCGTCTTCGCGAAAAGCCCCAAGTGGATGGGCGGCGGCAAGATGAAACACGTCATCGAGCCCCGCGCCAGCTTCCGCTACGTCGACGGCATCAACGATTTCTCCCGCATCATCCGCTTTGATGAGACCGAGCTCATGAACAACACCAAAGAGCTCGAGGTCTCCCTCACCAATCGCCTCTACGTCAAGCGCGGCGAGACGGTCAATGAGTTCCTCTCCTGGCAGGTCTGGCAGCGTCGCTACTTCGATCCCACCTTCGGCGGCACCGTCATCGATGGCCGCCGCAACGTCAATCAGTCCACCGTCGATTTCTCCGGCTACACGTTCCTCGATGGCCTCCGCAGTTACTCTCCAGTTGCCAGCTCGCTGCGCATGCAGCCTCTGGTTGGCACCGGCGTCGAGTGGCGCATGGATTACGACCCCAAGCGCGGCACTGTCACCAACTCCACCTTCAGCGTCGATGGCCGCGTCAACCAGTGGTTTGTTTCCGCTGGCCACACCCAGGTCGATTCCGCCACCACCCTCTCGCCCAAGAACAACCAGTTCCGCGGCCTGCTCGGCTGGGGCGCCGACAATCGTCGCGGCTGGAACACCGCCTTCTTCGCCGTCTACGATTACCGCCTCGGCGTGCTCCAGTTCGCCAACACCCAGATCACTTACAACACTGATTGCTGCGGTTTCTCTGTGCAGTACCGCCGCTTCAGCTTCGGCACTCGCAACGAGAATCAGTTCCGCGTCGCCTTCGCCATCGCCAACCTCGGCTCCTTCGGCACGCTGCGCAAGCAGGAAAAGTTCTTCTAACTCTCCTGATCGCTTCCGCCCGCCGCTCTCGCATATTCGGGCATGATGATGCTTGATCGTGTTTTCTGGTGGG
>CAZBTA010000228.1:0-8135 GCA_964494515.1 uncultured Bryobacter sp.
AGCGCCTGTGCTGCCTCTCGTTGCACTTTAGCTTTGGACTGAGCAAAGCACGTTAACGCTCCTGCAATCAAAAGTGCGAATAAATGAATTCTCAATGACTTGCCCATAAACTCTCGTACCTCGCTTGAGCCGATAATCGGATAAGCGCGACTAAATCTTTACGGCCAAGCCTCAAGCTCGGCATCAGGTCGTGGAAGCGCAGCGACCGTACTCCATTTCGGCGAAAGGCTTATTCCGCTTCACTCTGAACCAGAAGTCGGCGATTCCTTCTTGCATCCCCATCCTCGCCTCGTGTGGTCAAAAAGGAAAAGGCCGCCCTTCGCATCATAGATGACGCAGACGTGAACACCCTCGAACCGCGAGAAGCGGAACTTTACTGAATGTAGAGGTTTACCAGCGCAGCGCACCGTCACTAAATGGGATTGATCCAGCGCGAGGTCCTTAACGTAAAGTGGCCCTTTTCGCGGCCAGGGAACGGTGTCGCCTTTGTCAATACGAATGGAAAGATTGCTTTGCAGGCATTCTGCAAACTCCTGATATTTATACCAGTGATCGGGTACGGCGAAGATGGTTAGCGCCCCATTTGTTTGCCCCAAAATCGGTTGCGGCAGCAATAGCGAAAGAACGACAATCCAGGTCGTAGCACAAGTAATCGGCATGCCCCAAAAGTGTCCGCCTGGACTTTCTGAACGTTTGTGCGGCATGCGTCGATTCTACTCTGGTATCCCAGAAAACAAAAGCGCCGGTCGCCCGGCGCTTTCTATTCGACTATTTCGCTCCCTGTATTCGAAGCAACTCGCGTGCCTCTTTGATGATCGGCCCGTACACTTCCTTGTCATACGGCGGACACCCACTCACAAACTGCCCGTACTCATTGTGCTTCTGCCGCATCAGCCACGTGCAGAACGTCACCGTCCGGCATACCTGCTTCGAGTCGAGCGTACCCTTCTCCAAAATGTCCTTGGCAAAATGCGGATACGCCAGCGCCCCGCGCCCATAACCAAAGAACCGGATGTTACCGCTGTCCACATTCGCCGCCGCCGCGTTCGGCGCATAGATCTGCAGCCAGCTATACCCGGTGCCCACCATCGGCAGGTCCGGAAACTCACGCTGCAACTCGCCCGCGATGCGGAAGTGCCGCTCCACACCCGCCAGCGGATGCTCGGGCATCTCATAGTTACCGTCATCCGGCTTCTCAAACGGCCGCCCCACGTGCGGGTTGTAATACGGGCACCCGAGCGACACATTGAGTAGATCAATGCCCGCCTCGCGGAAGATCCGGATCGCCGCCTTTACGTCGGTCGTGTCTTCCTTCAGCGGATCATTCGGATTCACGCCAAACCCATGCGGATACGGCAGGTCATACGGCAGCGGCACCCCGACATTTTCCTTCGCCGCATCCTTCACATACGGCACGCTGTCAAAACAGCCCAGCCGCATCGTCATCGTGAAGTAGTTGCCATACTTCGCCTTGATCTTGCCGATCACATTCACGGCAAACCGCGTGCGGTTCTCGATCGAACCACCATAGCGGCCCTCACGCAGCTTGGCGCCCATCAGCTCGCTGATCAGGTAACCATGCGTCACCTTGATGTCGAGCGCGGTAAACCCTGCTTCCTTCGCCAGCCCCGCCCCCACCACATATTGGTCTTCCAGCCGCTCCAGCTCATCATCGCTGATCACCGGGTAATCCGACGGCGTATTCGACTTCTGGTCGATCAGCGGGTTGTGATAGGCAATCGTCTTCTGCGGCACCGCATAACGCCCCGAATGCGTCAGTTGGATCGGCATCAGCATGTCATCGGTCGTGCCCCACACGGCTTTGTGTTTGCTGTGGATCTCGTCAACCAGCGACTTGTAAGACGGCACGTTCGCCTCGGTAATCCAAAGCTGGCGCGTGTTCGCGCGACCGTCCGGTCGAATCGCTGTCGCCTCAAACCAGATCAGTTTCGCGCCACCCTCGGCAAATCGCACATACCGTCGGCGCGTGAGATCTCCCGGCGTACCGTCCAGTTCGCCATCACATCCTTCCATCGGATGGATGCACATGCTGTTGCCGACTTCGCGGCCCGCGACAGCTACTTTACGCGCGAGGATTTCAGAAACTTTGGCGTTATCGGCGACAAACTTGACGTTGTCGCAACCAAGCTGGCTAGCTTCCGCTTCCAGCTCGCTGAGCGTCTTGTATTGGAAGTATCTCATCTTCTTTCTTCGGCCCCGGCAACAGCGCCACGGCAATCGCACCCACGGCCGCCATTACAAAGACCACGTTAAGCGCAACGCCGTAGTTACCATAGTGCTCACGCAACCAGGCCACACCGTACGGGAACCACGTCTGTCCAATTGTATCCGTTGGCAGAATGATCGCCATCGCCCGCGCCAGCGTATTCAGGCCAAACTGCTCGGCCGCCATCAGCGGAATCAGCATGTAATCAGCCCCCATGCCAAACCCGAACAACACCGCAAACAGGTACAGATTCATGTCATCGCCCGGCTTCACCAGCAGCAACAGCGGAATCGTGCCCGCCACCAGGAAGTAAGTCACCATCATGGCGATCTTCTTCGGGAACCGGTCCGCCACCCAGCCCATGATCAGGCGGCCGGCGATCGAGCTCCACAGGATGATCTGCGTCGCATCGGCGCTCAGGGCATTCAACGTACTCTGATCGGTAAAGCCCTGTTCTTTGAACACAAACTTCATGTGCTGGTTAATCGACCCGATCGACCCGATCGAGCAGGCGCTGCCGATCAGCAACAGCCAGAAGGCCGGCTGCGAGATCAGGTAGCTGAAAGTGCGCGGCTCAATCTTCGAATCGGCGGGCGCAAAGCTCGCCCCGTCCGGAAACTGACCCTTCTCCGCCGGCTTGTCGCGCATCAGCACGAGCGCAAACGGCCAGGCGAGAAACATAATGCCGCCGATCATCATCAGCGCGGTCTGAAATCCGTAAGCCTCCGTCAGCGGCTTGGCAATCATCTTCTGCGAGATGCCCGCGATCAGGCCCACACCCGTATAAACAATCGCCATCGCCTTGCCGCGATTCTTCTTGAACCACTGGCTGACGATCACCTGGTGCACGATCGGGCCCGAGAAGATATAGCCGAGCACGTACAGCACCCAGAACGCGTAATAGACCGGCAGCGTGCCGCCCATGTTGCCAAAGCCAAGGAAAGCCAATCCCGTCAACCCCGTACCGATCGCCAGCATCTTGCGCGGGCTGAAGCGGTGTACAAACATCGGCCCCACCCACAACGTCAGTGTTGCGGCCAGCGGAAAGCCGAGCGTAATGTCCTTACGCGACCACCCGAACGTCTTCTCGTAATAGTCGTAGAAGAACGGCATGCCGTAATACGGAATACCGGTCGAAATCCCGAACGTAATGAAGGCAAAGGCGACGATCCACCAGCCGTAGAAGCTCTTGGGTGACTGTTCCTGGCTCATAAGGAATAGACCAAGTTATCACAGCACTCGCATGTGAAAACCACCATCGGCGTGCAGTACCTGACCGGCGCAATAGTCCAGATGCCCGTTCGCCACCGCCCGCACCACCTGCGCAATATCGCGCGCCTCGCCCATCCGCCGCTGCGGCAACAGGCCGCCGGCGATCTTTTCCTCATAAACGGCCTCGACCTTCGAGATCATGTCCGTACGGATAATGCCCGGCTGCACCTCAAACACCAGCACGCCCTCAGGCGCCAGCCGCGCGGCAAACGTCTGCGCCGACATCGACAGGCCCGCCTTCGAGATGCAGTAATCGGCGCGGTTGAGCGAACTCGTAAACGCGCTGATCGAGCTCACAAACACGATGCGCCCGCCGCCCTGAGCGATCATCTGGCGCGCCACCTGCTGGGTCAGAAAGTGGGGTCCCTTGAGGTTGGTGTTCACCAACTCGTCAAAGCTCTCCTCGCCCGCCTCGAGGATGTCCTTGCGCTCGCGCGGCGCGATGCCCGCATTGTTGACCAAAAGGTCAATTCTGCCGAACTTCTCAAGGGCAAACGCAACCAGCGCCGCCCGGTCCGTGGCCGACCCGATATCGCTCTGGATGATCTCGGCGCCGGTTTCGGCGCGCAGGCTCTCGGCGGCTTCCCGATTGCCGCGATAGGTGGCGATCACCTTGTGAGTAGAGGCGAGTTCAGTGGCAATGCCGCGGCCGATGCCTCGGCTCGCGCCGGTTACGATGGCGACTGGAGATGACATCTCTCCAGCGTACTAGGCGCTGCGGCGATTCTTGATGCGCTCGATCAGCCCGCCAGCGATTTGCTTGCCGCGCTCAAAGGCATCCTCATAGGCCGCCTTGCGCTCGGCGCGGGTGTACTTGTAGCCGATGCGGTAGAACCGCTCAAGGCTTCGCCCCACCACAAACGTGCCGGCATAGGCGATCGCTGCCTTGGGCAGCAGCCCACCGCCCATCGGAATCTTGCCCACAAGTTCCCTCGCCACCGCGCGCCACCCAAAGGCGCCCGCAATGATCGAGGCGATCTCGGTGCGTTGGTCGGCATAACCCACCGGACGGTCATTCGCCGCCCCGAGGTAGAACGCAAGGCGCACCTGATTCATCGTGAGAATCACTGAATCCGAAGCAAACTCGCCAATCGCCCAACCCACGCCGAGCAGCGGCGCGATGTTCGGGATGGCCGTCGCCAGCGAAAACGCGGCGTTCTCCATCGAGATCTTGCTGATCAGGCGGTTTGAAACTTCCTCACGAAACGGCGGGAATAGCCGCGCCAGCGGCAGCCCGAGCGCCTCGTCGTGATCGAGGATCTCTCGCACCACCCTGCCCGGATTGTCGCGGCGGAAGATGAACGCATCCGCCGGGGCGATTGCGTCCTCGGCGTAGATTTCAAGGTCGAACTGTTCGGGACGATCCGGCTCCCCTTCGAGGTAGATCATGCGCGAGGCTTCAGCCCGGCGCGCGGGAGTCAGCGTTTCCGGCAACAGCCAATTCGCCATCGCGGTGTAGGAGGAGGCGTGGGCCGCCACCAACCGTATGGAGACGCGTTGCTCCGCCGCGTGACGAACTTCGTTCGGATTCAGCGAACCAATCGCTTTGCGCAACTCAGGAAACAGACTCATGCTACTTCTCCCCCCATTCTACATACGCGATACGACGTCAATCTGTTTCCTCCAATCCCCATTGAGGCCAATGCGGATCATTTCGCACTCGGGCGGGAGGAAATCGAGGATCGCTCCCGTTGTTGGATGAAAGTGCAGCGCTGGAGAGACGAGAAAAGTGCGGGGAGGTGTTTCCGCGAGAATGCGACCGGGGAAGTAGCCGCTACCCGTAAAGTCGCCGGCGGCAAGGTGATGCCGGACGCGCAGCCAGTAGTCAAAAGCCTGCAGCGGCAGGTGGATGTCTTCGCTGGCCTTGAGCTCGAGGATGTTGAGTCGGCCGTCGCGATCAATCGCCAGCAGGTCAAGCGCGCCGCGATCGCCTTCAAGCGACACCAGCGACTGGCCGTAGAGGCAATTTGGGTCCAAATCGGGTTCGATTTCGCGAATCCCGCGGCGCACCTGCGCCTCAAGCCAGCGCTCGGGGGCGGCGAGAAAGTGCGGGTGCTTGCGGTCCGGGGCGTTGTGGCAGCGATGGGTGCGGATCTCCTCGATCAGCCGCAGCACGGCCGAGCGGTCGCTTGCGCTCGCCTTGCGGCGCTTCTTGAGGCCAAACTCGATGACGGGCAACTCATTGCCGCTCGCCGGACGCAGGCGCGCAAACTCAAGGCCGCGCAACCGGTACGAGACGCTGCCGTCAGGCTCTTCCATCCAGTCGACGTCGCGGTCATTGGCCACCAGGTCCACCCACCAGGCCGGGCCAGCCAGCCGCGAGTAGCGCGGGGCCAGCGCCGAGACAAGGTTGCCACGGTCAGCCGGGTCGAGCAAGTACTCGCCGCCATCGGCGGAGTAAAGCCAAATGTCGACGTCCACCCGCGCGGCGTTCAGATGCCGGGCGAGCAGCACGGTAGCCCGGTGGTGCTCCTCGGGCAGGTAGAGCAACAGCCGGCGGGCGCAGATGTCGCCGTGGTTCTGACGAACCCAATCAAGCCAAATCAGCGCAAAGGTCAGTACATGAAAGCCGGTATCCCGATCCGGCGCCGCCACCGCCGCCACGGCCTGATTGCCGCGGGTGAGTAGGGCCGTCGGGAATACCGGCGAGAGCGAGTTCTCCAGTTTGGCTTCGCTTCGAAAATGTTCCCACCGCCAGGAGCCGAAGTGACGGTTGAGAAACAGCCGGAACTGCTGGGTAAACGCCGACCGGCGGGTCTTCTCCACCGCCGGGGCGGTACGCAGGTCGGCGGCGTCGATCAGGGAGACGGGGAGGTTGTTTTTCCCGAATCGGAACGCTTCCAGTTCCAGTTTCTTCCTGGCCGGTGTCCCGACCCGGAGGATGCGGCGGGACCACATGCGGGCGTCATCCCAGGCCTCCAGCCAGGCCCCGCGCGGGGTGACGTCCACGCGAAAGCGGCCTGAGGACAGCAGCAACGGCGCCTCGCCCCGCTCGAGCAGCGCAGGGGCGGCGCAGGAGGCGACGAACTGTTCGATGGTGCTGGCAATCTGATCGGGACCCATCTTTTTGTCACGAAGCAACTGTCATGCCAAACTCAGATTGTGCTGAAAGATCGGCTGGAAGAAGTAGAAAACCGGCTGGCGCGCGCATGTCAAAAGGCGGGGCGCAAGCGGGAAGAAGTGTTGCTGCTGGCGGTGACGAAGGTGTTTCCCGCTGATGTGATTCTCGAGGGTTACGAGCTCGGGTTGCGCGACTTTGGCGAGAACTACGTGCAGGAGTTTGAGGGCAAGCACCCGCAGGTGGCGCACCTCGACGGAGCGCGGTATCACCTGATCGGGCACCTGCAGTCGAACAAGTCAAAGAAGGCGGCCGAGCTGTTTCAAGTCGTTCATACGATCGACACGCCGAAGCTGGCGCGACGCATTGACGAGGCGGCTACGGCGACCAAGCAGGTGATGATCGAGGTGAAGCTCTCACACGAAGAAGCCAAGCACGGGTGCGCGCCAGAAGACCTGCCGGAGCTGATCGATGCGATCCGGGCTTGCCCCAAGCTCGAACTGCGCGGGCTGATGACCATGCCGCCGTGGGATGACAACGCCGAGACGGCGCGGCCCTACTTTGTGCAACTGCGGGGGCTGGCGGAGCGCTACGGTTTGCCCGAGCTGTCGATGGGCATGTCGAACGATCTCGAGGTGGCGATCGAAGAGGGCTCGACGATTGTGCGGGTGGGCACGGCGCTGTTTGGCAAACGGCAGAAGCCACAATGAAGCTCGCCTATCGCGCTCCCCTGCCGCCGGCGCGTACGGGCGTGGCGCAGTATGCCGAGGCGTTGCTGCGGCACCTGGAGCCGCATGTGGAGATCGACGAGCGGGCGGACTTGCGGCTGTATCAGGTGGGCAACAACGGCTTGCACTGGGACATCTATCGCGAGGCGATTGTGCGGCCGGGGGTGGTGCTGCTGCATGATGCGTGCCTGCATCATCTGCTGTTGGGTCAGTTGAGTCGGGAGGAGTACATCGAGGAGTTTGTGTACAACTACGGCGAGTGGTTCCGGCAGACGGCGGAGCGCTACTGGCAGGGGCGCGGGCGAAGCGGGGCGGATGCGAAGTACTTTGAGCGGCCCCTGTTGCGGCGGCTGTGCGAGGCGGCGCGGCTGGTGATCGTGCACAATCCGGCGGCGGAGGCGGCGGTGCGCGAGCATGCGCCGGACGTTGGGGTGATGCGGTTGCCGCACCTGTTTGAGCAGCCACGGCTGCGCAGCTACTACGAGGTGGACGAGTATCGCGAGCGCGTGCTGGGGGTGAGCCGGGAGGAGGTGCTCTTCGCTGTGCTGGGGCACCTGCGGGAATCGAAGCGGCTCGATGCGGTGTTGCGGGCGGTGGAGCACCTGCGGCGAGGCGGCATTGCGGCGCGGTTGCTCGTGCAGGGGGCGTTTGTCGGGCCGGATCTGGAGCGGGCGCTGGCGCCGTGGCTTGAGCGCGAGTGGGTGGTGCGGCGCGGGTATCTCGAAGAGGACGAGTGGTGGACGCAGGCGCATGCGATCGACGTGGGGGTGAACCTGCGGTGGCCGCTGGCGGGGGAATCGAGCGGTATCGCGACGCGGCTGATGGGGATTGGCAAGCCGGTGATCCTGAC
>CAZBTA010000229.1:0-8061 GCA_964494515.1 uncultured Bryobacter sp.
ATTCGCAAAGTAAGCCTCACTCCCCAACCCAATCCACAACGCCACTCCGCCTTCGCTGTCTCCATGCTTCAGATCGTTCACCACCAACACCGGTTGCTTCGATCCATTCACATACAGCCGCGCCTTCACCCCGCTCACCTCAATCCGCAACTTCGTCCATTCCCCCGGCGCCAAATCTACATAGGACTCATACCTCTCCGGCGCTTCCTTGCGCAGTCGTGTCCACTGGTATTCCGGCATCGAAATGTACTGCGTCGAATGATTCCGCCGAACCTGATCTTCAGCTCGTCCGTTCGTCGGCCGCACATAGAAACACTCATACCGAGCGTCGTCGCTGCCCACACGAAAGGCAATCCCGACAAACCCCCGCGCCGCTGGCGCTGCTCCCTCACGCGGCTTACCCGCCACATCCACCTCGATCGTGCCATTGTGAAAGCTCGATCCCACCACCACTGCAATGCCTCCACCTTCATCATTCTTCAGCGCGGCCTGCTCTTCACTCGCCGCCACCTTGGGTACAACCCGCACGGCTTTCTGCCCCTGATACACCACCGCCTCCAGCGCAACATCCACCCCCCGCAACCCCGCTACCGTCTCAAGCGCATAGCGCTTTTCCGCCCTTGCCGCAGGCGCGAGCAAGCCTGCAACCCCAACCAGCACCGCGCATCTCAACAAATCTTTCAGCATGCGCCGATCATACCGTTCCCTCCGGCCAATGCCGCCGGAATTCGCCAAATTGAGCTGGGACGAAATCGCCACCACGCCTGCCTCGCTCGATTCGCCTCGCTGCAGAGAGCCTGATCGATCTCCCCCCACTTCCTCGCATTGCAAAAGGAATGTCACCGCTTACCAACTGGATCTCGAGCCTCCTGCACACCCCTCCCCGCATCGGCCGCGATACCTGCCTCTTCGAATTCGAACTCCGCCTCCCGGCCACCCTCTGCCGCTCCCACCTCTACAACGCCGGCCGCCTCGATGTCCAACTCGTCTCCTGGTTCCATGCCCGGCCCGCCGAATTCGATCACACCTCAATCCGCGAAGAAGGAGATTTCGTCATCCTCCCCGGCGCTGCGCCCTTGTTCACCGCGCGCCCCTTGCGCATCTCGCTGCACTTCGGCTCGCTCGGCGCCACCACCAGCCCTCTCCCCCACACGCCCACCAGCGATTGGTCTCACTGGTGCCCTGGCCCATCCTCTTCTGAAATCCGTTACCGCATCCGTACCCGCCACCAAGTCGCCTGTCCCCAACTCGCCCCCGTTCCGGCCGCCGATGCGCCCCTTGCCCACTTTCTCCCGCTGCTTGCCGATCCTCTCCATGAGATCCGCCATTACGCCGAATCTACCATCCAGCGCCGCGCCGCTGAATTACCGCTCCTGCTCGCCACCGCCGATCTCAACAGCGTCCTCCTCGCCGCCTCTCATTTGCCTCACCTCTCTCCAGATCTGGCCTCGGCGATCCACACGATCGAGCGCAACACTCACAACACCCTCGCGCTCCTCACCACCGCCCCTTCCACGCGCTTCACGCGCGCTGCCCGTCGCCTCGCCGAACAACGCCTGCGCCTCTGCCGTCGCTCAGCCCACGCGCTCACCGTAGGAGCCTGCTAACATGCCCACCTGGCTCACCATCATCATTTGCGCCATCCTCGGCTTCATCGCCGGCATCTTCATCGCGGATCGCGCCTTCCTCTGGCATCGCGTCAACACCAATCAGGTCACCGGCTTCATCCTCTATCTCTATGCCGCTATCCCCGCGGCAATCCTCGGCGCCATCCTCGGCGCCTTCCTGCCCACGCTTTCTCATGCCGTAGCCACGATCGCGCTACTTACGCTGCTCAGTTACTTCGCCTTCCAGATCGGCGGCCACGTCCCCCCGCGCATCGGCCTCTCCACGCTCAACGCCGTCGTCGAGGTCCGCCTCGCCCAACCCGTACGCAACCCTCGCCCCAGCCTCGCTTTGTATTCCGGCACCGCCTCCACCCTTAGCACCCCCCAGGTCACCAGTCGGCTTGAATCAGGCCGCCAGGTCTTCCTCGGCTATCTCTATCTGTTCACCGCGCGCGATAGCGAGATCCAGCTTCAACTGAAAGATCGCCCGACCCTCCGCTTCGCCTTCCCCAAAGCCCTGCCCACCGAATGGACGCCCTGGACCACCGTCGCCCCCGACGTCGAATTCCGCTATCGCGTTGAGCCATACGACAAGTTTCGTTGGGATCAGGAACGTGCCGACCGCGCCACCACTGAATCTTTCAACTCCCTCACTCCCGCTTCCCCCATCGCCGCCTGGCTGCCCATGCTCGCCAGCCAACACTTCGACATCAGCAACAAGGCCTGGAAAGTCCTCACCGCCCGGCGTGAAGAGATTCTCCCTTTCCTCACCTCTGAGGATCCCGAACTCCGCCGCCTCGCCTTCCTCGCCACCGCGCGAGTGAACGATCTCAGCATTGCCTACGAACCCGTCCTCCTCGCTGCCCTCGACGAATTGATTGCCGAGCTCAAACAGTTCGAGGATTCCACTCAGGCCTACAAACTGCGCAACCGCTTCATCGACATCGTCGACTCATGGGCGCACACGCCTCGCTCTACGCCCGGCTTCAAGCCGCGCCTCGCCGAGGTCGCCCGTCTCGCCTCCGCGTTTAAGGGTGAGGATTATGAATTGATCCGCGATATGGCTCGCGTCGCCCGCGAGGCTCAGTAGCCGCCCAATACCTTGATAAAGTCCGCCACTTCCTCAAGGTGCCGGATCGCGTTCTGCACCTTCGTGTCCTTCAGCGAACCCTCAAAGTCCACGTAGAACAGATACTCCCACGGCTTGCCCTTCAGCGGCCGGCTCTCGATCTTGTTCAGGCTGATGTCGCGCAACGCCAGCGCCGCCAGCGCGCGGAACAGGCTCCCCGGCTCATTCTTCGTCGAGAAGACAATCGATACCTTCTTCGACACCGGCATCTTGCCCTTTACCGTGCCGCCCTTGCGCTGCAACAGGAAGAACCGCGTAAAGTTCGCCCGGTCGTCTTCAATCCCGCGCTTCAGAATGCGCGCCCCATAGATATCAGCCGCCAGATTCGACGCAATCGCCGCCGCGTCCCGCCGCTTCGTCTCCGCCAGCATCTTCACACTGCCCGCCGTATCGTAGAACGTCTTCTTCTCCACCTGCGGGTTCTGCTGCAAAAACTTCAAACACTGATTCAGCGCCACCGGGTGCGAATACACTTCCTTGATGTCCTTGAACGCCACCCCGGGCAGGGCAATCAGGTTGTGCACAATGCGTACGCTCGTCTCGCCAATCACTTCCACGTCATGGTTTAACAGGTGATCAAAGTTCTCGATCACACTGCCATGCAACGTGTTCTCCATCGGGATCACCGCCGCGTCAATCCGCTTCTCCATAAGCGCGGTGAATACTCCGTCGAACCACTCAAACGGAATCGGATCACTTTCGCTGCCCAACAACTGCCGCACGGCGATCTCGCTGAACGCTCCCCGTTCCCCCTGAAATCCAGCCCGGACGTATTGTTTTGCCTGTTTCATTCCTCTATGGTTCCCATCGTTTGGCGTCTGCGGCCGGTAGCCCGAGCAAGTCCATCACGCGATCTACCGAATGATCCACGATATCAAGAACTGTAACCGGATTTGTATAGAACGCCGCAACTGGCGGTGCCAGGATTGCTCCCATCTCCGCCAAAGCCACCATCGAACGCAGGTGCCCCAGGTGTAGCGGTGTCTCCCGCACCATCAGAATCAGCTTTCGCCGCTCCTTCAGCGTGACATCAGCCGCCCGAATCATAAGATTCGATGAAATTCCCGCCGCGATCGCCGACATCGTGTGAATCGAGCACGGCGCCACCACCATCGACTCCACCGGAAAGCTCCCGCTCGCCAGCCGGCACCCAATATCCTCCACCGGATAATGGAAATCCGCGAGTTCCTTGGCCTCGGCCGCCAGTTTTTTCGTCTCGAGGTACATCGTCCGCTCCGCACTCCGCGTCAGGATCAGATGCGTTTCCACATTTTCATGCTGCCGCAGCTTCTCAAGCAGCCTCAATCCGTAGATGCTGCCCGAGGCGCCGCTCATTCCGACTACAATTCTGCGCTTCATCCTTCTTCTATTCTGCACATACCCGCGTTTGTTCCATTTTCAGAACAGCTCTACCGAAAAAGTCCGCTCACGATTTTGAATCTGCCCTATAATCAGAGATAATTTTTTCGAGGAAGTTAGGCCTATGGCGGGTGTACCCGCGCCCGGAAAAACGATCATCAGCACCGATGAGGCTGGCCAGCGGCTGCGCAAAGTTCGCGAGCGGCTGGGCCTCCGCTTCCGCGAAGTCGAAGTCGCCAGCCAGAAGATCGCCGAACGCCACTCGAACGAAGAATACTCCATCGGCCTCAGCCGACTGAGCGAAATCGAAAACAAAGGCGTCGTTCCTTCCGTTTTCCGCCTCTACTCGCTGTCCACCATCTACCGCCTCGACTTCCGCGAACTCCTGTCCTGGTATGGCATCAACCTCGATGCCCAGTTCGAAGACGCCCAGCTCCATGAGCTCGAGCAAACCCACACCATCCAGCTATCGGCCGAAGGCCTCAATGAGGTTACAGTTCCATTAAGCCTCGATCCCGGCGTTGATCTCACAAAAACTACGTTTTTGAGCCGTATGATCACCAAATGGGGTCCTTTACCGCTGCAAATGTTCAAGGGTTTAGATACCCGCAAACGGCGCTACGCCTGCATCGGTTCCGAGGATTGGTCCATGTACCCGATCCTCCATCCCGGATCATTATTGGTTATTAACGATTCCAACCGCGTCGTCAACTCCGGCTGGCAGGACGAGTGGGATCGCCCCATCTATTTCTTCGAACACCGCGGCGGCTACCTCTGCGGATGGTGCCACCTCGATCGCGATCGTCTCGTGGTACTAAGCCACCCCAGTTCACTGGAACCCCCAAAGGTCTACCTCTACCCAAATGAGATCGAAGTACTAGGGCAGGTCGTAGGGGTCGCTTTCAGTCTGGATGCATCTCACCGCCGTCGGCAGCGGCCTTCAGATGCCGGATAATCGCCACCATGTTGGCGTCAAATAACGCCCGCTGCGCCGGCGTCGCACTCAGCGGCAAAAAGATCTCGTAGCCCTTCGTCTTCTCCCAGTTCGAAAGCAGCCGCCGGCTCGATTGCCCTAGTCCCGTCACATACCGCCGCGTATCGTCCACCTGGTCGAGCAGACTCAGTCCCAGCAGACTCTCCAAAACCTCCATGTGACTGGTTCTTAAGGCATTTTCCGCTTCTTCTTCTCCAAATACTGCGATCAGCCCGTAGTGCTCATAGCGGTCTGTCTCCGGGTTCCGCAGCCGCGCCAGATAGGCCAGGCGACCCATCTTCGTCTCAATCTGATTCAGCGTGCGCTCCCAGAGATCTTCTCCGGCATTTCGCTTCCAACTGCGAGCGACTCGCTCGGTTTCCTCCGGCATATTACCTTGATACACCACCAAACGGTCCTTTACTTGTTCTGAAACAAGAAAATCTCTAAGGCAAAAACCCTATTACCGGAATACACCTGTAGGCTGATCATGTCGGGACTATGAGTCCTGTAGCTACTAAAGCTTAGATCAACCATCAGGAGATTTTGTTTCATGTTCAAGAAAACTTTTGCCGCCGCCCTCTTCGCTCTCGCCCTCTTCGCCAGCGCCCCCGCTTCCACCAACTACATCGACCCCGTCCCGGGCTGCCTCCCCTGCGACATCCGTTAATCGCAGATTATTCCCATGAATGTGATACGATTCGGGGATAACGGACCCTCTCGTTATCCCCGATAGCGTATATGAACCTCGCATTCGATATCGTCGTCCTGTGGTGGCTTTCCACCGCCCTCCACGCATGGATTGCTTACCGTATTTTCCGGGGCGATCTCGGTGCTCAATTCCAAAAATTCGGTCTTTTTCTCGCCATCTCTGCCACCGCCAGCGTCACTCTGGCCATGGTGCGCGGATTCTTTCCCAATCCTAACGCGTATGGTTATACATTTGTAGTCTGGACCTACGCTTCTTCGATTTTTGAGTTCTTCGTCATCCGCGAGATCACCTCCAAGGCCCTCGAGCGCTTCCCAGCCATCCGCGCCGCCTCCCGGGTCACCCTCAATATCCTCTGGCTCGCGCTCATCGCGCTCGGAAGTGCCTGGTTCTACTACCTGAACAACCTCCCCACCCAGAAGAAAATGAGCCTGCTCAAGCCCGCTCTCCGCTATCAGCAGTCCGTCGACCTCGGCTTCACTCTCTTTATATTCCTCTTCCTCGCCTTCCTCGCCTGGATGCCCGTGCCCCTCTCGCGCAACCTCCTCACCCATTCCTTTCTCACCGGCGCCTTCTTTCTGATCGTCACCCTTTCCCGCTTTATTCACGAGTTTGGCACTCGCTATGCCACCGATTTAGTCGCTATGGTGGGCACAATACTCGTCCTCGCCATCTGGAACTTCCGCATCCAGAAACAGGAGGATAACCAGCTCAATACCCCCCGTGGACCGGTCAATGCCGAAGAAGCTAAAGTACTCATTTCACGGCTCGAAGAGCTCAATGAAGCTCTTTCCCGCTCCGGTCCCCGTGTCTTTCGCTAATTAATTCCCGAATTAAATCCAATTTTTAGCAATTTATTGTTTGCATTTTATTCCGTCTGACACTAAACTGGCCTTATCGGTAATTCCATGAGTACCACTCTGGTATTTGGCGCAATCAGTGCATTTGCCTTTTTGGCTTTGTTCCTGGCTCTCTCTCTTTACTCGCAACGACGCGTTGCCGACTTTGCAGACACCAACGAAGCCGGCGAAGCCGTTGGTGAGGACAGAGAGTCTTTCGCGGACCACTACCGTCCGCTCACTCGAATTCTCGACCCGCGCGAGCTCGAGGCCTGTCGCACCCTTGCTGGCCTCTCCCCTCGCGATTTCAGCCGCTTCCGCGCGTCCCGTGTCGCGGCTTTTCAGGCTTATCTCAATGAGATGCGCCTCGACTTCAACCGTGTTGAGTTCAAACTCCGCTACTTTATGCTGGCCGCCTCCGAGCGCGAAGCAGAATTGGTGGTCCGCCTCAATCAGGTCAAGCGCAGCTTCCAGGTCCAGATGCTGCGGGTCCGCTTGCAGTTGATGCTCTTCCAGCTCGGTTGGGCCACCGTCGACGTCGGCCCCCTGGTCGACCTGCTGACCGAAATGCAGCAATCACTCAACGGCGTTGTTCAACGACCAGTCGTAATCAAAGTATCCTAGCTTCCAGCCCGGCTCACCAAGCCGGGCTTTCTTCACATAGCGCCCCATAAACGCCAAAACCGCCTTCTCACTCCCCCCAAAATCCTCCCGAAACCACTTGAAGATCTCGCTGGTCGTCACCGTCTTCTTTTCTGCATCAATCCGTACATTTCGGTCTGAATTGAGGTAGCGTTGCGCATCGGCCTCAAGCTTCGCCATCACATTTGCCCCCGTATACACTTCCCGCGACAACCACGGGCAGCTCTCGCTCGCACACACGATCGCAAAGTGAATCCGCGGCTCCTTGAAGGCCTTCCGCAGCGAATTGTCCTCGATATCGGCGAGCGTCCTCTCCCGCCCGGCCACTGTAAACTTGCGCCGGTAGAAGTAGGCCGCCCGCTTGATCGCATTCCGCAGGTTGGTCACCTCCTGGGCAAAGCTCCACAGGATCAGCGCGTTGTAGACATTGATCCAGTGCGCCAGCTTCGCCTCCCGTGTTGGCAGCGTCTCCGGGTCAAACGTCTTCAGCCGCTCAACATACCGGGTCAGCGGTGCAAGATCCGCCTTGAGCGCCGCATACCGCACCTTCCCGTTCTCGGTGACGTACTTGCGTAGCGTGTAAGCGAGCCCGTCCTCTTCGCCGCCCGCCAGCAGCAGGAGAAACCCCCGCCGCCTCATCGCCAGCCCTTCTTCAGAAACGCCTTCGCCTCGGCATATTGTTCAAACAACTTTTCCTCCTGCTTGAAGCCCCGCGTATGGATCTTCCGCGCCGCACCGTGATGCTCCACCGGATGCTTGATGTGCAACATCTCGTGGTAAAGCACATAAGCGACCACATACTC
>CAZBTA010000230.1:0-8009 GCA_964494515.1 uncultured Bryobacter sp.
AGAACTACGCGCAGCAGTGGAATCTGACGCTGGAAAAAGAGATTGTGCCGGGGTCGGTGGTGAGCGTGGGGTATGTGGCTTCGAAGAACACGAAGGTGGAGGGAGCGAGAGTATTGAATCTGCCGCGGCCACGATTCAACAATACGCGGGAAGACCCGCGGTTTACGAACATTACCTACTATGGGCCGCTGTCGTCGTCGACTTTTCACAGCATGCAAGTGGTGTACTCGCGGAAGTTGCGGCGGGGGCTGACGGTGGATGCGAATTATGTGTGGGCGCACTCGATTGACAACTATGCGCCTTACTTCGGGCTGAACGGGGCGGCGGCGCCGGTGCAGAATCAGGAGGACATCAATGCGGAGCGCGGAGAAAGCGAGTTTGATGTGAGGCATCAGGCGAAGGGGAGTTTCCTCTACGAATTGCCATTTCGCATCGAGCAGCGCGTGTTGAATCAACTGGTGCGCCACTGGGAGATCAGCGGCATTGTTACAGCGCGGACGGGGACGCCGTTCAGCGTGTTGACTGGGCGTTCGATCGGGGACAGCTTGAACAACCAGCGAGCCAACTTTGTTGCCGGACAAGCGCTGTGGAGTGGCACCGGGAGGGCGCTGAATGCGACCGTGCTGAACCCGGCGGCTTTTGCCGTGCCGACGCAGGTGGACCCGGTGAGCGGGTTTGCCACCGGCAATGTGGGCAAGAGCGCGCTGGTGGGGCCGCCGGCGGTGAACTGGAACCTGGCGGTGCACCGGAACTTTCGGGTGCTCGAACGCGGACTGGTACAGTTGCGCGGAGAGATGTTTAATGCGTTCAATCAAGTGAACTACAACGCGCCGGTGAACAGCATGGCGAACCCGAACTTTGGCCGCATTATCGGGGCCGCGGCGCCACGCGAGATTCAGGTAGCGTTGAAGCTGAACTTTTAGGAGCGAGCCGTGCGAATCGTGTGGATCCTGTTGATGCTTGGAGAACTGTTGTGTGGCATGCAGGTCGACCTGGTGGTTTACGGGTCGACCCCGGCGGGGATTGCCGCGGCGGTGGTAGCGGCGAGGCAAGGGCACCGGGTGGTGCTGATTGAACCGACGGAGCACTTTGGCGGGATGCTGACGGGCGGGTTGTCGTATACGGACTTTCGCACGCAGGAGGCCGTTACGGGGTTCTTTCGCGAATACATGGATCGCGTGAAGAACTACTACGCGCAGCGATACGGGAAGGATTCGGCGCAGGTAAAGGACAGCTTTCTCGGCGCGCTGGCGGAGCCGCATGTGTCAACACTGGTGTTGCGCGGGATGGTGGCCGAGCAGAAGACGCTTGAGGTCAAGATGGGCTGGCGCGTGGAGCGGGTGGAGAGCGAAGGCCGGCAGGTGCGCAAAGCCGTAATTTTGGCGCGTGAGGGCAGGCAAGAGGTGGAGGCCAAAAGCTGGATTGATGCGACTTATGAGGGTGATCTTGCGGCCGTGGCGAAGGTGCCATTCCGGGTGGGCCGGGAAAGCACTCGACAGTATGGAGAGCGGCTGGCGGGAGTGATTTTTTTTGATCAGGGGAGGATTCTGCCGGGATCTTCAGGGGAAGGGGATGACAGTGTGCAGTGTGCGAATCTGCGCATCACGATGACGGATGATCCGGCGTTGCGAGTGATGGTGGAACGGCCGCCAAATTACCGGCGAGAGGAGTTTGCCCAACTGGCGCCGTTGTTTCAGGCGGGGAAGATCAAGCAGGTTTACAGCGAGGATCACGGTGGGATTTTGCGGTTGCAGCGATTGCCCAATCGCAAGGCCGATATGAACGACATCAAGCAGGCGCCGATCCGGCTGGCGTTGCCCGGTGAGATGCAGGATTGGCCGGAAGGAGACTTAGCGACACGGCGGAGGATCTATGAACGGCATCGCGACTATGCGCTAGGGCTGTTGTACTTTTTGCAGAACGATGCGGAACTGCCGGCGGAGATTCGGGCCAAGGCGCGGGAGTGGGGGCTGGCGCGCGATGAGTTTGCCAGCACGGGGCATGTGCCTCCGGTGTTGTATGTCCGGGAGGCGCGGCGTATCGAGGGGCGGTATGTGTTTACGGAGCATGACACGCAAATGACGCGGGCGGGCGTGAGAGCGACGTGGCATGCCGACGCGATTGCAATTGGCGATTACACGTTGAACTCTCATGGACACCACAAGCAGGGGCCACTCTATCCGCAACTGGTGGAGGGGGACTTTGCGTTTGGAACGGTGCCGTTCCAGATTCCGCTGCGTGTGATACAGCCGCGGAATCTCGATAATCTGCTGGTGCCGGTGGCGCTGAGTGCGAGCCACGTGGGGTATTCGGCGGTGAGGCTGGAGCCGACCTGGACAGCGTTGGGACATGCGGCCGGCCTTGCGGCGCATTTGACTTTGCGCGAGGGAAGCATTGAGATAGCCAGGTTGCAGAGGATGCTGCACGAGCAGGGGCAGGCGACGACTTATGTGAGCGATGTTGCGGCTGGAGATGCGATGTTCCGGGTGGTGCAGTGGGCAGGCGTGATGGGGTTATGGCATGACGCGGAGGAGCGGAGCAAGGCAGTGGTTGAGCCATTGCGGAAGCGGTTTGGGTTGCAGTATTCGTTTGCCTTCGGCCTACATGCGGCAAGGCTGGGGGAAAGGATTGAGGAACGCGTGGCGGAGGCATGGCGGCAGCGACTGCCGTGTGCGGCGGGGGTGAAAGCGGAAACGCGTAGGGAGTTTCTTGAGGCGGCCTACCGGCAATGTGAAGGGCGGCAACAGTGAAGGCGATGTTAGCCTTGAGGGATGTGTTTGACTCCGATTGTGTTGAGTGTTTTGCTGGCGCAGACGCCGGCGGCTCCGGCAAAGAAAGCGGCCGTGCCGGCGAAGACGGCTCCGGCGGCAGCAAAGCCGGCGACTGGTGCGCCCGCGGCGGCTGGGGCGGCCAAGCCCGCGGTGCGGCCGGTGGCCAAGCCGGGAGTGGCCAAGCCCGCGGCTGCGGCGGCGAGTGCGACGCCCGCGCCGACGACTGATGAACAGAAGACGCTTTACGCGCTGGGGCTGTCGATTTATCGTTCGCTGGGCAGCTTTGAGCTGAGCGAGGCGGATGTGGCGATGGTGGCCAAGGCGCTGATTGACGCGCAGAAGAAGCAGCCGGCGGTGGAGATCAGCGAGTGGGGGCCGAAGATCCAGCAGTTGCAAACGGAGCGACGGGCCAAGGCGAGCGAGAAGGCCAAGGCAGCTTCGGCGGAGTATCTGGCGAAGGCGGCGTCTGAGCTCGGCGCGCTGAAGACGGATAGCGGCCTCGTGTACAAGGAATTGTCCGCCGGCAGTGGCGCTTCGCCGACGGCGAGCGACACGGTGAAGGTGCATTATCGCGGGACGCTGACGGATGGGACCGAGTTTGACAGCTCGTACAAGCGGGGCGAGCCGGCGCAGTTTCCGCTGGGTGGCGTGGTGCCGTGCTGGACGGAAGGCGTGCAGAAGATGAAGGTGGGCGGCAAGGCACGGCTGGTATGCCCGTCGTCGCTGGCTTATGGGGATAACGGCCAGGGGCCGATCCCGGGTGGGGCGGCGCTGATCTTCGAAATCGAGCTGCTCGAAATCGTCAAGTAACCCGACCACAAATTGATATAGGTTAAAGACACCTGTCGCCGAGGGCGATAGGTGTCTTTGTGTTATGGAACGACAGCGAATCGAACAGGACTACCAGGCGGTGGACGCCGAGATCGCGGAATTGCGCGAGGAACGGGCGCGGGGACTGGCGGCGATCGATGAGCTGGAATGGATGATGAACGAGGTGCGGCGGCGCGGGGGCGGAGAGATGGAAGAGTTGTTGGGGGAAGTGGAGTCGTTTTTACGGCTGGCGTTGCAGACGTCGGATTATCGGGAGCGGTACCGGGCGTTGCATGGACGGCTGGCGGAATTGGGAAAAGAGCTGGGGTACTGGTAGCGGATTGGGGACTTTGGCACGACGTTTGCATATGTAGTTTGCGTCGAGAGGCTTGCGTTCCAAAACGGGACGTTTCGATCTCCCGAAATGGACCCGAAAGAAGGACGCAAACATGTGGTACGCCTATGCAATCGCTGACCTGGAGGCAGGGGCGCAAGGAGAATGGCCGGCGGGCTTGAGACCGGGAGTGGTGGTTACGCCGCTTGTGGTGAGCGCCGGGCTATGGGTGGTGGCAAGCGATGTGCCGGATACGCTGTTCCTTCCCGCTGAGCCCGGATCGGGAGAACGAGGGCCGGAGGATCCAGCATGGGTGGCCGAGGCGGCGATGGCGCATCACGAGGTGGTGGCCGCGGCACATGGGTATGGCAATGTTTTGCCGCTGCAGTTCGGGACGGTTTTCCGCAATGAAACAGAGATGAAGGCGCACTTTGCCCAGATTGAACGGGAGCTGCGCTACCGGCTGGCGACGATTCGCGGGGCTGAGGAAGTGGAGGTGGTGATGGAGGGCGAGGGCACACCGGGGGCGCAACTGCGGGTGTGGAGCGATCTCGAAATGGAATGTGAGCCGGTGATCCGCGGTGTGTTTGTGCGGGCCGGGAACACGCGTGCGTATCTGGTGGAGCGTGGGACGAAACAGTTGTTTGAGTTTGTGGAAAGGCAGCGGGCTGAGGAAGGCAAGCTGCGTTTGGCTGTAACGGGGGTGTGGCCGCCGTACAGCTTCGCTGGGGGAGACCTGGTGGTGGGTAAGGATGAGCCGGTTGCCGAGATGGCGGCCGTGGCGGCGGAGATCGAAGCGAACGCCGTGCTGGCGAGGCCGTGAAAGAGAGCAGAAGAGGCAAATCAGACATGAGTGAAATTGAAGTGACCGCGGAAGAGCTGCGGCCCGAAGATCGCATCGAGCGCGTGCAGAAGCTGTTTGAGGACGCGACAGCGGAGTTTGAGCGCGAGGCCGAACGGCAAAAAGTTGCCACCCAGGAGATTCTGGGGCGGATCTCGACAGAGGTGATCCAGTTGCTGGGTGGGGCGCCGGCGGAAGAGACAGCGGAGGAAGTGGTGGAAGAACCGGTAGTGGCGCGCACGCAGGGAGGGAATCCCCCGCCGCCGACGCTGTTTATCGGTTTGCCGCCCGGCATTGAGGAAGAAGAGCAGCCTGCGGTGGAACTGGTGGAAGAAGTGGAGGCGGAAGCCATTGCGGAAACGCCGGTGGAAGCTGAGCCAGAAGTAGCCGAGCCAGTATTGGCCGAGCCGCCGCCAGTGGTGGTGGCTGCAGCACCCGCGGTGGACGCGGCGTTTGAAGCCCGGATGAGCGGGCTCGAGGATGCGTTTACCAAGCTGGTGGAGACGGTGACCGAGAAGCTCGATTACGGGGCACGCATTGAGAATCTCGAGAGCAGCTCGCACCTGTTGCAGGTGGCGGTGACGGAGATTGCGGGCCGGATGGAGCCGCTCGAGAGCAAGTACGAAGTGCTGCGGAGTGATTTGAAGTCGCTTGAAGCGTCGGCGGACCGGTTCTCGGATCAGGTGAAGACGTTTGACCAGATGTTTGCTTCGCTGGGCCGTGACGCGCAGAAGATGGGCTCGACCATCGAGGCATTTGCCGAGGAGATGCGGGCTATGGTGCCTCGCCTTGAGGCGGCCGAGAGCACGAATCCCAGCGAGGAACTGACTTCGTTACAGAACCGGCTGAGCAATCTTGAGACGGGGTTGACGAAGGCGATCGGCCTGCTGACAACCTCCGAGCAGGGCATAGCCGAGCTGTCGAATCTGCGTGAGAGGTTTGCCGAAATCGAGGCGGGCTTTGAGCGCGTGTTGAAGGCGGTGGAAACGCTGGAGCGAACACCCGCGGTGCCGGATAATGCGGCCGAACGGGAAGCAACAGCGAATGTGCTGGCCAGCCTTACCAAGTTGGTGCAGGGCATGCGAGCGGCGCAGCAGGTGGATACCAAGCAGCCGCAATAGATCGATCTTGTCTACGGCAACCGGCCCGGGAGTTCGCTCGTTGAGAGTGGACGCCAGGGCCGGTGTTGTTTTCTGGCGGGAATCTTCGATGATGAAAGGGTGCGGAATGAAAGGGTGATTGCGGATTTGCGGGCGGCGGAGATGGCGCGTTGCCGGCGAGAGGGAGTGGAGTTTCGCGAGGAGCGGTTGGACGCTCTGGTGGAGGGGTATTTTGTGCCCGGTGGGTACCGGGTGTCGAGCGGCGGAACAACGGGTGAGCCGAAGGTGGTGGTGCAGAGCGCGGCGGATCTCCAGCGTGAGGTGGAGAGCTGGTGTGAGCTGATGGCGGGGGCGCGGCGAGTGGTGGCGCTGATCCCGGCGCATCACCTGTATGGGTTAGTGTGGACGGTGCTGTGGCCAGAGCAGGCGGGGATGGAAGTGGTGGATTGGCGGGGCGAGGCGCTGGCGGATGTGGTGGCGCAATGTGTGGCAGGGGATGTGGTAGTGGGGGTACCGGTGCAGTGGGAGGGGATGGCGCAGTGTGGGGTGAAGTTTGGCGCGGGAGTGTGGGGCGTGTCGAGCGCGGGTCGCCTGGAGGACGCGGTGTGGGTGGGCGTGCGGCAGGCGGGGCTGGGAAGGATGGTGGAGGTGTATGGCTCGACGGAATCGGGCGGGGTGGCGACGCGGGAAAGCGAGCGGGAAGAGTTGCGGGTGGCGCGGCATTGGTGGGGCAGGGAAGAGGAGTTGCTGGGGGTGTTACCGGATTGGGTGGAGCTGCGGGATGGGGGATTGCGCGTGTTGGGGCGGAAGGATGGGGCGGTGAAGGTGGCGGGGTGGCTGGTGGAGCTGGAGCAAGTGCGGGCGTGGGTGATGGAACTGGCTGGCGTGGCGGATTGCCATGTGCGGGTGAGGGAGGGGCGGCTTGAGATGTTTGTGGCGGGCACCACCGCGGCAGAGGAGATCCGGGAGATGTTGGGCCGCCGGCTACCGGGGGCGGTGGTGCCGCGACGAATTGAGACTGGGGCGCGTGTGCCACGGGACGGTATGGGGAAGTTTGCCTGGTAGTGGCGACTACCAGACGGGGAGGCGTGCGGTCACGGCGCGGAACTGGCAAAGGGCGAAGAGCAGTAATCCCAGCGCGGCGGCGGCGAGGCCGGGGCGGAAGCCCGTGGGGCTATAGGTCCACTGGATGAGGTGGCGGCCGGGGGCGAGTTCGACACCGCGGAAGGCGTTGTAGACCTGCAGGGCTTGGGCGGGTTGGCCATCGACCTGAACGCTCCAGCCGGATTCGTAGGAGTCGGAGAGAACCAATACGCCGCGGCAGGGGGTGCTGGCGGTGATGAGGACTTCGCCGGGGTTGTGGCGCAGAACTGCTGCTTCAGTGTTCTGAGTGGCCTGGCAGCCGGTGAGGTTCGCGATGGGTTCGCGGGAGAGGACCGTGCGGGCGAGGTCGAAGTTCTCATTCTGAACGAAGGTTGAGAACTCGGCGGGGGTGCGGTAGACGATGTTGGTGGTGGCAACCCAGGCACGCGGCAGGGGTTGGCGGGGGTATTCCCACACGTTGACGCCGGCGGAGCCCTGGAAGAGGAGTTTGGCCTCATCGGCAGGTGCGGTGGGGCCGACGTGATAGCCGATGCCGGCCAACATGCGACCGCGCGGGGATAACCAATCGGCCTCGGTGTGCATCTGGGTGAGGCTCGCGAGGTAGCCGCCCATGACATCGACGCCGTGCCAATCGCCGAAGTTGTAGGGAATGGCCTTGTCGTCGACCGTGACGCGCACGGGGGCCGGGCGGGTGAGAAGGAACTCGCGGAGATCCATGTGTTTGGACATGGGGGTGAGCAGGTCGGTGACGTTCTTGTCGTGGCGGTTGCCCATGTTGAAGTAGGTCATGTTGGCGGATTCAATCCAGAGGGCAACGACGAGCAGAGGGAGCAGGGCACGCAGGGACAAAGCGCCGCGGCGGTGGGCGGCGTAGGCGCAACCGATGCCGAGGCTGACGATGGCGACCATGAACCAGCGCTGTTCGAGCTGGGAACCAGCGGCCGGAAGGAGCTTGGCAAAGCTGAACAGGGCGACGACGGCACCGCCGAAGATCCAATGGGTGCGCTCGAACCATTGGGGGATGTGTTTGTGTCGCAACAGCTCGAAGC
>CAZBTA010000231.1:0-7868 GCA_964494515.1 uncultured Bryobacter sp.
CGATCATGAGCTGCAGCTGGTCGATGGTGAGCTCGTGAAGTGGCGTGAGGCTGCGCGGGTGGCGCGGGAGGAGGCGCAGGCGGCGGAGAAGCGGTTGGAGGTAGCGGCCCGTGAGCTGGCGGAGATGGAAGAGAAGCTGGCGAAGGTGGTCAAGTGGCGTGCGGACAGGGAGCACTGGAGGCCGACGGTAGAGGCAGCCGGAGTAATCGAGCAGCAACTGGGCGAGCGGGAGAAGCTGGTGGCGGCGGTGGGGGGCGTGGAAAGGCCGGAGCTTACGAGTGTGGCATTGGGTGCCATGGCAGCAGAGGAGCAGCGGCGGCTTGAGGAACTCAGCGCGCGGTCGGCGGCGTTTGATAGCGCGCGCGTGGCGCGGGAGATGCAGTTGCTCGAGAGGGCGCAGGAGTTGACAGTAGAGATCGGGCGGTTGGTTGGAGAGATCGCGGCGAAGCAGACGGAGGTGGCGCGGCTGAGTGAACAGGTAGCGGAGTGGGATCAAGCGGTGGGGCGTGTGGAGACGCAACTGGGAGAGGCGCGGGGGGCGCTGGATCTGGCGGAGTTGTCAGCGTCAGACGCGGCGGATCGGATGCGGCATGCGCTAGAGAAGGGCAAGCCGTGCCCGGTGTGTGGGAGCACGGAGCATGCAGTGGGAGCAGTGGTGGGCGGGATGGTGGATGTGTTTTTGCAGCGGGTGAAGCAGCTTGAAGGAGAACTGGTTGAACAGCAGAAGCTCCGGCAGGCGCGTGTGACGCAGAAGGATCAGGCCGAGGGGATGTTGCCAGTGTTAACAAGGGGACTGGAGGCCGCGCAGCAGGAGAAGGCGCTGGTGGTGGGGCAATTGAGTGTGCCCGAGGAAGCATGGGCCGTGCGGCGGGAGGCTTGTGCGCGGGAGTTGGATGCGGCGAAGCAAACGGCGGCGGAAGTGCAGCAGGTACAGGGGCGCGTGAAGCAGTTGCAGCAGCAGGGGCAGACAGCGGAAAGGTATGAGCAGATCGCCGCGATCGAGGCGCAGGTGTGGCCGCAGTTGGGGGTGATGGAGATCAAGGATTGGGAACAGGCGGCGGCGAAGCTGAAGCAGCATTGCGACCATTACCGGCGGGCGGAACAGGCGCAGGTGGGGCTTGAGAAAGAGATTGGTGGCAAGCGCGGGGATGTGGCAGTGGCGCGGGAGGCGCAGGAGGGCAAGCAGGGGGCCGTCAAGCAGGCGGAGTTGGTGCTGGGTGAGGGGGAGAAGCGGCGTGAGGGGCTGGCGGCGCAGCGGGCTTTGTTGCCAGCGAGGGGGCAGCAGCAGGAGGCGGAGGAAGAGCTGAAGCGGCGGCAGGGGCGCGTGAGCAAGGCGGCGCAGGAGATGGCGACGGCGGAGCAGGATTTGAAGAATCATCGCGTGCTGCTGGGTGAAGCGCAGGGCAAGCTGAGTGGCGCCCTCGAGGCGAGTGCGAAGGCGCGGGAGGCGTTTGCCGCGGGTTGTGGGGAACGGGGCGTGGAGCGGGTGGCGGAGTTGCTCGCGCATGATGTGGTGTGGCGGCAGGGTGTCGAGGAGGAGCTGCGCGGCATCGAGAAGGCGTTGACGGAGGCGCGGGCTGTCGCGGCCAAGGTCGTCGAGAGCGTTGGCCAAGCGCGCGGGGAGACGGAGGGGCTTGAGGATATCGCGCGGCTGGAGGCGAAGGTAATGGAGCTTGAGGCCGAGCGGGCGCGGGCGCATGGCGAGGTGGCGCGGATAGGGCTTGAGCTCGAGCAGGATGACGCGCAACGGGCGAAGGTGGCCGAGCAGCAGAAGGCAGCTGAGGCAGCTCGTGAGGTGTATCAGAGCTGGAGCGAGGTAGACCGGGCGATTGGATCGGCGACTGGCGAGAAGTTCCAACGGCTGGTGCAGAATGTGACGCTCGATCATCTGGTACATCTGGCGAATCATCATCTGGCGGGGTTCTCGCAGCGGTATGCGCTGGAGCGCGTGGCGGGGGCGGAGCTGGGGATTCAACTGGTGGATCGCGAGATGGGGGATGCGCGGCGGGCAGGATCGACTCTGTCGGGCGGGGAGAGATTTCTGGTGAGTCTCGGGCTGGCGCTAGCATTATCGAGCCTTGAGGGCAAGGAGACGTTTGTCGATGCGCTGTTTATTGATGAGGGGTTTGGTTCGCTCGACGGGGAGAGCCTCGATATGGTGATGGAAACGCTGGAGGCGCTGCCCGGGACGGGGCGGCGGGTGGGCGTGATCACGCATGTGGACGGGATGCGCGAGAGGATCCCGGTGCAGGTGCAGGTGACGAAGCGTGGGGCGGGGCGATCGACGGTGAAGGTGGTGGACCTGGGGTCAGGCGCTCGCGCGGCCTTCGGCTAACATGCGGCGGCCGGTGATGAAGTAGTCGTAGCCGCTCAAGAAGGTGCCGAGGATGGTGGCGCCCTGCAAGAGATGGAGCCAGCCGTCGGAGACCGTGAAGCAGCCAGCGAGCATGGTGAGCTGGATGACGGTGGAGAGCTTGCCGGCTTGGGAGGGGTTGAAATCCTTGCGGCCCGTTTTGCGGTGGACGATGGCGCTGCCGGTGACGATCATGAGATCGCGGAAGAGGATGAGAGCCATGAGGAAATCGGGGATGCGGCCCATGCGCCACCAGGCGAGCGTGGCGACGGTGACCCAGACTTTGTCGCCGAGGGGGTCGAGCAGGGCGCCGAGCCGGGATTCGACGCGGAGCTTGCGGGCAAGCCAGCCGTCGAGGGCGTCCGTCCAGGAGATCCAAAAGAAGAGCGTCCACGCCCAGGGGTGGGACGTGAGGATCATCCACCCGATGACGGGGGCGAGAAAGACGCGGCTGAGGGAAAGAAGATTAGGAAACCAGCGCATGGGCAACGCGATCGACGAGCTGATCGAAATGGATCACCTCATATAGACTAGCGTCACTCATGATCTTGGAGACAAGGGCCACGTGCATGGCATGGCCGGCGCGCTCGGCGACGACTTCACCGAGGATGGGACGGCCAATGAGGGCGAGGTCGCCGATGAGGTCGAGGACCTTGTGGCGGACGGGTTCGTTGGCAAAGCGGAGGCCCTCGGGATTGAGCACACCGGTCTGGGTAAAGCAGACCGCGTTCTCGAGCGAAGCGCCGCGGATGAGGCCCATGTTGCGCATCTGGTCGAGCTCGTGCTCGAAGCCGAAGGTGCGGGCCGGGGAGATCTCCTGGGCGTAGCGCTCGGGGGTGACTTCAAACTCGAGCTTCTGGCGGCCAACGATGGGATGGTCGAAATAGACGTCGCAGTTGAGGACGAACTGATCGGAGGGGCGGATGGTGATGCGCTTGCCGTTGCCCTCGACGGAGATCTCACGCTTGAGGCGGAGATACTTGCGAAGGCGGCGGAGCTTCTTGATGCCGGCCTCGCGCAGCAGGACGACCCAAGGGAGAGAGGAACCATCGAGGATGGGGACCTCGAGGTTGTCGATCTCGATGATCGCGTTGTCGATGCCCATGCTGTAGAGGGCGCTGAGGAGATGTTCGGTGGTGGAGATCAGCACGCCCTGGCGCATGAGGCTGGTGGCGTAAGAGACGCGAGCGACGTACTGGAAGCTGGCGGGGATCTCGAAGTTCTTTTGGTCTTTTTTGAGGTCGGTGCGGTGGAAGACGATGCCGGTGCCGGCCGGGGCGGGAAGGATACGAACGCTAGATGGGACGCCGTGGTGCAAACCGATGCCGCTGGTCGCGACAGGCTGCTGGATGGTGGTTTCAAACTGCAAGGCGGACCTCCGGAGGGGGAGTCGACTGCTTGGACATGTACTTCAAATTATTACTGTAACAGGCCTATGAAATTCTGTAAACCGTTGATTTGTAAATGTTTGTAGCGCTGAAAGTGTTGCATATCGGACACAGGAGGCGGCAGTTGATGTGTCAATTAAACCGCAAGGCGGCGGTGGGGTGTGCGGGGTTATGATGAGAGTACTCCAATGGCCCGCCTATTTCTGATTGACTCGTTTGGCTTTATCTTTCGTGCGTATCATGCGCGGGCGAGGAGCGCGGCGCCGCCGATGCGGACCTCGCGCGGGTCGTCGACAGAGGCGGTCTACATCTTTCACAACATGCTGCGGCGGCTGGTGAGCCAGTACAAGCCGGAGTACATTGTGGCGGTTTATGAGAGCCTGGGGCCTACATTTCGGGAACAGGAGTTTGCCGAGTACAAGGCGAACCGGACGGAGACGCCGGCGGACTTGATTGAGCAGATTCCGCATTGCAAGGAAGTGCTGGAGGCGATGCGGATTCCGGTGCTGCAGGCGGATGGGTTTGAGGCGGATGATCTGATTGGGACGCTGGCACGGCGGGGCGTGGAGGCGGGCGTTGAGGTGGTGATCGTCTCGAGCGATAAGGATATGTTGCAGCTCGTGAACGACCACGTCACGATGTTGAACCCGATGAAGGACGATACGGTTTACGACCGGGAGAAGACGCGAGAGTTTATGGGGGTGCCGCCGGAGCAGGTGGCGGATCTGCTGGCAATCAAAGGAGATAAGGTGGACAACATCCCGGGAGCGCCGGGGATTGGGGACAAGGGGGCCGTGGAGTTGCTGGAGAAATTTGGCAGCGTCGAGGCGGCCGTGGAACGGGCCGCCGAGGTGGAAAAGAAGAAGATGCGCGAGATTCTGATCGAGTTCAAGGATCAGATTCTGCTGTCGAAGCGGTTGGCGACTATTCATTGCGAGGTGCCGCTCGAGTGGACGCTCGATTCGGCGGCGGCGCAGTCGCCGGATCCGGCGAAACTGCGGGCGGTGTATCAGGAGATGGAGTTCTTCAGTCTTTTGAAGCAGTTGGAGCCGGAGGCGGCGGCTGTCGAGGTCGCGGAATTGAGCGCGGCTGCGTTCCGCGAGGGACTGGAGGGGGCTTTTGCCGTGTATCGCGAGGGGGATGAGGTGGGCCTGGCGGCGGGGCATGGCAAGTGTGTGGCTGAAGGGGAATTGCCGCCGGGGCCGCGGATTGTCTATGACGCGAAGGCGAACTGGACGGAGGGGATTGAGGAAGATGTGAAGCTGCTGGGGTTCTTGCAGGATGCGGATCCGACGGCGGTATCGCTCGATACGCTGAGCGAGAGGCATCTGCATGCCCGGCCGGCGGCCAATGTGATGGACCGGGCGGTGGCAGTGTGGCAAATCCGCAACGCAGTGCGGCCAAAGTTGGAGGAGCGGGGGCTGTGGAAGGTATGGGAGGAGATTGAGAAGCCGCTGATCCCGGTTTTGCGGCAGATGGAGCAGACGGGGATCCGGATTGATCGCGAGACGCTGGGGGTGATGAGTCGCGAGTTTGAAAAGCAGCTGATCACGCTGACGGATGAGATTTACCAGTTGGCGGGGCGGGCGTTTAACATCAACTCGCCGCAGCAGTTGGGTGGAGTGCTGTTTGAGGATCTGAAGTTGCCGGCTCCGGGCAAGACGGCGAAGACGAAGAGTTATTCGACGGCGGCGGATGTGCTGGAGGCGCTGGCGGTGGATTATCCGATCGCGCAGAAAGTGCTCGATTACCGGCAGTTGGCGAAATTGAAGGGGACGTATGTCGATGCGCTGCCCGAGTTGATCCGGCCGGAGACGGGGCGCGTGCATACGACGTTCAACCAGACGGGCGCGGCGACGGGACGGCTGTCGTCAAATGATCCGAATCTGCAGAACATTCCGATCCGGACCGAGCAGGGGCGGGCGATCCGCGCGGCTTTTGTGCCGGAAGAGGGGTGGAGCTTTGTGGTGGCGGATTATTCGCAGATCGAGCTGCGGCTGCTGGCGCATATGTCGAGGGACAAGGTGTTGGTGGAGGCGTTCCGGAACAATGAGGACATTCATACCCGAACGGCGGCCGAGGTGTTCGGGGTGCCGCCGCTGATGGTGACCAAGGAGCACCGGCGGAGCGCGAAGGCGGTGAACTTCGGGATTGTGTACGGGCAGACGGGATTTGGGCTGGCCGCGCAGTTGGGGATTCCGCGGAAGGAGGCGGAAGAGTATATCCGGCTCTTCTTTGAACGGTATGCGGGGGTGAAGAAGTTTATCGACGCGACGATCGCCGAATGCCGGAAGACGGGGATGAGCCGAACGTTGGTG
Organism: uncultured Bryobacter sp.; assembly: GCA_964494515.1. Lineage (GTDB taxonomy): Bacteria > Acidobacteriota > Terriglobia > Bryobacterales > Bryobacteraceae > Bryobacter. The sequence continues at coordinate 6,060 of CAZBTA010000231.1, forward strand.
GGCAGGGAGCGGCCGATTCCAGATATCAATTCGAAGAATCCGAATGCCAGGAGCTTTGCCGAACGGACGGCGGTGAATACTCCGCTGCAGGGTACGGCGGCGGATCTGATCAAGATGGCGATGATCCGGATTGCGGGGCGGCTTGAGAGTGAAGGGTGGAAGAGCCGTATGTTGTTGCAAGTGCACGACGAATTGGTGCTGGAGGCGCCGCCGGAAGAAATTGGTCAGTTGCGAAAGATGGTGAAAGAAGTGATGGAAACGGTGATGCCACTCGAGGTCCCGCTGCTCGTGGAGACGGGGGTGGGGGTGAACTGGCGAGACGCGAAGTAAAGCAAAGGGGCCGCCCACAAAGGAACGGCCCCAATGCACAGACACTCCCCTGGAGGTGGGAGTCTGGATGGTATCAGTCTATACTCCTATGCGGCATATAGGAATAGACCCTTAGTACTACGGGGCACGCTGTTCTACCAGAAAGCGGGTATCGACGTCGACGAGGAGTGAATCCTTGAGGATCTGGACGGAGCGGATCTCAATTTTGGGAATGGAGATCTTGTAGGGGGTATTGGCGGAGCCGGTCTCGAGGAGTTTGCGTATTTCGTCGCGGAGAGGATAGCGAACAGCGTCGCCGATGCTGGCCTGGAGGGCTTTGAGAACTTTGCGGGAATAGAAGGTGTCGCGAGAGAGGATCTGCACCTGGGGTTTGTCGAGTAGGAGGGTGCCGGCGCGGGTGGTGAGCTGGGAGAGGACTTCGAATTCGAAGGAATCACCGAAGCCGAGGCATTTACCGAAGACATCCATGGAGGAGCGACCGGTGAAGCGGGCGCGGATGAGGAGCTGGGAGTCGCGGGAGGAGAAGTGGGGATCGGCGAGGTAGGCGAAGTTGCAGCGGTTTTTGGCATCGCCGCGGACGTAGCGTTTGCCGTCTTCGGTGAAGAGTTGTTTGGCGAGGAGGGATTCGAGGAGGGAGAAGCGGATTTCGATCTCGATGGCGGCGAGATGGAGAGGGAGAGCCAGAATGAAGAGGAGGGCGCGCATGGCTTTTAGAGGGTATAGAAACGAAAAACCCCAACTGGGTTACAGTTGGGGTATCGTTATTAATCGGGCGACGTCCTACTCTCCCACACAGTTGCCCGTGCAGTACCATCGGGGCTGCGAGGCTTAACTTCCGTGTTCGGTATGGGAACGGGTGGGACCCTCGCGCTATGGTCACCCAAAACTTTTGATGGCTTTGGAGCGATGCGAAATCGAATTGAATGTTGACGGGTGCCACTGTGTAATCATTAAGCGTGCTTGAAGTAAACAACAAAGCTGTATTTGTTGTAAAATTTATGGCCAAGCCGAACGGGCTATTAGTAACGGTAAGCTGAACGTGTTACCACGCTTACACATCCGTCCTATCAACCAGGTCGTCTTCCTGGGCCCTTCAGGGATATCTCATCTTGGGGAAGGTTTCGCGCTTATATGCATTCAGCGCTTATCCTGACCAAACTTCGCTACGCAGCTGTGCCTCTGGCGAGACAACTGCATCACAAGAGGTTTGTTCATCCCGGTCCTCTCGTACTAGGGACAAGCCCCCTCAAATATCCTACGCCCACCACAGATAGGGACCGAACTGTCTCGCGACGTTCTGAACCCAGTTCACGTACCGCTTTAATAGGCGAACAGCCTAACCCTTGGGAGCTTCTACACCCCCGGGATGCGATGAACCGACATCGAGGTGCCAAACCGGAGCGTCGATGTGAACTCTTGACTCCGATCAGCCTGTTATCCCCGGCGTACCTTTTATCCGTTGAGCGATGGCCCTTCCAT
>CAZBTA010000232.1:0-7834 GCA_964494515.1 uncultured Bryobacter sp.
CGTTTGCGCAAGCAGACGGCTGAGGATTTGACGTTGCGCTTTCTGAGCGACTTGCATGTGGCCCAGATCGGGAACATGCCGGGGGAAGACCATCGCGCGGTGCCGACGCTCGAGATTGCCTATGTTTACCAGGATCCGGACAAAGCGCAGAAGGTTGTGCAGAAGCTGATCGAGCAAATCTACGAGGAGAACCGCAAGTATCGCGGGGATCAATCGCTGGGCACGACGGAGTTTCTCGAAGAACAACTGGTGGCGGCGGAAGAAAAAGTGCTCGAGGCCGAGCAGCGGCTGGGCGAATTGCAGGACGCTGTTGGGCTGACGATGTCGCAGGCGCGGCTGGGGCAAAGCACGGCGCGCAGCTATGTGGTGGATACGCGGTTGCGTGATCTGCGGCATGACCGCCGGATGCTGGAAGAGCGCAAGGGGAACAAGAAGGCGGAGTGGGAACAACTGGAGCTGTTGCAGAGACGCATTGAGACGCGGCCGGTGGAATTCTACATCCCCGAGTTTGAGGGGATGCCGAATTACTGGCGACTGCGTGAGGATGTCACGGCGGCCAAGAACAAGCTGGAACGGCTCGAGGAGAGGTTTAACTCGAACATGCCGGATGTGGTGAGCGCGCGCAATGAGTTGCGTGACGCGGAGACGCGACTGGACCGGTTTCACAAGGAGCGTGGCACAAGGCTGCGTAACCGGGATCTCGATGCGAACGCGTCGAAGATCGCGCTGGCCAAACTGGAGCTGCAGAACCTCGATCGGGATGTGGCGGAGCAGTCCCGCGAGGAAGCGGAGTTGCGAGCCGAGGCGCAGAAGCTGCGCGAGCAGATGGTGCAGCCGCCGGGGCAGGAAGTAGAGCTGCTGGTGGCCAAGCGCGAGTATGAAAGCGCCAAGGAGCAGCACGAGCAATTGCTGAAGAAGCATGAAGAATCACGAGCTGCCTCGGAGATGGAGCGGCGCGGGCAGGGCGAAACGGTGGAACTGATTGAACCGGCATCGCGGGCCGAGCGTCCGCAAAGCCCGACGGCGGCGACGACGCTGATGACGGCGCTTGGTTTTGGGCTGGCGGTTTCGACTGCACTGTGTTTGCTGCACGTGCTGCGGTCGCCGCGGGTATTGCATGAGGGACATCTTGAGAATTGGGCGGGGCTGCCAGTGCTGGCCAGCTTTGCCGGGACGGGACGCATGGTGAACACGAAAAAGCTGGCGGGGCTGATTGGATGTCTCGCGTTTGTGCTGATGACGGGTTGCGGCCTGAAGCAGGAGACAGCAGCGGAGCTGTTTGCCCAGGGCCAGCAGGCCGAGAAGGAAGGCAAGCCGCATGTGGCGTTGCTGCAATACCGGAAGGCGTTGCGGCTGGATGCGAAGTTTGGGCCGGCGCATGAGGCGGTGGGGCGGATTGCGCTGCGGCGCGGGGAACTCGAGGCGGCACGGGAATCGCTGGCGCGGGCGGTTGAGATTACGCCGGACCGGTATCAGTTGCTGAAGCAACTGGCCGAGGTGAGCGTGCAGCTTTACTTTAGTGATCCGGGACGACCGGTGCCAATGTTGCGCGAGATCGAAGACATGGCGGCGCGACTGCGGACAAAGTGGCCGGGAGAACCGGATGGTTATCTGATCGCGGCGCAGGTGCTGATTGAACGGCATCGCGGCGATGAAGCGATCGCGATTCTCGAGAAGGGCAGCAGTGTGGTGAAGCGGAGCGAGGGGCTGCGGGCGCAGCTCGCCTCGGTGCTGTTCCGCACGGGCGAACACGTAAAGGCGCAGGAAGTGTTGGTGGCGCTGGTGGAGGCGAGCCCGAAGTATCCGGATGCTTATGATCTGCTGTATCTGCAGTTGATGCAGCGGCGCAAGTCGGCCGAGGCGCGCGAGGTGCTCGACAAAAAGTGGCGGAATCTGGGTGACCTCGATTCGGCGATGCAACTGGCGGCGCACGATGATGCGCGGGGTGAGCGTGAGGCGGCGGCGAAGATGCTGGCGGGGCTCGAGAATCTGGCGCTCCAGCGACCGCTCGGGATGGCGAAGATTGGTGATTTCTGGCTCGAGCGGGCACAGTGGGGCGCGGCACGGCAGGCTTATCAGACGGGCATGGATCGCGAGGCGGGACGGCGGACGGATTATGTAGCGCGGGTGGCCGAGTGGCATCTGGCGCAGGGGCAGACGCAGCAGGCGCGGGCGTTGGTGGAGGCCGAGAATCAGAAGCAGCCGGGGGTGCCGGTGATTGAGGCGTATCTGGCGGCGGTGCGGCTGGGGGAAGTGCCGGCCGAGCGAAGGCTCGAGGAGCGCAAGCGGCTCGAGTCGATTCTGCTGCGCATGCCGGAATCGCCGTTTGTGCGCTATCACCTGGGGCGGGCGTATCTGCTTGACCAGATGATGGGGCAGGCGGCGGAGCAGTTTGAAAAGAGCGTGAAGCTGGATGCGAACTATGCGCCGGGGTGGCTGGCGCTGGCGGAGCTCGAGATGAGCCGCGGCGATCTGTCGGCGGCGGAACAACGAGCCGAGCGGGTGCTGCGGACGCATCCGGGCAATGTGCGGGCGATGCTGGTTACGGCGAGAGCGCAGGCGCGGCGCGGCAAGCTGGCCGAGGCGGGGCAGACGCTGGCAAGTGTGATCCGGCAGGAGCCACAGAATCTCGAAGCGAAGTACTGGCTGGCGGTATCGAATGCCGGGCAGGGGAATCTGGACGCGGCGCTCAAGCAGGTGGAAGAAGGCCAAAAGATGGCGCCACGGGATGCGCGGTGGCCGATTGCGATGGCGTCGTTGCAGTCGCGCAAGGGCAATGCGGAACTGGCGCGGCAGACGCTGGAGCAGGCGCTGGGCGTGGCCGGGCAGCAGCCGCAGATTCTCGAGCAACTGGCCAGTGTGCAACTCGAGCTGAAGGACGGCAAGGGAGCTGAGAAGACCTTTCTGAAGCTGGCCAGCATGGATCAAAAGAACTTTGAGTACAAGCTGGGAGCGGCCGGAGCGAAGGCGCTGGCCGGGGATCGCGAAGGGGCGCTCAAGATGTATGGCGAACTGCAGAAGGTGGCGGCGCGCGATGTGCGCGTGTGGCTGCAGCCGGCGGCGATTCTGGGTGATCTCGGGCGAACGGATGAGGCGCGGCAGGCCTATGAGGAAGCGCTGCGGCTGGAGCCGAATCATCCAATGGTGTTGAACAACCTGGCGTGGCTGTTGCTTGAGAAGAAGCATGATGAGCGGCAGGCACTCGAGCTCGCGCAACGGGCGCGGCGGGGCGTGCGGCAATCGCCTGAGGTGGATGGGACGCTGGCGGCGGCGTATACGCGACTGGCGATGCACCGGAATGCCGCGGCGGTTTATGAAGAGATGCTGAGCTATGTGCCGGCGTCGGATCGGGGTCGAGTGGAGAAGCTGCTCGATGAGGCCCGGCGGCGGCAGCGCAAGGAGCAACAATCATGATCTCCCGGATTGAGCAGCACCAGAATGCGATTGATGCAGCCGAGGCGCTGGCGGCGTTGTCGAACGCCTGGGCGACGGAAGCGCAGCAGGACCCGGTGGAGGAGAAGCGGGCGACGCACCGCAGCCGGCAGCAGCGTGTGCTCGATCTGCACCTGGTGCCGCAGATGAAGCTGGCGGAGGCGGCGGGCGTGTTCAGCTGTCTGAACGAGAACTATCCGTTTGAGTGGAAGCAACAGGTGCGCCAGTTGCGGAACCAGTTGACGCAGTTTGACGATGAAGTAAAGCAGCAGCGGCAGACGGGGCTGAAGGTGGTGGGGATGTTGAGCTTGAATGGATTGCGGCCGCGGTTTGGGTTGGCGGCGAATCTGGCGTTCTCGCTGGCGGCGATGGAAGATACGAAGGTGCTGGTGGTGGATGCCAAGGTGAGGCGTCCGGACATGGGCGAGAAACTGGGACAGCCAGAGGGGAAGGGCTTGTGCGAGGCGATACGGGCGTATCGTGAGGATCTGCCGGAGTGTTTTCGGAGGGTTGCCGGAACGCAGCTTTACATGCTGCCGCACGGCCAGGGGACGAGATATGACGGTGAGGCACTCGACTTGCGCGGCATGCAGAAGCTGATTGCCGGGCTGAAGGGCCAATTCGACTGGATCATTATCGATGGGCCGGGGTTTGACACGCCAGCGGACGCGACGCTGGTGAGCCTGTGCGCGGACGGTTGCCTGTATCTGGTGGAACAAGGCGTAGACCGTTTTGAAGACCTACGCCTTGCACTGAAGCAGACTCAGGGCCGATACATGATCGGCGCCGTCATGGTCTAGGAAGCCGATTCCGCCGTAGAACGGAGGAAGGGCTGGGAAATGAGATCGAAGAGCGACTTCTTCGGTCTCGGCGATTCAATCTTGCGATCGGTGATGATCTCGGCGAGGCGCTTGTAGCTGCGGCCGAGGCTCGTGTCGGACTTGATGAGCGAACCGTTTTCGACGGCGAGCGTGGCCAGCTCGTAGTTGTTCTCGATGGTCATCTCGACGGGTACACCGCTGAGCTCGGCGATGCGCTCGGGCGTCATGACGTTACGGGCGATGAAGCGGTTGACGATGATGCGCAACTGCTTGTCGATGCCGGAGCGGCGGAGACGTTCGATCTTGCGCAGCATGAGGTGCTGGCTGGCGAGTTCCTGGGTGCAGACGAGGTAGATGCGGCGCGACTCGAGGAGCACTTCGACCGAGCCGGCATCGAGATTGCCGGGCAGATCGACGCAGGTGAGATCGTAGGTGCGGCGCAGGAACTTCATCAGGTGATTGACGTGATAGCTGTCGGTGGGCACGGAGCCTTCGAGGTCGGAGGGGAGGATCTCGAGGTTGCCGACCTTGGAGGGGAGACGATCCCACATGGCGGCGTCGAGGTCTTCGACGTTCATGAGCGCGTCGTTGATGGTGCGCTCGGGCTTGAGCTTGAACAGGAAGGACTGTACGCCGGCACTGCGGTCGAAATCAGCGAGCAGCGTGCGGCGGGCGCCAATGCGGGAGGCGGCATAAGAAGTATTGGCCGCGATGGTGGAGGCGCCAGAGCCGGGCTTGGCCGACAGGAAGCTGATGACGTCGCCGCCGGTGATCTGATGCTTGGGGCGGCCGGCAACTTTTTCGTAGAGCGAGCGCAGGGTTTCGGCGATTTCGTCGAAGGTGGCCGAGGGGGTGATGTAATCGCGAACGCCGGCACGGAGCAGCGTGGAGAGGACGCTGACGTTCTCTTCGCAGACGGCGAGGATCTCGGCATTGGGCGCGTTCTGCTGGACGAGGCTGACGATGCGGAGGGCCTTCTGGGTGTCGCTGAAATCGAGAATCAGGATTTCAACGCCGGTGAGGCGGAGCATGCGGAGCAGATTTTCTTCGTCGGGATACTGCTTGAGCCAGTTGGCGAGTTCGAGAGTGTATGAGGCTGATAGGATTTCGCGTAGATGAGTTACCTGGGTTCCTTCCCCGGCAATCATGACGCAGCCGATTCGCTGTGAGTTCATGACGTACTTCCTTTGAGATGCTTCAGTTTTTGTCGTTAACGCGGTTGTCGCGGACCGCCGACAATCCAAAGGTAGAGGTTGGGAATCGGTAACGGTATCAAACGATGGGACTAGCGGGGACCATTACCCAGAACCAAACTGGCCCGAAGCACTTTAGTACTTTCGTTTTGCGCCTCTAAGGCCCAGAACGAGGGTGGCTAGCGGGATTTGAGGAAGCGTGTTTGGGCGCTGAAGGCGTCTTCGGCCTGGTAGCGCGGGTGACGGATATAGGTACCATCGGGCTGCATGATGCGTACCTTAAGCACGTCGGCGAGGTAGCACTCGATGATCTCTTCGCGGATGTATTTGGAGAGGCGCTTGTCCTCGATGGGGAAGAGGGTTTCGACGCGGCGGTGGAGATTGCGCGGCATCATGTCGGCGCTGCCGAGGTAGAGATCGTGGGCGCCGCCGTTGCGGAAGTAGTAGATGCGCGAGTGTTCGAGGAAGCGGCCGACGAGGGAGCGGACGGTGATCGTCTCACTGACGCCGGGAACGCCGGGGCGTAGCGCGCAGGCGCCGCGGATCATGAGATCGATCTTGACGCCGGCCTGGGAGGCCTTGTAGAGCAACTGGATGATGTCCTTGTGGGCGAGGGCGTTCATCTTGAAGAAGATGTAGCCCTGGCGGCCGGCCTGCTGGTGTTCGATCTCGCGCTCGATGAGGGCTTTGGTGCGCTCGAACAGGTCGACGGGGGCGACGAGCAGCTTGCGGTAGCGTTTCTTGGCGGAGTAGCCGGTGAGGTGGTTGAACAGGTCGGTGGCATCGGCGCCGAGATCTTCGTCGCAGGTGAGCAGGCTGAGATCGGTGTAAAGGCCGGCGGTGACGACGTTGTAGTTGCCGGTGCCGAAGTGGGTGTAGCGGCGGATGCGTTCGCCCTCTTTGCGGACGACGAGGGCGAGCTTGGAGTGGATCTTGAGGCCGAGCAGGCCATAGACGACGTGGACGCCCTGGGCTTCGAGCCGGCGGGCCCATTCGATATTGGACTCTTCGTCGAAGCGGGCTTTGAGCTCGACAAGGACGGCGACCTGTTTGCCGCGTTCGTTGGCTTCGAGGAGGCAATCGACGACGGGAGAATTGCGGCCGACGCGGTAGAGCGTCATCTTAATGGCAAGGACGGCCGGATCCTTGGCGGCGCGGCGGAGGAGCTCGACGACGGGATCGAAGGAATCGTAGGGGTGGTGCAGCAGCACGTCGCCGCGACGGATGACGCTGAAGATGCTGGCGCCTTCGTTGAGCTTGGGATCGAGCGTGGTGGGGATGCGCGGGCTGAAGACCTTGTCGCGCAGATCGCGGCGATCGATCTGGAGGAGATGCTTGAGGCGGACGAACGAGATGGGGTCAGCGACGCGGTAGACGTCGCTCCACTCGGCTTCGAGGTTGGAGACAAGGATCTCGAGGATCCGGTCGGGCATGTCCTGATTGACCTTGACGCGAACGACCTCGCCGAAGCGGCGGGCGCGGACGGACTCTTCGATGGTTTCGAGCAGGTCGTCGGCTTCGAGCTCCTGAATTTCGATGTCGGCGTCGCGGGTGACGTGAAAGGGGTAAGCCTCGATCACCTCCATGCCGGGGAAGAGCTCGGTGAGGTGAGCGGTGATGAGGTTCTCGAGCCAGATGAAGCGCTGGGTGCGTGAGCGGGACTTGCGGCCGTTGGTCTCGACCGGGATCAGCTGGGGAAGCGTATCGGGCACCTTGATGCGCGCGAAGTGCTCTTCGCCCTCGCGGCCGCGGATGAGGATGGCGAGGTTAAGGCTGAGGTTGGAGATGTGGGGGAAGGGCCGGCCGGGATCGAAGGCGAGCGGCGTGAGCACGGGGTAGACGGTGTCGAGAAAGTACTCGTGCAGACGAGCGCGGGTGGGGGCGTCGAGGTCCTTGATGGTGACGAACTCGATGCCTTCGGTGGCGAGGGCGGGAATGAGCTGCTGGTGGAGGCACGCGCGCGCATCGGTCATGAGCGCGGTGACCACGGGGCGGATGGCGTCGAGCTGGGCTTGTGCGGTGAGGCCATCGGCGCCGGTATCGACGGATTTGGCCTCGACCTGGTGCTTGAGGCCGGCGACGCGCACCATGAAGAACTCGTCGAGGTTGGAGCCGAGGATGGAGAGAAACTTGACGCGCTCGAGGAGAGGATTGGTGGCATCCATGGCCTCTTCGAGGACGCGACGCTGGAAGTCGAGGAGACTGAGCTCGCGATTGAGATAAAGGCTCGTGTCGTCGAGCGAAACGGCCGGAGCTGGTTGGGGCTTGGGCTGTGTCCTGCGTCGTGGCTGCGCCATGCTCTAACTTTCAGGTTACACGTTAGGGCGCGGCGGGGGCGGCGAAGTTGCGCGGGACAAGGACGTAGGCGGCCACGGGGCTTTCAATGCC
>CAZBTA010000233.1:0-7815 GCA_964494515.1 uncultured Bryobacter sp.
GGTGTAGGTGACGTCGGGGTGGAGATAGGAGATATTGACGCCGTGACCGGCGCCGATCTCGAGGACGCGACCGCGCAGGGGCGAGAAGAGCTCGCGCTTGCGGTCGGCGATGAGGGGTTCGTGGTAGCGGCTGGCGAGCCGCATGAGGAGGGCGAACCACATCTACTTGAGTTCGATGGTGAGGGTGCGGTAGGGCTTGTCGCCTTTGTTGGTGAGCTGGGGGGCGTCTTCGCCTTTGTCGTGCCAGAGGACTTCGCCGGACTTTCGCTTGCGGATGGTGAGCTCGCCGGTGGCGGGGTCTTTGCGTTCGTAGGCGCAATCGTCGAGGAAAACGATGACCTGATCGGTGGCACGGACGCCGCGCTCGCGGGGAACGCCGGGGAGATAGGTGGTCTCGATGACGTTGACGCGGGCGTTGGAGAGGAGATTTTTGGTGGGGAGGGCGGCGTGGAGGGCCCAACCGGCGAGGAAAGCGGCGAGGGGATAGAGGCGGCGAAGTTCCATATTGATTGCAATTATGCTACTCTGAAAGGCGAATAAAAGGTTGATTAAGGAACGAAGAGGAGTACCCCCTTTAAAATGGCATTGGCAGTAGAAGCGAAAAAGGAAATCGTGGCGGCGCATGCCCGTCACAAGAAGGACGTTGGTTCGACGGAAGTGCAGGTAGCGCTGCTGAGCGCACGTATCACGCAGCTGACTGAGCACTTTCAGACGCACAAGAAGGATCACAGCTCGCGCCGTGGTCTCCTACTGCTGGTTGCGCAGCGCCGCAAGCTGCTTGACTATCTGAAGGGTCGGAATCCGCAACAGTATCAGGCACTGATCGCCAAGCTCGGAATCCGCAAGTAACCAACAAATAAAACCAAGTAGCAGCCGGAAATCGCTTCTCCGGCTGTTGCCGTATTTTGGGGTACTGCCTGGTCTCTCCTTGATCTTTTTTTTGAAGATCACCAGGAGGAATCAAAGATGATTCACACCGTAGAGATCGATCTCGAAGGTCATAAGATCACCATCGAGACCGGCAAGATGGCTAAGCAGGCTAATGGAAGCGTTGTTGTCCGCTGTGGCGACAACGTAGTGCTTTCGACGGCCTGTTCGAATTTGAAGCCAAAAGACACCGCAAGCTTCTTTCCGTTGACTTGCGATTACCGCGAATACACTTACGCGGCGGGGAAGTTCCCCGGCGGCTACATCAAGCGTGAAGGCCGCATGAGTGAAAAGGAAACGCTGAATGCGCGACTGATGGACCGTCCGTTGCGTCCGCTGTTTCCGGAAGGTTACCTGAACGACACGCAGATTGTCGGGTATGTGATTTCGGCTGATCCGGAACGCGACCCTGGCATTCTGGCGCTGACGGGCGCTGGTGCGGCGCTGGCGATCAGCGACATTCCGTTCCACCATCTGGTGGCGGGTGTGCGTGTGGCGGTGCTCGACGGCAAGCTGATTGCGCTGCCGACGTATGACGAAGCCAAGCGCGCGGAAATTTCCATTGTTGTGGCCGGCACCGAAAAGGGTGTGGTGATGGTGGAAGCCGGTGGCATGGGCGCGCCGGAAGCCGATGTGGTGCGTTGCGTGGACTTTGGTCTGGCGTGCTGCCAGAAGATCATCGCGGGCATCAAGGAACTGGTGGCCAAGTGTGGCAAGAAGAAGCGCGAATTCACGGCGCCGACGATCGACCAGAGCATCTTTGACGCCGTTGAGAAGGCTGTCAAGGTTGAACTGACGGACGCGCTGGACACCAAGAAGTACACGAAGCTTGAATCGTACGCGAAGGTGGACGAGTGCAAGGCGAAGGCCAAGGCGCTGTTTGAAGGCGACGATGACGAAGCCAAGAGCAAGCAGGTGCTGGCCGGCAAGTACTTCGACATGTTGAAGGAAAAGATCTTCCGTGAGGAGATGCTGGACAAGCGTCGCCGTCCGGATGGTCGTGAATTCGACGAAATCCGCAAGCTGGAAATGGAAGTGGGCATTCTGCCGAGAACGCACGGATCGGCGCTGTTTACGCGTGGTGAAACGCAGGCGCTGGTGACGACGACGCTGGGCACGAGCGATGACGAGCAGAAGATTGAAATGCTCGACTTTGCCGAGACGAGCAAGAAGTGGATGCTGCACTACAACTTCCCGCCGTTCTCGGTGGGCGAAGTGGGCTTCATGCGTGGCGCTGGCCGTCGCGAAATCGGGCACGGCAATCTGGCCGAGCGCGCGATCGCCGCGGTGCTGCCGCCGCCGGAGAAGTTTGGCTACACGATCCGCTGCGTGTCGGACATTCTTGAGTCGAATGGTTCGTCGTCGATGGCTAGCGTTTGCGGCGGCATCCTGTCGCTGATGGACGCTGGTGTGCCGATCAAGGAACCGGTGGCCGGTATTGCGATGGGTCTGGTGAAGGAAGGCGACAAGTACGCGATCCTGACCGACATCGCGGGCGCCGAAGACCACTACGGCGATATGGACTTCAAGGTGACCGGTACGCGTGACAAGGTGACGGCGCTGCAGATGGACCTCAAGATCCAGGACGTGTCGAGCGACCTGCTGACGGAAGCGCTGGATCAGGCGCGCCGTGGCCGCCTGTACCTGCTGGACGCGATGGAAGCCTGCATCAAGGAACCGCGCAAGGAAATGTCGCCGCATGCTCCGCGCATGTATCAGGTGACGATCCCGACGGACAAGATCCGCGAACTGATCGGACCGGGCGGCAAGGTGATCCGTGGCATCGTCGAACAGACGGGCGCGAAGATCGATGTCGAGGACGATGGTTCAGTGAAGGTGTTCGCGAGCGATTCGGCGGCCGCCCAGAAGGCGCTGACGATGATCAACAACATCTGCGCGGTGGCCGAAGTGGGCAAGACCTACCTGGGCACCGTGACGCGCATCGCCGACTTTGGCGCGTTTGTCGAAATCATCCCGGGCACCGATGGCCTGCTGCACATCTCGGAAATCAGCGAAGCGCGCGTGCGTCAGGTACGCGACGAGCTGAACGAGGGTGACCAGATCATGGTGAAGGTGCTGGCTGTTGAAGGCAACAAGATCAAGCTGAGCCGCAAGGCGCTCTTGAAGGAACAGCGCGAGAAGCTGAAGGGCGCCAACGCCTAAGAGCTGACGCAAGTCTGAAGATGAAGGGCCCGTAACCGCAAGGTTGCGGGCCTTTCGCTATGATGGGGCCGTGATTTTGCTGCTTGTGCTGGCGCAGTTGACGACGGCGCCGGAGTTTCAGTCAGGGCCGGGATTTCAGAAGAATCAGAGCGCGACGAGTGTGGATGGGACGTCGCATGTCTCGGCCGAGCAGGCGCAGACGAATGGGGCGTTGCGGGCGATGCTGGAAGGGGTGGCAGGGTATGGCGAGGGCGTGAAGTTGCTGGCCGGGGGGCAGTTGGCCGAGGGGCGGGCGTGGTTTGAAAAGCGGGGGCTGAAGCCGGGGGTGGCGACGGCGTTGTATCTCGAGGGCATGGTGGATGAGGCGGGGGGGATGCTGAAGGGGGAGCGGGGCTGGGCAGTGGGGCTGGTGGCGGAGATGGCGCTGACGTCGCCGCAGCACGTGGGGGTGGCGCTTGAGATGGTAAAGCGTGAGATGGAGCGGGAGCCGGGTGTGGCGGCGTGGCCTTACTATGCGGCACGGCTTGATCGGGATGGGGACGTGAAGCGGCGGGTGGAGTTGCTTGAGCGGGCGGCGGGGCTGGACGCGAAGGGAACGCGGGCGTTGCTGGAGCTGGCGCGACTCGAGACCGGGGAGAAGGCAGTGAAGGCGCTTGAGCAGGCACGGGAGCGGGAGCCCGGCAATGCGATGATCCATTACCGGCTGGCGACGGCATATCGGGCGGCGGGGCAGGCGGAGGCGGCACGGGAGAGCATGCGGAAGTTCAGAGAGCTGCAGGGGAAATGACAAGGCGAGAATGGTTGGCGGTGTCGTTGCTGGCGCCGCTGGCACAGGCAGAGACAATCCGGTATCGCAATTCCCCGCCCCACGAGGCGTATCGCGGGTGGATTGAGGGTGGGCATGATGAGTTTGGCGCGGACCCGGCGATGGCGCCAGCGCCCGCGCGGCGGGATGGGTGGTTTGCGGATGTGACGGGGACGGTGCTTGAGGCGAGAGGTCTCGACAAGGGGACGCCGTACTGGATCAGCCGGCTGGATGCGGCGACGGGCATCGACATCTATGGCAACAACGGCATCGCGGTGGGGGACATTGATGGCGATGGACGGGACGAGGTGTATGTGTGCCAGCCGGCGGGGCTGCCGAACCGGCTGCTGCGGTGGGAGGGCGACAAGCTGGTGGAGATCGACGGGGGCGTGGGGTTGCTCGATGATACGTCGGCGGCGCTGTTTCTCGATGTGCGGAATGTGGGGCGGCAAGATCTGGTGGTGCTGCGCGGGGCGGGGCCGGTGTTGTACCTGAATGATGGGAAGGGGCAGTTTACGCTCGCACCGAATGCGTTCCGGTTTGCCGTGGCGCCGCAGGGGGCTTTTACGGGGATGGCGGCGGCGGATTATGACCGGGACGGGCGGGTGGATCTGTATCTGTGCACGTACAGCTTCTTTCAGAGCGAGGCGCAGTTTCGCTACCCGGTGCCGTATTTTGACGCGCAGAACGGGCCACCCAACTTCCTGTTTCGGAACCGGGTGAATGAGGATGGGTCGGGGTACTTCGAGGATGTGACAGCGGAGAGCGGGATGAGCGTGAACAACAATCGCTACAGCTTTGCGCCGGCGTGGTGTGACTATGACGGGTCGGGGTGGCCGAGCCTGTATGTGGCGAATGATTTTGGGCGGAATAATCTGTATCGGAATCGTGGGGGGAAGTTTGAAGATGTGGCGGCGGAGGCGGGGGTGGAGGACATTGGGCCGGGGATGAGCGCGGCGTGGGTGGACACGAGCGGGAGCGGGCGGGCGGATCTGTATGTGGCGAACATGTGGACAGCGGCGGGGCAGAAGGTGGTGAGGCATGAGAAGTTTCCGCATGCGTTCAACGAGGCGTGGCGCGGGCATACGAAGGGGAACAGCTTTTACCGGAATCTGGGGAATGGGAAGTTCCGGCAGGAGGAGGTGGGGCTTGAGATGGGGCGGTGGGGATGGAGCGCGGATGCGGCGGATTTTGATAATGACGGGAAGGTGGAGTTCTTTCTGACGTGCGGGATGATGACGGGGCCGAAGGGGCCGGATCTGATGGGGTTCTTCTGGCGGCAGGTGGTGGCGAAGACGCCGGAGACGGCGGTGGCGTCGCGGGTTTATGAGAACGGGTGGAACGCGATCAATCAGTTTATTCGCGAGGGGTACTCGTGGAATGGGAACGAGGCGAATCTGTTCTACGCGCCGGATGGGCGGGGGAAGTATGTGGACCGGACGGCGGAGGCGGGCGTGGGGTTTGTGGGAGATTCGCGGGCGTTTGCCGTGACGGATGTGGATGGGGATGGGTGTGTGGATCTGATTGTGAAGAGCAGGCTGGGGCCGCAGGTGCGAGTGTTCCAGAACCGGTGTGGACAAGGCAGGGAGCGGATCGCGCTACGGCTGGTGGGCGCGAAGTCGAACCGGGATGCGATCGGGGCGCGGGTGAAAGTGGATGGGCAGACGAAGTGGGTGACGGCGGGGTCGGGGTATTTGTCGCAGCATACGAAGACGTTGCACTTTGGGCTGGGTGAGGCGAAGGTGGCGCGCGAGGTGGAGATCGTGTGGCCGGGCGGGGCAAGGCAGGTGTTGCGGGATCTCAAGGCGGGGAATGTTTACAGTGTTCACGAAGAGGGGGCGGTGAGCGCGGTGAAGATGGCCGAGCCGCGGCGAATCGCAGCGCGGGAGATGGCCGGAGATAACCGGCCGCGGCTCGAGGATACGTGGTTGATTGAGCCGGTGCCGTTGCCGGAGAAGCAGGCGGGGCCGGGGCTGTTTGTGTTGCGTGAGGCGGAGGGGGACAGGCTGGCGGCGTATGCGTTGTTCCGGCGGTATCTGTTTGAGTATCGGGCGGAGTTGGAGTTGCCGTTGTGCCTGCTGTTGAATGCCGAGGGCGAGGCGGTGAAGATCTATGCGAAGCCGCCGGGGGAGGCGCAGGTTAAGGCGGATCTGGCGGAGAAGCGGCCGGTGGTGAGGGGCAAGCGGGACTTCTTCAAGCTGGGGGCGTCGCTGCTGGTGTGTGGATATCCGGAGCAGGCGTTGCCGTATCTCGAGTCAGTGTTGCGGCAGCAGCCGGAGAATGTGCGGACGCTGGTGCTGGTGGGGCAGATCCATCGCGAGGCGAAGCGGCTGGAGATGGCGGTGCGTTATCTGGATGAGGCGTTGCGGGTGGACCCGAAGAGCGCGGAGGCGTGGAATGAGATGGGCGGGGTGGCGCTCGAGAAGAAGGATTATGCCGGGGCGCTGGAGCACTTTGAGCAGGCGTTGCGCGTGAAGCAGGGGCAGGCGCATGTATTGTTGAACGCGGGGGAGGCGTCGGACAAGTTGGGCCGGGTGGTGGAGGCGGAGCGGTACTTTCGGGCGGCGCTTGAGATCGAGCCGGAGAGCGCGGAGGGCATGCAGGGGCTGGGCCTGGCGCGGGCCAAGCAGGGGGATCTGGTTGAGGGGGAGCGGAGGTTGCGCGAGGCGGTGAGGATCAGGCCGAAGTTTGGGGCGGCGTGGAACAATCTGGGGGTGCTGTACTTGCAGGCGAAGCAGCGGGAGAAGGCGGTGGAGACGTTTGAGCGGGGGATCGCCGAGGCGCCGGAGAATGAGTTGCTGTATCTGAATCTGGGGCGGGTGTTTGTGATGGAGAAGCGGTTTGATGAGGCGCGGCGGACGATGGAGCGATTGCTGCGGGTGGACCCGGAGAATGGGATGGCGAAGAAGGCGATTGAGGAGCTGAAGAAGGTTGTGCAAGGGGGCGGGGATTGATATAGACTTTTGCGTAGGACGCACCTGTAGCTCAGCTGGATAGAGCATTTGGCTTCGAACCAAAGGGTCGGGGGTTCGAATCCCTCCGGGTGCACCATCCTTTCTTTCAGGGTCTGGGTAGCTGGTTGAGGCACCCATTGAGCGCCGCAATGAACTCCGATGGTTTCTCCGTTTGAGGCAGGTGCCCGGCTCCGTCAATCGCCTGCAATCCGCCGTCAGAATACTGCCGCGAGAGCTGCCTGCCGTCGTCAATCGTGACGCCCGGTAAACTGTCTTGCGCACCCCAGATCCAGTGCAAGGGCACGGCTGGTTGTTCAGGCTTCTGGCGAATACTCATGAGCAACTGGAACATGACCCGAAGCATTTGGGGAGCGGGATTTTCGAGATTCTGGCGAACTTCAGCGGGCACGTTTCGCTGATCCGCGAATGCCCTCACTAGCGCTTGAGGGCTGTAGAAATCTCGCGCCAGGGTACGTTCCGCCATCGCGCGAAGACGGCGGTTGCCGAACAGCCATCGCAGCGGCGCGGGGAGACGACGGGGCGGAAAGCCGTTGACCATGACGAGATGACTGATCCTTGCGGGATGAGCGGAAGCGAGCTCCCAGGCGACCGAAGCGCCGAGGGAGTTGCCGCATACGGTGACCTGCTGGAGCTCGAGTGTGTCGATGAGTTTGAGGCATAGGGCCGCGTAATCACGGTAGCTGGGCATGGCGTAATTGAAGTTCGAGATGATGCCCGGGAGTTCGGGTGCGACCACGCGGAATTGACGCGAGAGTTGATCCCAGACGGCGCCCCAATGCGCGGCGGCACCAGCCCAGCCACCGTGGAGGAGCATGATTGGTGGTCCTTCTCCACCCGTCCAGAGCTTGATGGGTAACCCCAAATCGACTTCAGCTTTCTGCATGTGTGGCTCCCGCCTCGGCCGCGAAGTGGCGGCTTATGCCTTGCAAGACGCGAACCGCGGTT
>CAZBTA010000234.1:0-5283 GCA_964494515.1 uncultured Bryobacter sp.
CTCTCCGCCGGCACGCCATCATTCACCACCACAAACAACTCATCCGTCTTCTCCGGCCCCAGCCACTTCACCTCCGTCAACCCCGTCGCCTCGCCCCCCAGCTCAATCAACTGCCGCGGATCCCCCTTCTTCTTGCGTGCCTTCCACCCCTCGGCGATCACCTCGCTCAGCCCCTTGCCCGGCGCCAGACACCCCGGATACACACACAGCTCCGCCACGCCCAGCATCGGCAACTCCTGCTCCTTCACGTCCCCCTGCCCATCCTTCAGCCACCGGATCATCCAGTCATAGATCGCCTCTCTCACCTTCAGCGGCGTCCCATGCCCACCCGGCCCCACCACCCACTTCACCCGGTCTTCCTTGTCAAACACGCGATAAAAAGCCTGCCCCTGCTCGTACACAATCTTCGCCGCCGCCGGCGTAAAGAAGTCCTCCTCGGTCGACGAGATCAGCCACGGCTTCGGCGCAAACAGATACACCCAGTCCGCCTGATCCAGCCCCTCTTTCACAAACCCCACAAAGCTCTGCTCGCTATCCCCCGTCGGCCCCGCCACCACCATCTCAAACGAATTCATCACACACGACGGCGCCGCCACTTTCACCCGCTCATCCAGTGCCGCCACATACATCGTCTGCGTCCCGCCCCCGCTGCATCCCGATACCCCAATGCGCGACCCATCCACCTCCGGCCGGCTCTCCAGATAATCAATGCCCCGCATCGAATCATGAATGAAGTACCTTGCCACATGCTCGCCCGCCAGCAGCGCCTGCGCGCCCACCATAAAGTGTTGCTCCGTCGATCCCCCGATCAGGCTGCGCCCAAACCGCGCGTCATAAGCCTGCGTCCTCTCGCCCTGGCCCACCGGGTCATAGCTCAACACCACAAATCCCTTCGCCGCCAGGTTCGCCCCAATCCGTTGCCCCGCGATCTTGCCCTCATCCCAGTGCCCGATCGAGTACAGCACTGCCGGATGTCGCCCCGCCGCCTTCGGCCGGTACAGGTTCGCCGTCACCACATATCCGGGCAGCGATTCAAAGCTCACGTTCTCGACAACGTAGCTCCCCATGTCGCGCGTCTTCGTCGTCACCGCCTTCAGCGGCCCGCGATAGCTCGGTAGCCCGCCGAGCATCTTCAGCACCTTCTCCCGCGACGCCTGCATCCGCGCCCGTGCTTCCGTCTCCGTCCGTATCGCCCCCACGGCCGCCTTGCGCGCCATCAGTTGCTTCTGTGCAATCTGATTGATGTAGTCTGTGTACTGGTCCTGCCCCAGCAGCGCGCCGGCTGCCACGATCCCTACTGCCCAACGAATCATTTGAGCAGCTTATCAATGATCTCCGGGATCTCAAAGATCGCGCGATTGTTCACCTGCCGCGCGTTCGCCTGATACCGTGCCAGCACCTCCGGCACGATCATCCGGTCCACTGCCTCGCCCACTTCGCCAAAGCTCTTCAGCACCATCCCCAGCTCGTTCTCCTCCAGCCACTGCGCGTTATACCGCTCCTGCGGCAGCGTCAGCGCGTTGCACGTCGTAATCACCGGCAACCCCAGATGAATCGCCTCCGAGATCGACCCCGGCCCCGGCTTGCCGATAAAGAAGTCCGACAGCTTCATGTAGTAAGGCACTTCCTTCGTAAACCCCTCCACAAAGTGTGGCGCCTTCAGCCCCATCGCCTGGATCTCTTCCTTCAGCTTCGTGCTCTTGCCACAGATAAAGATCAGCTGCACCTTCTTGCTCTCGAGCTTCCGCGCAATCTTCTTCATCACGGGCGAGCCATACCCGCCAAACATCAGCAGCGCCGTCGGCGTCTTCGCGTCGAGCCCCAGCTTGCGCCGCTCCGCCTCTATATCCACTTCCACCGGCTCATAGAACCGCGGGTTCAGAATCATCCCGCTCACCCGGTACACCTTCTCCCGCTTCAGCCCGATCTCGAGCGCCTGCTGCTCGGCCTTCGCCGTCCCGCAGATCGCATACTGGTCCTGCCCCTTCTCAAGCCAGAAGTGCGGCGGGTAATCCGCCAGGTCCGTCAGGATCGTCACCAGCTTCGTCTTCGGGCTCACTTGCCCCAGCGCCTGATAGATCGCCCGCGTAAAGTTCGGCACCACCGAGATCGCGATATCCGGCGCGCCCTTGCTCCAGAATTCCTTCAGCTTCTTCACCTGCAGCGGGTGATACAGCCGGATCAGCAAATGCATCCCCACCAGCAACTGTGGCGACCCCAGCGTCCACCCCTTGCGCAACACCAGGTTGTAGACGTCCTCCATCTTGATGCCAAACAACTGCCGGAAGATGTCGAGCGATTCCAGCTCTTCCTGAAAGTGCATCAGCCGCACTTCCCATTCCGGATGCTTCTCCGCAAACGCCTGCTTCAGCGCGTTTGCCGCCGCGCGGTGCCCACCCCCAGCGTCAAAGTAGATCAGGTCCAGTTTTGGCATCGAAGCCCCATCCTAAGCTGCAATTTTCCCAAAACATAGTATTTCACGAATGTTTTTTCCGTTCGTCATGGCCCTGTAATCTCACCCCGCGATAACTAAGGCATGAAATGCGACATGCACGTCCATACGGTTCATTCCGGGCTGTGCACCATCCCTTTCTTCCGTCGCTTTTGTCAGGAATGCTACACCACCCCTGACGAACTCTACTCCATCCTCAAACGTCGTGGCATGTCGCTCGTCACTGTCACCGACCACGATTCGATCGGCGCCTGCGATCACCTCCGCCACCTCCCCGATTTCTTCCTGAGCGAAGAGCTCACCGTCACTCTCCCCAGCGGCTGCGAGGCCCACATCGGTGTCTACGACATCACCGAACGCCACCACATCGAGCTCGCCCGCCGCGCCACCGACATGCCCCGCCTCCTCGCTTACCTCGAGCAGGAGCGGTTGCTATACTCGGTAAACCACATGTTTTCGGGCCTCACTGGTCGTCGGGTGGAGGAAGACTTTCGCCTCTTTGCCGAGCATTTCCCGGCAATCGAAGTCTTGAACGGAGCTATGCCCTCCGCTTCCAACCGCACCGCCGCGACCGTTTGTGATTCCCTCAATCGTATTGGTATTGGTGGCAGCGATTCCCATGGTGTCTTGAGTCTCGGTCGCGCGTGGACCCACGTCCCCGGCGCCCGCAACAAGCAGGAATTCTTCGCCGGTCTCCGCGCCCGTCGGGCTCAGGTCGCCGGTGAAAGTGGTTCATACTTCAGGCTCTGCGCCGAGCTTCTCACCATCTCCGGTCATCTGTTCCGCGATAAGCCCTGGACTCTCGGTCTGGCTCCCCTCATCGCTCTGGTCCCGCTGGCCGGTCTCATCAACTACGGTTGCGAAATCTCATTTGAGTCCTATTGGCGCAATCGCTGGCGCGACCTCGTCGCCCCCGCGCTTCCCGCCATCGAGAACACGGAGTTGGCCGCATGAGTGCTCTTATCTTGGTCCGCGATTTCATCGAGACCCGCGATCACCGTCTGATGCGCCGGGTTCATAGCTGGAGCGCCCCCCAGTGGGTCCGCCTCTGGATGATCTGTGCTACCCGCTGTGGCGACGGCTGGCTGTGGTACGCCCTCGCCATCCTGATCGCCCTCTACGGCGGTCCCGAGGCCTATCTCGCCATCGGCTCTTCGTTCCTGGCCGCCGGCATCGGCATCGCCTTCTTCCTCTGGGCCAAGCGCCTCACCGGTCGTCGTCGCCCCTGCCACATCGAGCCGCATTGCTGGTCCACGCTCTTGCCGCCCGATCAGTTCAGCTTCCCGTCGGGCCATACCATCACGGCCTTTGCGATCCTCACGCCGCTCATGGTGCTCTATCCCGATTACTGGCTCGAAGCCACCTTCGTCGCCGTCTCGGTCGCCTCCAGCCGCATCGTCCTGGGTATGCACTTTTTGAGCGATGTGCTCGCCGGAGCTTTCGCCGGCACTCTCTTCGGCTTCCTCGCCCTCGAACTCCTGCGCTAAACACCTGCCACAATGGGGTGAGATGCTGCGCTCATTCTTTATCTACCTCAGCCAGCACAAGGGCCTCCGTCGCTGGATGGAACATTCCCGCCTCGCCCGTCCCTTAACCCGCCGCTTCATTGCCGGCAACACGCTCGCCGAAGCGCTCACCGTCTGCCGCCAGCTCCACGGCCAGGGCTTCCTCACCACGCTCGATTACCTCGGCGAAAGCGTCACTGCCATCTCCGAGGCCCGTCAGGCGCGCGACCATTGCCTCGAGACACTCGATGCCCTGCATGCTCTCGGCCTCGATGTCTCCATCTCCGTCAAGCTCACCCAGCTCGGTCTCGACATCGACGAAGCGCTCTGCTACGAGCACGCCCATTCCCTTGTCGCCCGCGCCAGCGCCATCAAAGCCCGCGTCGAGTTCGACATGGAATCCACCGCCTACACCGACCGCACCCTCGCCATCGTCGAGCGCCTGCATGCCGAATTCGGCTGCGTCCGCGCCGTCCTCCAGGCCTACCTCTACCGCACTGAGGCCGACATCGAGCGTCTCAATGGCCTTGGCCTCCCCGTCCGCCTGTGCAAGGGCGCCTACGCCGAGCCGCCCGAGCTCGCCTGGCCCGATAAATCCGATGTCGACAACAACTATCTCAAGCTCTCGCGCATCCTCTTGACCGGTGGTTCCTATCCCGCCTTCGCCACCCACGACGACAACATGATCGCCTGCGCCAACGACACGCCCAAAGATTTCTTCGAGTACCAGATGCTCTACGGCGTCCGCCGCGACCTCCAGTCCCGTCTCCTGCGTCAGGGGTATCGCGTTCGCCTCTACGTGCCATATGGCGAGGCATGGTATCCCTACTTCATGCGTCGCCTCGCCGAGCGTCCCGCCAATGTGTTGTTCATCCTCAGGAACTTAATCCGGTCCTAGATCGTCAAAGTATCTATGAAGTGGTGGGCGCTACTGGTCACGAAACTCGTTGCACTGATCCTGCTCCATGTTGTTTTGATCCTTTGGGTCAACACTTTCTTCCCCAACGACCGCATGGGGCTCGACCTCGCCTACACATTTGCGTTGATGGGCGTGGACATGTTCGTGTTTATTCTGGCCTACGCGGCCTGGATCGACCAGAAGTATCGTTGCCGCACCTGCCTCAGTCGTCTCCGCATGCCGGTCGAACACGGCAACTGGTCCCACGCCACGCTGTTCGCGCCTCCCAAGCTCGAATGGATCTGCCCCTTCGGCCACGGCACCATGCAACAGGAAGAAGTCCAACTCTCCGGCGCCCGCCTCGACCAATGGCAAAAGAACGACGACAACTTCTGGCGCGCCTTCGAAGATGCCTGGCGCAAAGATTA
>CAZBTA010000234.1:5383-6828 GCA_964494515.1 uncultured Bryobacter sp.
CTCAGTTCGCCGTCTCGGCCGCTAGCGCCCTCGCCTCCACCCGCCGCATCGGCTGCACTCTCCAATAAGTCAAACACCGCCACATCCACTCCAGCGGCCCATAGTAGAACGACTTCAACCACAACGGGCTCAGGTACAACTGCAGCGCCCAGATCGCCAGCACCACGTAATGAATCTTGTAGAACTCAAGCTCGGCGTAGTAGTTCAACCCATACCCAAAGAAGAACAGCGTACAGATCACCGAGTGCATGATGTAGTTCGTAAACGCCATCCGCCCCACCGCCTCCAGCCGCTTCACCAGCCCCGTCATCATCCCCGACTTGCTCAACAGAATCAGCGCCGCCGCGTGCGCCATCACCAGAAAAATCCGCTGAAACGGATAGATCAGCCCCATCCAGTTCACCGCGATCTGCTCCATCCGCTGCAGGTTCAGCTCCAGCGTCCCAAAGTTCTGGAAGTCATAAATAAAGTCCCACACCACCAGCGGCAATCCCACCCCATACCCGATCGCCATCACCCGCACATACAGCTCCCGGCTCCACTCTCCCGTGAGGAATCCCCACCGATACAGCGCAAACCCGAGAAACATCAACGCAATCGAATCCCACAGCTCAAATGGCAGATACTTTGTCTGCATATCAAACGCCATCGGCCGCAAGTACCCCGCCACCGTCCCGTAATCACCCTTCATCTTCGCCGTATTCGCCCTGGCGTCTTCGCGATTGGGGATCATCGTCTTCTCCACCTCACGCCACTGCTCAAGAGCCTTCTGCTGCCCCGCCGTCAGCGTCTGCTTGTTGTTCTGCGCCTTCACCGCATCCACATAAGCCAGCCGCTTCTCGCGAATGTTCATGTAGAACATCGTATTCGTCGCAAACCCGATCACCGCCACCAGCGGCACCCCCATCACCAGGTATTTGGGGTTCACGTTGCGAAACAGATAGATGATCATCCCGCAGATGCCGTAAAGATAGAGGATGTCGCCGATCCACAGGATCAGATGGGCATGGATCAGCCCGAAGATCACCAGCCAGAACATGCGCCGGTAGAACAGCAAGTGCGCCGAGGCGCCCCCCTTCTCCTTCGACGCCACAAACAGCAACAATCCCGCCCCAAACACCATGCCAAACATCGCCCGCATCTTCCCTTCAAGAAAGACGGTAATGAAGGCATTCAGCCAGAAGTTGAACTGCGAAGGATCCCGCGAGAAAGCCTCATAAGAGTACTGCGCCATCGAGAACCCCGGTATATTCATCACCAGAATCCCCAACAACGCCACCCCCCGCAGCAGATCAATCACGTGAATGCGGTTCTGCTCCGCAACCGGCGCCGGCACAACAATCGTGGGTTCCATGGGTCTCTACCAGCGTAATCCTAGCCCACCCACACCCCATGCGCAAAGCCGCTCAAACTTGATATACAGCCTAAAGTTGCGCTCAACTGAG
>CAZBTA010000234.1:6838-7771 GCA_964494515.1 uncultured Bryobacter sp.
TCTTCAGAGAAAATCTTAACCAAGTCCGTTATGCCTTTTATTGGGCGCTGGATTCACTGTGCTTAACGTGACTCTCGGGTGATCTAAGCCGATTTGAAGGTTAGTAATGCACTCAGGTATCAATTTCCAAGAAGCCCTTGCCGCCAAATCGTTCCCATCATCTTGCCGGATTCCACAGAGCGCTTTACCCGCTGATTCTCAATAGCCTGCCTGACTTCCGAAAACTCGTTACCCCTCGTCAGCCAAAACACCTCTTCAGGCTACACCGCCTTCAAAAGCTCAGTGGAATGGGTCGTGACCATCAACTGTCCACCGCCAATGGCGGAGCTACGAAACTCCTCGACGAGCTCAGGCAGCAGCGTTGGATAAATGCTGAGCTCCGGCCCCTCGAGACAGAGCAGGGAATTCGATTGGCGGTCATGGAGCAGAATGGGTTGAGCAAAAAGCCGAATCTCACCATCAGAGTAATTCCGGCCTACAAATGGCGTCAGGAGGCTACTATCTCTGAAGCGCAACGTCAGATGACCGTCTGATGTTACCTTGGGCGACACCTCATTCATTCGTGGCTGATAAACCCGAACTTGTTGCAGGATTCGATTGAAGCTCTCCGGGTTGTCTTCAAACAGCCGCCGCGCGCGAAACGCAAACTGTTCATGCGCACATCTGGCACAACCAGGTTCAAGCCTCGCAAGATGCCACTTCTCGATCCAATTTCGAACAGTGCACGCAGCACTAAAGTTCCGGATTTGTCCTAATCCCTGGATCGCGAAGATGTCTGGACTTGCAAGCGTTCGCTCTTCACAGGTCAATTGACCATCTGGCAGCGCCAGGCCCTGGCCATTCGCAAAGCCTCCCTCCAATGTGCACGCACCTCTTATGCAATGCACCGCTTATGCACCGGCAAGCAGCAGACACGGGGAACAAGGGGACAAG
>CAZBTA010000235.1:0-7757 GCA_964494515.1 uncultured Bryobacter sp.
GTTTCAAGGTCAGGAGTCTTGTCCGGCCAGCCCAGCGTCGAGAACGGCCACAACCCCGAGCTGAACCACGTATCCAGCACGTCCTTGTCCTGCTCCAGTTGGTCAAACCCGCAATGCGCGCACGTGATCGGCGTCTCGCGCGCCACCGTTGCCTCGCCACAGTTCTTGCAGTGCCATGCCGGAATCCGGTGGCCCCACCACAACTGCCGGCTCACACACCAGTCGCGGATGTTCCGCATCCAGTGGAAGAACACCGTGCGGCTCTGCTCCGGCTCGATTGTTGTCCGCCCCTCTTCCACCGCCGCAATCGCCTTCTCGGCCAGCGGCTTCATGTTCACAAACCACTGCTTCGACACCAGCGGTTCCACCACCGTCTGGCATCGTTCACACTTGCCCACGCTCAGCTTGTGCGGCTCGATCTTCTCAAGCAGTCCCGCCGCCTCAAGCGCCGCCACCACCTTCTTGCGCGCCTCATAACGCTCGAGCCCCGCATACGCGCCGCCCGCCGGCAGAATCTTCGCGTCCTCGCCAATCACCTGGATCCGCGGCAGGTTGTGCCGCAGCCCCGCTTCAAAGTCATTCGGGTCATGCGCCGGCGTCACCTTCACCACGCCTGTCCCAAACTTCGGGTCGGCCATCTCGTCACAGATGATCGGGATCTCGCGGCCCACCAGCGGCAGCGTCACCGTCTTGCCGTGCAGATGCAGATAGCGCTCATCCTCCGGATGGATCGCCACCGCCGTATCGCCCAGCATCGTCTCCGGCCGTGTCGTCGCCACGATCAGATACTCGTTCGTGCCGGTCACCGGATACTTGATGTGCCACAGGCTGCCATCCGTCTCATCGTGCTTCACTTCGAGATCCGACAGCGCCGTCCCGCACCGCGGGCACCAGTTCACCATGCGCTCGCCGCGATACACAAGCCCGCGCTCATGCAACCCGCAGAACACCTCGCGCACCGCGCGCGACAGCCCCGGGTCCAGCGTAAATCGCTCCCGCGTCCAGTCGCAGCTCACGCCCACCGTCTTCATCTGGTTGACGATCGCCCCGCCAGACTCGGCCTTCCACTTCCACACCCGCTCTTCAAACTTCTCGCGCCCCAGGTCGTGCTTCGTCAGGCCCTCTTTGGCCATCTGCCGCTCCACCACCATCTGCGTCGCGATCCCCGCGTGGTCCGTCCCCGGCAGCCAGAGCGTATTCTTCCCGCTCATCCGGTTCCACCGCACCACCATATCGATCATCGTGTGCTCGAGCATGTGCCCCATGTGCAGGTTGCCCGTCACGTTCGGTGGCGGAATGCACAGGCTGAACACCGGCTTCTTGCTCGTCACATCGGCCGCGTAAAGACGCGACTCCACCCACCACTCCGCCCAACGCGCTTCAAAGCGTTGGGGCTCGTACACTTTTTCAAATTCCATGGAAACTACCAGTTTAATAAACGCGAGGCCAGCCCCGGTATCTCACTCGGATGTTTTACTTGCACTGCCTCAAACCCCGCCGCCCGCGCGCTCGCCATTCCCGCGTCCGAATCTTCAAACACCAACGGCCGCTTCACCCCCAATCGCTCCGCCCCCAATAGATACGGCTCCGGATGTGGCTTCAGATTCTTCACCTCATCCCCAAACACCGCCCCGCCAAACCTCTGCCTCACCCCCACCGCCTCCAGCACCGGCTCCACCTCAATCCTGTAGCTCGACGTCACGAGCCCCATCGGCAGCCGGTCATACTCCAGCAGAAACTCCCGCACCGCCCCATCCATCGGCGGCGCCGCCAGCATCCGGTCTCGCAGCAATTCCTTCTTGCGCGGATACTGCGCATACAGCTCCTCAAAGTCGAGCCCCAACTCCGCCGCCAACTGCCGGATCATCGCCCGGTCCGATACCCCAATGCAGTTGCGGCTGTACTCATCCCACGTCAGCTTCACGCCAAACGGTTCCAGCACCATTCCCCAACACTCAAAGTGGATCGGCTCGCTGTCCACCAGCGTGCCATCAAAGTCAAACAACACCGCGTCAAACACCACTCGCTAGCTCCTCAATACCTCAAGCGGATCCGCCGTCGTCGCCCCGCGCGTCGGCACCAGCACCGCCGCCACCGTAGCCACCAGCAGCGCCCCCACCGCCATGCCCACACTCATGGCATCAAGTGCCTTCACGCCAAACAGAAATTTCTCCACACTGCTCGCCAGCACGGCCACCAGCCCCAGCCCCACGCTAAATCCCGCCACCACAATCACAGCCGCCTCGCGCCACACCAGCTTCACAATGTCGCCCCGCGATGCGCCGAGCGCCACCCGCAGTCCAAACTCCGCCATCCGCTGGTTCACCAGATACGACAGCACGCCATACAGCCCCGCCGCCGCCAGCACCAGCGCCAGCCCCGCCACCGGCCACAACAGCTTCAGCCGCAACTGCTCGCTCGCCAGGCTCTCATCGAGCATCGACTCGAGCGTCACCGAGTTCACTGCCGCATCCGGGTTCATCCTCCCCACCACCTCACGCACCGTCGTGCTCACCGGCCGCGGATCGCCCTTGGCGCGTACCGCGATCTGCAGCTCGTTGGCAAAGAACGGATGCTGCCCGTAAGGCATGTACAGCTCGGCGTCCATTTCCTTGCTCGGCCCGTTATGCCGCACATCCCCCACAATGCCCACCACCGTCATCGGCTTCGGGCTGTCCAGTCCGCAGAGGATCTGCTTGCCCAGCGCATCCCCGTTCGGAAAGCTCCGCCGCGCCAGCGTCTCGTTGATGATCGCCACAAACTGCTTGTCGTAGCTGTCTTCTTCCGTAAAGTCACGCCCCGCCTTCAGCGGCACGCGCATCGTCTCAAAGAATCCCGGCGACACAATGCGGAACCCCGCCTGCGGCAACAGATTCAGATCCTTCGGCATCGGCTGGCCCGCGATCATGTAGCCCCCGTCCGATCCATACCGTCCCACCGGCATCCCCATCACCGCCGCCGCCTTGTCCACCTCGGGCGCCGCGCGCAACTCGCGCAACACCTCGCGGAACGTCGCCGTCGCCTTCAAATGCCCTTCCAGTTCCTTCGCCGGCACATGCGTATAGCTCACCAGCACCTTGTCCGGGTCAAACCCCAGATTCACATCGAGCAGCGCATTCATACTGCGCACCAGCAACAGCGTCCCCACCAGCAACACCAGCGCCATCGCCACCTGTCCCGCCGCCAGGCTCCGCCGGAACCAGACGCCCCCTCCGCCCACTGTCCCCTTCTGTCCCGCTCCACCCAGCGCCACCGTCGGGTCCACGCGCGAGACGCGCCACGCCGGATACACGCTAAACAACACACTCGCCCCCATCGCCACCACGGTCGCAAACACCACCACCCGCCAGTCCATCGTCGCCACCACAATCCCGCGAAACGCCTGCAATCCCCAATCCGCCAGCATCACGCCTACCAGCGCACTCGCCGCCCCCAGCGCCAGGCTCTCGGCCACCACTTGCCACACGATATGCTTCGCGCTCGCCCCTAGCGACACACGCACGGCAAATTCCTTCACGCGCGCCTGCGCCCTCGCCAGCATCACACTGCTCACGTTCGCGCACGCAATCCCGAGCAACACCACCGCCGCGCCAAACAGTAGCCACAACGTGTCCCGGTACGGCGCCGCCAACTGGTCCTTCAGCCCCGCCAGCCCCACCCCATTGCCACCGATCTCTCCCGGATACTTGGCCCGCATGCGGTCCATCAGCGCGTCCATCTCCGCTTGCGCCGCCTCAAGCGGCACCTTCAGTCGCCCCACCGCCTTAAAGTTGTTCGCCGTCCGGTTCTGCGCCGCCGGCTTTTCGTTCTCCCCAATCCACACCGCCGCCCGGGCAGGGAACTGAAACTTCTCCCCCATCACCCCCGCCACCGTATATACCCGTTCGTTGATCTTCACCTTCTCGCCGATCACCCCCGGCGATCCCCCGTAATGCTGCTGCCAGAATCCATGGCTGATCAGCACGCTGTTCTCGTCCATGCGCCGCCCCATCGCGGGCTCGGTCTCAAACACGTCGAGAAACTCGCGGCTCACCCAATACATCTCCGCAAACGTCCCCCGCCCATTCACCGACAGCGCCATCTCCCCACCGCGATACGTCGCCAGTGCCGCAAACGCGCGCGACTCATCATGCCAGTCCTGCCAGTTGGGTCCTGATACGTTATTGCGCAACCCCAGCTTCGGTATGCGGTTCATCACCCGCACAATCTGGTCCCCATGTGGATACGGCAGTGGCTGATATAGCAATGCGTTCGCCACGCCAAACACGCTCACAACCGCGCCGATTCCCAACCCGAGAATCAAAACACAAAAGAGGGCAAAGCCAGGTGATCTGCGAAACATCCTACTGCAACTGTAGCGAATTCAGAATCTGGTCAAACTGATTCTGAACCGACTGCATTTGCCGTTCCGGAGCGATAAACACGAGATACATCAGCCCGCCCCGGTGCTCGATCGTCACCACCGTGTCGATCTCATTGCCACCATCGAGCGGCGACTTCGATACCAGCCGCGTCACATACACATTGCGCCCATTCACCTGGTTCGCATTGATCTTCGGCTGCGTGTTCCCCATCGACGGGTTCTGCTTGATGATCGACTGGATCAGCTTCTCGGTATCCTGCTGGAAGTTAAACCGCCCGTCGTCATCTTCATACCGCGCGATGATCACGCCGAGGCCGATCTGCGTCTGCCCGTTGGCTTCCTGCTTGATCCCGCTCTGCGGCGCCAGCGTCACGTTCGGCGAGTTTGCATCGCCATACCCACCCCAGTCGCCCGGATAGTTGATGCGAAACGCCTGCCCGCTCCAGGTCCGGCTCCCGTCGCTGTTCTGCGGCGGCTGGCTCGCGCCACCACCAGCAGCCCCGGGGGCGGCCGGCTTCTTCTTCGGCGCGGGCAGAGCCTGCGCCATCTGCTTCATCCTGGCAAACTTGCCCGTATCAGCCTTGAATTCCCGCTGCGGCAGCAACGTCACTTCCTCACTCACATACTTCACGCGATTGCCCGGGTTCGGATGCGAGCTGAAGAAGTCGCTTCCGCTCTTGCTGCCTGATTTCGCTTCCAGCGTTTCAAAGAATCGCGCCATCTCGATCGGGTTATATCCAGCCTGCGCCATCATCCGCGCTCCCAGTAAGTCCGCCTGCTGCTCGGCCCCGCGTGAAAACTTCATCAGCAACCCGTTCGCGCCCAGCCCCACACCCAGTTGCGCCAGCATCCCCGTCAACCCACCCTTATACTGTCCATACATTCCCGCCACCATCGCCGGCAGCTGGATCATGTAGCTCTTGCTCACCTGGTTGGTCGAGTGCCGCAGCGCGATATGCGAACACTCGTGCGCGATCACCCCCATCACCTGGCCTTCATTCTCGGCATTCAGCAGAATCCCCGTATGGATGTACACCGGCCCGCCCGGCAACGCAAACGCATTGATCGACGGGTCGTTCACCACCTTGAAAGTAAAGGGAAAACCATTCGCCTGCGGCTGCGACGCAATCTTCTGACCCAACGAATTGATGTAGTCCGTCAGCGGCCCCGACGGCAATACTTCCACTTCCCGCTCAATCTGCTGCGCATACTCCCGACCCATCTGGATGTCCTGCTCCTTCTTGAAGAAGTTCATCCCGGGCTTGATCTCTTTGAGCTTCGCCTGCCCGTATACGCTCAGTGCTCCCAGCACCGCCGCAATTAGGATTCGGGTCTTGGTATTCATGCCAGTTATAATAATCCCATGAAGCCCACCGAAAAAATCTGGCACAACGGAAAACTGATCAACTGGCAAGACGCAACCATTCACGTCCTTAGCCATGTAGTCAGCTACGGAAGCGCCGTCTTCGAGGGTGTTCGCTGCTATGAGACGAAAAAGGGGCCGGCCGTGTTTCGCCTTGCCGAACACGTCCGCCGCATGTTTGATTCGGCCAAGATTTACCGCATCGACATGTCCCAATTTACCCAGCAGCAGGTCGCTGACGCCATGATCGAACTGGTCCAGGTCAACAAAATGCGCTCCTGCTACTTCCGCCCCATCGTTCTCCGTGGTTACGGCGTTATTGGCGTGAACGGCACCGGCAATCCTACCGAGTGCTACATCGCCTGTTGGGAGTGGGGCAAGTACCTCGGCCCCGAGGCCATCGCCGAAGGCGTAGACGTCTGCGTTTCCTCATGGAACCGTATGGCGCCCAACACTCTCCCCGCTCTCGCCAAGAGTGCCGGTAATTACAACAATTCCCAGCTCATCAATATGGAAGCCAAAGCCAACGGCTACTCCGAAGGCATCGCCCTCGATGTCAACGGCTACGTCTCCGAAGGCTCCGGCGAAAACATCTTTGTCATCCGTGATGGCATCATCTATACCCCGGCCCTCGCCACCAGCGTGCTGCCCGGCATCACCCGTGATTCCATCGTCAAGATCGCCCGTGGCCTCGGCTATCAGGTCGTCGAACAGGGCATCCCCCGCGAGCTCCTCTACGTTGCCGACGAAGTCTTCTTCACCGGCACCGCCGCCGAAGTCACTCCCATCCGCAGCATCGATCGCATCACGATCGGCGCCGGTCGTCGCGGGCCTATTACTGAGGCCATCCAGACGAAGTTCTTCGGGATCGTCGATGGTAGCTTGCCGGATGAATTTGGTTGGCTGACGCCCGTTCCCCAAACGGTCGCAGTCTAGTGAGGTTTACGATCGGCTCGCTGCTCCACTGATATTGCTGGCCACCTCCCCCGAGATTCTCCAGCAAGCTCAAGGAGCAGCGACGATCTTGATTACTTGTAACAGCCGCGCCCGATCTCTGGCAAGGAGAAAAGGCGCGGCTGAACTGCTTTTACACGACTTTTATTTCCATTGTTTTGATACGCTTACAGCGCACTCCCTGTGGACAAGGTGTGAATAAAACAGAATGTCTCAAAAATGTTTTGGCCGCGATTACCGCACTGGCCAACCCCTCAAGATCGAGTTCTCCTCCACCATCGATTACGTCGACGATTGGGTCGGCTCTCCAGCCACCTTCGACACCTGGCTCGCCCCTGGCTTTATTGACCTGCAGGTAAACGGCTTCGCCGGTGTCGACTACTGTGCCCCCGGCGCATCCCTCGAAGAAATCGAGCGCTCCATTCATGTCCAGCTCTCGACCGGCGTCACCCGCATCTTCCCCACCGTCATCACTGGCTCCGAGCCCACCATGCAGGCCGCCTTCCGCCAGCTCGTCAAAGCCAAAGAGACGCTCGCCGTCGGCGCCGCCTTCGAAGCCATCCATGCCGAAGGCCCCTTCATCTCCGCCGAGACCGGCCCCCGTGGCGCCCACCCCCTCTCCCAGTGCCGTCCGCCCTCGATCGAAGAGTGGCGCCGCATGCAGGACGCCGCCTCCGGCCACATCCGCATCCTCACGCTTTCTCCCGAGTACGACAATGCTCCCCAGTTCATCGAGCAGGTCGTCAGCGAAGGCGTCGTCGTCGCCATCGGCCACACCAACGCAAACACGCAGCAAATCGCCGCCGCCGTCTCCGCCGGCGCCACCATGTCCACCCACCTCGGCAACGGCTCCCACGCCGTGCTCCCCCGCCACCCTAATTACATCTGGGATCAGCTCGCCGACGATCGCCTCTCGGCCTCTTTCATCGCCGACGGCATTCACGTCCCCGCCAATTTCCTCAAGGCCGCTATCCGCGCCAAAGGCCTCGAGCGCAGCGTCCTCGTCACCGATGCCGTCATGCCCGCCGCCTGTCCGCCCGGCGATTACGCCCTCGGCGAAGTCGAGGTCACGCTCCA
>CAZBTA010000236.1:0-7754 GCA_964494515.1 uncultured Bryobacter sp.
GTTACTTTCACCCCTGCTGTAGATAACTCTTCTGTTACTTCTGTAGAACAACCTGATTTACGACAAATTATTCATCCTGTAACAAATCGCAGGTCCGCCACGCCCCCGCCGGAGCCTCAGATCGAACAGCCGCCCCTCCCGGAGCGCGAAGCTCCTCCCGTCAACAAGCCCGTCGAGATCACGGCCAAACTCGGTCGTCTTGTGGCTCGCAAGCCCATGAATCGCGGCGAACGCTGGCTTGGCCTGCAGTCGGTCCTCGATGAATCGAACCATTCCTCCGCCCTGCCGCACGCCACCAACATCATGCTCTTTCCCAGCTCCGGCGGGGTTGGTGTTACCACCATCGTGGCCAGCCTTGGCCGGGTTTTGTCTTCGAACAAGGCCACCGTCGGCATCATCGAAAACTCAAGTCAGTCTCTTGTCCCGCTTCACTTCGGCGCTCGCGGATCGCGTACCGGTTGCTCCACGTTCCACGTCTCCCGGACCTCAACAGCCGCCCCTGTCCACCTCATCACGCCACGCTCGTTTCACGAAGGCGCACTAACCGTCCTCGGCACCACTGCCTCCCGTTCCGATTCCGAAGAGTGGGTCAACGAAGGCCTTGAGCAGATCGGATCCGAATGTGACTATCTGATGATCGATACCTGGCAGAACATGTCTTTCGATCTGATTGCCCGCTTCGCAACCAGGTCGATCTGCCTGGTCCCGCTCCTTCCGGATGTCCGCTCCACCTTGCGTGTCCGCCCCATTCTCGACGTGTTTCAGAACCTTTCGGCCAAAACCGGCGCCCATCTCGAGCCTGTCTTCCTGCTCTCCAAGTTCGATCACAACGTCACCCTTCACACCGATCTCCGCAAGTGGCTTGGCGACCAGCTCAAGTCGCGTCTGTCGCCTATCGTCATCCGCCGCAGCGACGAGTTCTCCGAAGCCCTCGCCGAGGGCGAAACCATCATCGACTATGCGCCCAATAGCGGGGCGTCCGAAGATTTCTACCGGCTTGCCGAGTGGCTCCAGGGCCACGCCCAATCGCTCGATACGCCGACCTTCACCCGCGGCATGGCCACTGGCGACTAATCGCCTGTCTCCCTACCCCAAACACTCTGGAGCCTTCGCTTGAACACTACAACTGTCTCTAATCGACAATCCGCCTCCCTGGCCACGATCCTCTTGTTAATCCTTGCTTTAGCTGGTTTGGGCATCCTGGTCACCATTCCGCTCGACTGGCAAACCCAATCTCTCATCAGCGCCGTCCTGCTCATTGGGGCCCTCTGGGCCAACCGCGCCTCAAAGGACTACAAGGTCACCCTGTTCCTCATGCTTTGTAGCCTGTTCTGCACGGCCCGCTACCTCTGGTTCCGCTCCTCGGAGACGTACAACTTTCTCTCCATGCAGGGTTCCGCCGCCTGGAACATCGACCTCATCTTCGTGTTCCTCCTCCTCGGAGCCGAGTTCTACGCCGCGCTGATCCTCGCCCTTGGCTTCTTTCAGGGCCTCAAGATCCTCGAGCGCAAGCCCGCTGCTCTGCCCGCTGACTTCACCACCTGGCCCAAAGTGGATGTCTTCATCCCCACTTACAATGAGCCCCTCGAGGTCGTCAAACCCACTGTCCTTGCCGCCCTCAACATGGACTATCCGCCCGACCGCTTCAACGTCTACATCCTCGACGACGGAACCCGCCAGGAGTTCCGCGAGTTCGCCATCTCTTGCGGTTCCGGCTACATCGTTCGCTCCGAACACAAGCATGCCAAGGCCGGCAACATCAACAACGCTCTCAAGCAGACCGATAGCGAGCTGGTCACGATCTTCGATTGCGACCACATCCCCACCCGCTCCTTTCTGCAGATGACGGTCGGTTGGTTCCTCGAAGACAGCAATCTGGCCATGCTCCAGACGCCCCACTTCTTCTACTCGCCCGACCCCTTTGAGCGCAACCTCAGCATCTTCCGCAAGGTGCCCAACGAAGGCTATCTGTTCTACGGCTTGGTGCAGGACGGCAACGACTTCTGGAACGCCACCTTCTTCTGTGGCTCCTGTGCCGTCATGCGCCGCACCGCCCTTGATGAGATCGGCGGCATCGCCGTCGAGACCGTCACCGAAGACGCCCACACCTCCCTGCGCATGCAGCGCAACGGTTGGAACACGGCTTACATCAACCTGCCCCAGGCGGCTGGCCTTGCTACCGCCAAGGTCGCCGACCACATTGGCCAGCGCATCCGCTGGGCTCGCGGCATGGTGCAGATTCTCCGCATCGACCTGCCCTTGCTGGGCAAAGGCCTCACCCTCGCCCAGCGGCTCTGTTACTTCAACAGCACGGTGCATTATCTGTTCGCCCTGCCCCGGCTGATCTTCCTCACCGCTCCGCTCGTCAACCTCATGCTGGGCCGGGTCAACATGTACGGCTACGTCGTCACCATCCTTGCCTATGCCGTGCCGCACTTGCTGTTTGCCACCATCACCAACTCACGCATCCAGGGCAAGTTCCGCCACTCGTTCTGGAACGAGGTGTACGAAACCGTCCTCGCCCCCTACATTCTTTTCCCCACCATGGCGGCACTCATCAATCCCAAGTGGGGCAAGTTTAACGTCACCTCCAAGAGCACCCAGATGGATCGCGGCTACTTCGACTGGCGCATCTCACGCCCCTTCATCCTTCTTCTGCTTCTCAACATGGCCGGCATCGGCATGGGCATCGCGCAGTTTGGCGAGCCCGAAGTGCAGTCCGGTACGATCATCGTCAACATCGCCTGGGCTTCGCTCAACCTCATCAATCTCGGCGCCGCCATCGCCGTGACCATCGAGAAACGGCAGCTTCGCAGTTCCTCGCGGATCCCCGTCAGCTTGCCCGTCTCACTCGTGGATGAGAAGTTCGGCAAGAGCCTCACCTCGAGCATCGACTTCTCCACCGGTGGAGTGCAGGTGCAAGCCCCCGCTGGCTGGAATCTTTTGCCTGGCGATCGCATTGAGGTGGGTCTCCAGATCCGCGCGCAGGAAGTCAACCTGCCCGCGACCGTTGTCGAAGTTGAAGGCAAGTCCGTTCGTCTCGCCTTCGGGCGGCTCAGCCTCGAACAGGATGAATTCCTGGCGCAGGTCATCTACTCGCGCGGCGATGCCTGGCTCAACTCCCGCGACGCTGAACTCGATCGCCCCTTCCGCAGTTTCCTGACCATCATGCGCGTCGCTGTTCGTGGCTTCCTGGCCATTCCCCAGTCCATGTTCGGCTTTACTCCCGGCTCACAGGATCCCCCCTCTAACGCGGGCCGGCCACGGCTCAAGCCGCGCCGCTCGGCGGCGACTTTACTGCTGCTGATAGCCGCCCTGCTGACTCTGTTCTCATGGCAGTTGCGCGCCCAGCGTCCACTGTCGTTTGCCGGCAGCAGCCGCGGTGAG
This sequence comes from uncultured Bryobacter sp., assembly GCA_964494515.1. Classification (GTDB taxonomy): domain Bacteria; phylum Acidobacteriota; class Terriglobia; order Bryobacterales; family Bryobacteraceae; genus Bryobacter. The sequence goes on from CAZBTA010000236.1 coordinate 3,388, forward strand.
CAAGCCCCCAGCACCTTCAGCGACGAACAGGACTTCAAGCAGTTCGGCATTCGTCAACCCCTGATTTTGCGTGGAGTCGATGGTGTTGCTTCCGTTTCCTTCTCTTTGCCGATGACCAAGGTCGCCACCGACGCGAGCCTGACCCTCCGCTTTCAGCCCGCTTCAATGCTGGCGCAAGAAGATGGCACGATCGCCGTCAGCCTGAATGGCAGCGATGTCGCCTCAGTCCCCTTCAAGTCCGACAATGCCTCCGGCGCGGCGATCCACACGTCGATCATCAGTCTGCCCGCCGAACTGCTGATGAGTGAGAACACTCTCACCTTTAGCCTTGCCGCTCGCTGCAACAGCTGCACCACGCAACAGAAGTCGCAGCTTCGCACCACCGTTGAGCCCAACAGCACGCTTCGCATTGATGGGCGCCTGATGCCCTTTGCCAACGACCTGCGCCTGCTGCCGATGCCGCTATTTGACTCCTCGTCGAATCGTCCGCTGCGGCTGAACTTCGTCTTCCTCGAGCGCCCCACTCCCAAAGTGCTCGAGTCTGCCGGCTTGCTGGCCAGCTGGCTGGGTACGCTGGCCGATTTCCGCGGTACCGACTTTCCGGTTACCGTGGGCTCCATCCCCCAGGGCCACGCGGTGGTGCTCATCTCTTCGAGCAATCGCAATGCCGATGACGCCGCATTTCAGTCGCTTGCGGGCTCAGGTGTCGCCATTCGGGACAATCCCAATGACCCCTACGGCAAACTGCTTGTTGTCTTTGGCGACTCTCCGGAACGGCTCCACGCGGCGGCACAAATGCTCGCTTCCTCGCGCGGCCTGAGCGGCGCCATCGCACAACTGGAGCCGGTCTCGCTGAAGCCTCGCAACGCTTATGAGGCCCCGCGCTGGTTGCCGTCCGGCCGCGCATCGGCCTTTGCCGAGTTTGCCTCAGCCGAGCAGCTGCGCGTCTACAGCAACGCCTCAACACGCCTGTACTTCCGGCTTGCTCCAGACCTCTACTACGGCTCACGCGTCAGCGTGCCCCTGCGGCTGGGCATCAAGTTCAACAACCTGCCGAAGGACGCCACCGCGCATCTGCGCCTCAAGCTCAATGGCGCCCCTGTCGCCGAGCGCAAGCTGCAATCCGCGGATCTCAAGGGCATCTACTCGGAAACCATCCAGATGTCCGTCGCCCAGCTCTACCCGCGCAACACGCTCGCTTTTGAAATCGAGTATCAGGGGGCCGAAGGCACCGACCGCGTGCCCGAAATGCTCATCCAGAAGAACTCCGAGCTTGACCTGCGTGGGGTCTCGCACTTCGTCGAGCAACCTCGTCTGGACCTCTTTGCGAAGGCCGGCTTTCCATACACGCGCATGCCAGACCTCGGAGATACGGCGGTGATCGTGCCGCCATCCATGTCCGCCGAACAGATCGGACTTTACCTCAACCTGATGTCCTTCTTCGGCGCGCAGACCGGTATTCCCGGCTATCGCGTTACCGTGGCCGAACCCTCACAGGTCGAAAAGATGACCGGCAAAGATCTGCTGGTGATTGGCTCCGGCCAGGACCAGCCGCTGTTCAGTCGCTGGGCGGCCAGGTTGCCGGTGCAGCTAGACGGAGAGCTGCCGCGGATCAACGACAAGCAGCCTCCGCTTGACTGGGTTTGGAACTTCATTCGAACGGGCAAGGCCCTGGAGCTGCGCCATCTCAACGAAGTGCTTGGCAGTGAGGCGCCGGTTGAAGCCGTCCTCGAAGGCATCACCTCACCGGTGGACAGTTCACGACTGATGGTCGCACTTTACACTTCGAGCACCCGAAACTCAGCCACGCTGCTGCGGCTGCTCGACAAATCTGCCTATAACGAGGATGTCTTTGGCACAGTGGCCATTGAGCAGGCTGGGCGCTTTACCTCGTTCCGGGTCAACACCTCTTTCCTCCATACCGGCGAACTCCGCTGGACTGAAGCACTCGAATACTGGGTGCGCCGGTATGCCTGGATCATTCCGTTGTTTGTATTACTCGCTGGCTTCTGGCTCGCCTCCCGGCTTGAGATCTGGGTCAATCAGCATTTGAACGTCCGCCTGCGGTCCTAGGTAATCAAAATCATGACCAACATCAATCCCACAGCTTCACTCAAGAGACTCAAGGCCAGCCTTTGTGTGGCCCTGATGGTTTCCTCCGCTGTCGCCCCTGCCGCACCGCCACAGACGGGAGGCAACCAGGTCTCATCCGTCCCTCAGGTATCAGCCGTCAAGGAGCTCCTGCTCAGCAAGGCCCGTTCCCTCGAAGGCCGTGGGCGTCTCGACCTTGCTGCCCAAACCTGGAAGCAAATTCTACTAATCGAACCCAATCAGCCCGATGCCCTTGCAGGTCTGGCCCGCTATGCGAAGCAACGCGGAAAGGTTGATGAATCTTCACGTTTATTGGACCAGCTCAAGCAGGTCAACCCCGCCAGTGGCGCCATCAAGCAGGTTGAATCCACGGTGGTCATGGATTCGCAGCGCCAGCGACTCGAGCAGGCAAGCAAGTTTGCGCGCAATGGCCAACCCCGCGAGGCCATGGCAATCTACAACGAAGTTTTCGGCGGCAATCCTCCGCCGGGCGGCTGGGCGATCGCCTATCACGAAACCGATGCCGCCACCCCAGGCGGCTGGGAGCGCGCCACGGCAGCGCTGCAATCGCTGATGCAACAGTATCCGAACGCAGTTGAGTACAAGGTATCTCTGGGCACGCTGTACACCTACCGGCCTGAATCTCGCCTGAACGGCATACGATTGCTCGAATCGGTATCCACGGCCAACATCCAGTACAACAAGGCGCGGCAGGCGTGGCGACAGGCACTGGTTTGGGAAGGTTCGAACCCGACAGTGGCTTCGAGTCTGCGCACTTATCTGACCCGCCATTCTGACTCGGAATTGGCACGAAACCTGTCCGCCATGCCAGCAGCGCCCGAACGGGCGGATCGCAACCTGCAAAACACGCCTGAAGAGCAAGCGGCTTTTGATGATCTGAACAAGGGACAAACGCTGCTGGCCGAATCCAAGTTTGAGGCAGTGCTCAAGCAGCACCCGAACAGCCCGGGCGCCCTGGCCGGCATGGGATTTGTCCGGATGAAGCAGGAGGAGTTTACCGCTGCGCTGCAATACCTCGAAAAGGCGCAGGCGCTGCAGCCCGGAGTGGCTTCGATTCAGGAAGCAGTGGAGACGTCGCGATTCTTCAGAGCGCTGCGGGAAGGAACCCGTTTTCTCGCCGCCGACAAGATTGCTGATGCCAGTGACCGCTTTCAGCTGGCCACGCGGCTGCGGCCCAAGAACGCGGCAGCCCAACGCGGGCTCGCTGGTGTTTATCTGAAGTCGGGCAAGGCCAAAGAGGCAGCGTCGATCTTCGAGAAAATGATCGCCCTCGAGCCGAATGACCTCGAGAACTGGCGTGGCTGGATCAACGCCCGCTACCAGGCCGAAGGAGCCAAGGCAGCTGTGGCGGCGGCCCAATCGGCACCCCCACTCGTGCAGACGGACCTCCAGAAGTCCGCCGAGTTTTTGGGTCTGATGGCCAGCGCCACGGCCGAGCTGGGTCAGAGCAAGGAGTCGAGCAGTTACGTCGAACGCGCCATGGCGATCGCTCGCGCCAATAACATGGCGCTCCCGAACACGCTGCTGCTGCAGGTGGCCGGCACCAATCTGAACCAGGGCAATTACGCCAAGGCCTCAGAGCTCTATCAGAGCGTGATTCGCTCCGAGCCGTACAACCTGGTGGCGTACGAGGGCCTGATCGCCACGTTCCTGCAGCAGAAAGAGGAGAAGGCGGCGTTTGAGGTCATCGAGAAGATGCCTGCTGATCTCTATCAGTCGGCTTTGAAGCGGCCGGGATTCCTGCGCAGCTCGGCATTTGTGCAGGCGCGCTTTGGCCGTGCTGAACAGGCGGAACAGCTGCTTTCGGAGATGATCCGCATGGACGGCCCGGACAAGGTGTCGGTCGATGTTCAGCTCCAGTTGGCTGATATCTGGCTGCAACAGGGGCGCGCGGCAGATTCCGAACGTTTGATCCGTGAATTGCTCGCCAAACACTCAGACGACGCCAATGTGTGGCGCAGCCTGCTGTTGTCCCTGCGCAAGCGCAATCTCAACGAGACGGCGCTGATTGAAGCTTCGCGGATGCCTGCTCTGGTGGCCGGCAAGCTCAACGCCGACCCGGAGCATTTGAGCCTGATTGCCGGCATTCAGAACGATCTTGGTAACGCCACCGAAGCCATCAAGCTGGGTGACATGGCGCTCAAAATATACGATGCCCGCAAGTCGGATCAGCCGGCAGATCTCTTGCTGCAGCAGTCCTGGATCATGTTTAACGGAAAGTCGGAGGAACGGCATTTTTATGCGGCGCTGAATCG
>CAZBTA010000237.1:0-7727 GCA_964494515.1 uncultured Bryobacter sp.
CGGCACTCACGCGCCAACTCGCCAACATAGGCAAACACCTCTTCCACCGCATCCTGCCCGGCCCACAACGCGAGTTCTCTTAAGCCGGGCGTATCAATCAACGCCCCGCCACCGGGCAACTCCACCAGCATCCGCCCCGTCGTCGTATGCCTGCCGCGCGAATCCCCTTCACGCACCGCGCGCGTCGCCTGCCTCTCCACTCCCAGCAGCCCGTTCGTAATCGTGGACTTGCCTGCCCCTGACGAACCGAGCAGCACCGTCGTCCCCCCAGCCACCAATCCAATTAACTCGCCTACGGCACTACGCGCCTCGATCGCGAGCACATTCTCCACACCCAGCGCCCGCACTGCATCCACCCGGCTCCGCCACTCATCGCAAACATCGCGCTTGTTCAGCACCACCGCCACCCTTGCTCCGCTCGCCGCCGCCAGCACCAGATACCGCTCGAGACGCCTCAGGTTGTAATCCCCATCCAGCCCCATCACCACGACGATCAGATCCACATTCGCCGCCAGCACCTGCTCACCGCCCGCCCCAGGTCGCTGCCGCGAGATCACGCTCACGCGCTCCTCCACTTCTTCAATCAGCATCAGCGACGGATCCGCCCGCCTGGCCCTCACCCAATCCCCCACTACCGGCAGTTCCCCGCCCCATCGCAGCGCCCCCGCCGGCACCGCATCACACTCATCGCCATTGTCCAGGCGCAACACATAATGTTCCTGCGCCGCTTCGCACACACGTGCCCTCAACAACAATTCATTGGAAAAGCTCATTGTTCGCTCCATAAACACACTTCGGGTAACTATCTGTGTTGGGCGGCCCCGCCGGGCCTCAATTAGCGAACAATGGTCTGCGTCAAACCAGCAGCTTAACACCGATTGACACCCACGCCCACATCCATCACACTCGATCCACCATGTCCACCGATTTCCAGGTCATCGCCACCAATGCTTCGGCGCCCTTCACCCTCAAGCTCCATCGCGGGGACGGCATGCTCCTCCTCGCTATGAACTGGAAGTCCTCCACGCCCCCCGCCGATTTCGTCGGCTTCGCCATCGAATACCGCGAACCCGGCGCCGACCGCTTCTGGGCCGTCAGCAATCGCCTCGCCTTCCCCGCCCCTGACGGCTCCATCTCCACGGCTCGCGCCTCCTCGCGGCTGGCCCCCATTCAGAAGTTCCGCTGGGTCCACTTCCCCCGCAACGCCGATCTCCCCGGCCCCTTCACCTATCGCGTCACGCCCGTCTTCATGAACGAGCGCCGCGAGCTCTCCTATGGCGAGCCACAACAGGCCGACATCGCCCTCCACCGCGCCACCTTCCCCGGCCAGCTCAACATTGCCTACACGCGCGGCTTCGTCTCCTCTCAGGCCTTCGTCGATCGCTTCGTCACCACCACCGATGGCATCGAGACGCTCCTCCCCAAAAAGGCCGACGACGGCCTCGACTTCACGCCCTCCCACCCCAAATCCAACGAGGCCCTCGTCTGGATGGGCTTCGAGGCCCGTGAAGAGATCCTTACCCTCCTCGATCAGGCCATCGCTGACCCCACCGCCATCGTCCGCATCGCCGCCTACGACATCAACGATCCCGCCATCGTCTCCCGCCTCGAATCCCTCGGCCCCCGTCTCTGGGCCATCATCGACGACAGCGCCTCCCACGGCAAACCCGATTCCGCCGAATCGCACACGGCCGCCCGTCTCGCCGTCTCCGCCGGTCCCGATCATGTCCTCCGCCAACACTGCGGTGGCCTCCAGCACAACAAGTTCATCGTTGTTGCGGGCGAAGTCGTTCAGGCCGCCCTCTGCGGCTCCACCAACTTCACCTGGCGCGGCCAGTTCGTCCAGAACAACAACGTCGTCTCCGTCTCCGGCCCCGCGGCAATCAAGCCCTTCATTACCGCCTTCGATCAGTATTGGGATGACACCATTTCGACGGCCGCCAACTGGCGCTCCCTCGGTCTCAAGGGCATCAATGCCCGCATCACGTTCTCGCCCCACGCCGCGGACAATGCCGCCCTCGCCTCGATCGGCGCCGACATCGCCAAAGCACGCTCCTCGGTCTTCTATTCGCTCGCCTTCCTCAACCAGACTTCCGGCCCCGTCACCGAAGCCATCCGCACCGTCACCGCCGCCCCCGGGATCTTTGTCTACGGCATTGCCGACAAGCCCGTCGGCGGCTTCAATCTCTCCCTCCCCGACGGCAAGGTCGCCCCCGTCTCCCCCGCCGCACTCTCCGACGATCTTCCCGAACCCTTCAAGTCCGAGCCCACCGGCGGCTTCGGCACCCGCATGCACCATAAGTTCGTCGTCATCGACTTCGACAAACCCACCGCCCGCGTATACACCGGCTCCTATAACTTCTCAAACGCCGCCGATCGCAAAAACGGCGAGAATCTCCTCCTGCTCAAGGATCGCCGCATCGCCGTCTCCTACATGGTCCAGGCCCTCACCATCTTCGACCACTACCACTTCCGCATTCTCCAGGCCAAAGCCGCCACCAAACAGCACAAGCTCGCCCTCAAGCTCCCACCATCCATCTCCGGCGCCGCTCCGTGGTGGCTGGCCTCCTATGAGGATCCGCTCCGCATCCACGACCGCCAATTATTCGCCTGACGCAAAATTTCGCGGAACGTTCAGCCATCTCATCCGTAACCCTTCACACAGGTCACCCATGGCAACTTGGTTCCGCGATCTTCGCTTCACGCTCCGCCGCCTCGCGGCCACCCCGGGCTTCACGGCCGCCACACTGCTCACGCTCGCCCTCGGCATAGGCGCCAACACCGCCATCTTCACCGTCATCAACAGCGTCCTGCTCAAGCCGCTGCCCTTTGCCCAGCCCGAGCAATTGATCGTCCCCTGGCAGTCCGCCCCCGGCATCAACATCGAACAGCTCAATCCCTCCCTCGCCGACTACATCACCTGGCGTGAGCACTCGCGCACTCTCTCCGACGTCGCCATCTGGAACGGCCGCGCCCTCACCATCAACGAGTTCACCGAGCCCGAGCGCATCCAGTCCATCGCCGCTACCCATCGCCTCCTGCCCATGCTCGGCGTCAACCCGATCCTCGGCCGCCACTTCACCGCCAAGGATGATGAGGATTCAAGCCCCCGCGTCGCCCTGATCACCTATGCCTGGTGGCGGAGCCGCTTTGGTGGCGACCCCAACGTCATCGGCCGTCGCATCAAGGCCGACGGCGGTGCCATCGAGATCATCGGCGTCCTCCCGCAGAACTTCTGGTTCATGGATCAGCCCCATGCCATGCTCGTTCCCATCCGCTACACCACTGCCGATCTTCGCCTCGGCGGCTACAACTTCCAGGGCATCGCCCGCCTCCGCCCCGGCGCCACCCTCGCCAGCGCCAACGCCGACATCGCCCGTATGATCAAGCTCACCATCGAGCGCTTTCCCGCCCCCGGCGGCTTCTCAAAGCAGATGTTCCTCGACGCGCGTCTCACGCCCAACCCCGTCGCCCTCCGCGATGATCTGATCGGCGACATCTCGCGCAGCCTCTGGGTCGTCATGGCCACCATCGGCATCGTGCTCTTGATCGCGTGCGCCAACGTTGCCAATCTCCTGCTCGTCCGCATGGAAGGCCGCGCGCAGGAATTCGCCGTCCGCACAGCCCTCGGTGCCAGCCGCTCCCAGATCGCCGCCACCATGCTTAGCGAATGCCTCACGCTCGCCATGATCGGCGGCGCTATCGGTATCGCGTTTGCCTCCAGCCTCATCTGGCTCATCATCAAGCTCGCCCCCACGCCGCTCCCGCGCATGGAGCACATCTCGATCGACGCCACCTCCCTGCTGTTCACCGTCCTGCTCTCCCTGCTCGCTGGCCTCACGCTCGCCGCCATCCCCGTGCTCAAATACACCGGTCGCCGCCTCAACGAGTCGCTCCGCGCTGGCGGGCGTTCGGCCACCGCCAGCCGCTCGCGCCATTTCGCCACCAGCGCCCTCACTGCCTTCCAGGTCGCTCTCGCGCTCACGCTGCTCATTGGTAGCGGCCTCATGATCCGTACCTTCCTCTCGATCCGCCGCGTTCACCCGGGCTTCACCCAGATCGAATCACTCCAGACTCTCCGCGTCATCATCCCCAACACCACCAACCTCAAGCCCGCCGAAACCATCCAGACCATGAACAACCTCATCGCCCGCGTGGCCGCCATTCCCGGCGTCACCTCCGCCAGCCTCATGGATGGCCCTCCGCTCACCGGCTTCTCTTCGAACGACCCCATCTACGCGAACAATCGCACTTACCGCCCCGATGAGCTCGCCCCATTGCGTCGCTTCATCCGCGTGGCCCCCGGCGCGTTCGCCACGCTCAACACGCCCCTGCTCGCCGGCCGCGATTACACCTGGACCGACATCCACCAACTCCGTCGCCTCGCCATCATCTCCGAGAACTTCGCCCGCGAATACTTCGGCTCCCCCCAGGGCGCCATCGGCAAGCAGATCCGTGTCCACAGTGCCGAACCCTGGAGCGAGATCATCGGCGTCGTCGGTGACATCCGCCACGATGGCTGCGACAAGAAAGCGCCAACGATCGTCTATTGGCCCATCCGCGATCAGAACGTCGGCCCCCTTCTCGTCCGCACCTCACGCGCCGGCACCGAAGGCCTCATCACCGAACTCCGCGCCGCTATCCGCGAGGTCAACGCCGGCGCTCCGGTCACCGCCATCGAAACCATGCAGCACTACTACACGCGCTCCATGGCCCGCACCAGCTTCACACTCGTTCTTCTGGGCATCAGTGGCGCGATGGCGCTGCTGCTTGCCATCATTGGCGTCTACGCGGTCATCTCCTACACGATTTCGCAACGCACCAAAGAGATCGGCATCCGCGTCGCCCTTGGTGCTGCCCCGTCCTCGCTCACGCGCATGTTCGTCTCTCGCGGCCTCCTCTGGGCTGGTCTCGGTGCGATTGCGGGTCTTGCCGTCTCCGCCGCCCTCTCGCAGCTCATGACTTCGCTGCTGTACGAGGTCAGTCCCCTTGACCCTGTCACCTATCTCGCCGCCCCGGGCACCATTCTCCTCGCCGCCGCCCTCGCCAGCTACCTGCCTGCCCGCCGTGCCTCCGGCATCGACCCCATGGAGGCACTCCGTGCAGATTAGTACGGATTAAACTTTTCTCCATAACTGAAACTATTGCTCTCGATAAGGTTTCTGTTACCGATACGCACGGTGTGAGCAATCTGCCGTGAAGCGTTTATCCCTTACCCAACAAATCGGGATTGTCGGGCTTGTCTTGCTGTTGTCGACTTCGATCGTGCCGCTGTACTTTGTTCAGCGCGGTTTCTCCGATCAACTTGCTTTTGCCTCGCTCGAACGAGCGGGCATTGAGTACCAGCGTCCGCTCCTCGCGCTGCTCTACGCGATCTCTGAACACCATCATCTGGCCCGACAACAAGCGCGAGCCAGTTTGGCCGGCCCCGCGGCTGAAATGGATCGCAACCTTTCTCTCCTCGATCAGGTTCAGGCCCGCCTTGGCGACTCTCTTCAGGTCACCCCGGCGGGTCTTTCGCTGCGCGGTCGCGAGAGCGCCAGTTTGGATTCCATCCGCCGTGATTGGCAGCAGCTCAAGTCTTCGCAGGCCTCGCTCTCTCTGGCCGCCTCCGATGAGGCCCACCAGCGCCTGGCCGACAAGATCCGCACTCTCATCACCCACACCGGCGACACCTCCAACCTTATCCTCGACCCCGACCTCGACTCCTACTACCTCACCGACGCGGTCATCACGGCGCTGCCTCAGAATCTCGCACGCCTTGCCGCCATCCATCGCCTCGCGCAGGATCTCGTTTCCCGTCCGGAATCCGTAGGCATCCAGCTCGCCGTCAATACCAGCCAGCTCAAAGAGTCCGACCTTGACCGTATCCAGCAGGACGTTCGCACTTCCCTCAACGAGGACGGGCATTTTTACGGTCCCAGCGCTTCCCTGCAACAAACGCTGCCCAAGACCCTCACGTCCTATTCCGACACCATCAACCAGTTGCTCGCCCAGTTGAACAACCCCAATCAGGACCCCGCTGCAATTGCTTCCACCAGCAGCCGTGCCGCTCGCGCCGCGCTTTCCTTCGCCATGGTCGCCTCCGGCGAGCTCGACCAGTTGCTTGAGGCGCGCTCACGCTCGATCGCGCGCACGCGCCTGCTGGCCTTTGGCATCACGGGCTTCGCCCTGATTGCCGCCGTGAGCTTCGCGATCTACATCCTGCGCAACGTCACCAGCATTCTCAATAAGACAAGCGAAACCATCCACCTGCAGAGCTCCAACATTTCTTCGGCGCTCTCCCAGATTGCCGTGGGATCGCGCCGGCTGGCCGATGGCGCCACTCAGCAGTCAGCCTCAATTGAAGAGATCTCGGCCTCCACCGAAGAGATCAGCGCAATGGCGCGCCGTAACAACGCCGCTTCCCATTCGGCTGGCGCTCTGGTGGCCAACTCGCAAAAGGCCTTCGACAACGTCAGCAACTCGCTCGACGCCATGGTCCATTCGATGCAGCAAATCATTTCTGAGGGCGACAAGATCTCGCGCATCATCAAGGTCATCGACGAGATCGCCTTTCAGACCAACATCCTCGCCCTTAACGCCGCCATTGAAGCGGCTCGAGCCGGTGAGGCTGGCCTCGGCTTTGCGGTCGTTGCGGACGAAGTCCGCAACCTGGCCCACCGCAGTGCCGAGGCCGCTCGTGACACAGCCAATTTGATTGAGAGCTCCGTCACACGCACTCGCGAAGGGGCCAGTCGTGTCGACGAAGTAGTCTCCGCCATGCGCGCCGCCACGAGCGAGTCAGGTCGCATCAAAGAGCTGCTCAGTGGCCTTGAAACCAACAGTGACGAGCAAACCCGCGGCATCGAGCAGGTCAACACGGCTCTCACCACCATCGAGCGCGTCATCCAGCAAAACACCGCCTCCGCCGAGGAAAGCGCCGCCTCCCTCGCCGAACTCGGTGCCGAAGCCGACAACCTCCGCCTCATCGTAAAAGACCTCGTCAGCCTCGCCCACGGCAGCTAACAACACGAACATTATTGCCTTGATTCCATATTGCATTTGATCTATATTTTGTGTGTGGCGTGGGAGGTTGAATTTACCGACGAGTTTGAAGTCTGGTGGAACAGCCTGACCGAAGTAGAGCAAGCAAAGATTGACGCCCGCGTGAGTCTGCGGATGGAACCGCCCTATCTGCGCGCGCTGATCCGCCGCTATCCGGAGGCCGTGGCGCTGGCGGGCGGCGATCCCCGCCCGATCCCAGCGGACGCGGACACCGGCCCGGCGCTGCGCCGCGCCAAGGGCGAGCTGGCGCTGACGGTGGCGCTCGCCGATCTCGCCGGCCTCTGGCCGCTCGAGCGCGTCACGCGCGAGCTGGCGACCTTCGCCGACCGGGCGCTCGACGCCGCGGTCGCCGCCGCCATCCGCGAGCGCGACCCCGAGGCCGAGCCCCGCGGCTTCGCCGTCATCGCGCTCGGCAAGCACGGCTCGTTCGAACTCAATTATTCAAGCGACGTCGACCTCATATTCCTCCACGACCGCCAGACGCTGCCGCGCCGCCCGCGCGAGGACCCGGACGAGGCGGCGGTGCGGATCGCCCGCCGCGTCGTCGAGCTGATGCAGGCGCGCACCGGCGACGGCTATGTCTTCCGCGTCGACCTGCGGCTGCGGCCGAGCCCCGAGGCGACGCCGATCACGCTCCCGGTCGAGGCGGCGGAAAGCTACTATCAGTCCGAGGCGCTGCC
>CAZBTA010000238.1:0-7726 GCA_964494515.1 uncultured Bryobacter sp.
TATCGCATGGAATCCGGCGGCGCCGTCATCGTCCATGCCTGCGATCACGAGCATGGCGACCCGGTACTCGACAAGACGATCCGCGAGTATGCCGAAGGGGCGGATGTGCTCGTCTATGACGCGCAGTTTACGCCTGAGGAATACCCGTCAAAGAAGGGTTGGGGCCATAGCACATGGATGGAGGGGATTCAGGTGGCGCGCGATGCCGGGGTCAAGCAGTTGGTGCTGGCGCACCATGATCCGTCGCACACCGATGAATTCATGCGCGGTGTTCTTGAGGCCGCACGGCAGCACTTCGATCAGGTCATTATTGCCCGCGAGGGCTCAAGCGTCGTCCTGTAACGATTGGCGAAGTACATCGGCAGGTCACGGCCGTCCTTGGTCTTCACGAGGCCACGTGATTCACATTCAAACTTGTCCTGGATCAACTCAAAGGTGCGCTCTGACAGGTTGACGCGATCGGGCATGCCGCTCGATTCCATGCGCGAGGCAAGATTTACTGTATCGCCCCATACGTCAAAGGCGAACTTTTTGAAGCCCACCACGCCGGCTACAACCGGGCCGGAATGCAACCCCACTCTCAAACGCCACTTGAGGTCCGGATTGTCGAGCGCCATCTGCTTGGAGAGCTCGAGGATGTCGAGGGCCGCTCGCACGGCAAGCTCGGCATGGTTGTCGCGCTCTTCCGGCAGACCTGAAACGAACATGTAGGAATCGCCAATCGTCTTGAGCTTTTCAAGCCCGTAGCGCGTGATGATCTGATCGAAGGCGGTGAAGTACTCGTGCAACTTGGCCACCAGCTCTTCAGCGGGAATCTTCTCGCTCGACAGCGTGAAGCCGACAAAGTCAGTGAAGCAAACCGTGACGTTTTCAAACTTCATCGGCGCCACCGATCCGCGCGTGCGCAACTCGTCGGCTACCGGGGCGGGGAGGATGTTGAGCAACAGTGACTCGGTCTTCTTTTCCTGTTCGATGATCTGATCGCGCTGTTGTCGGATCTCGGCCGTGCGCTCGAGCACCACGCGCTCCAGCCGCCTGTTGCTTTCGCGCAAGCTGCGCAGACGCCACCGGAAGATCAGCCAGATCAACCCGATCAGAACGGTGGAATAGAAGCTGTAGGCCCAATATGTGCGGTACCAGGGCGGCGCCACCCGAAAGACCACCATCACTTCAGGCGACGTCTCTCCATACGGGCTGCGAGCACGGACGCGCAAGCGATGTTCACCATCCCAAAGGTTGCCAAGATCCTTCCATGCTTCACCGGACCATGGCGTCTTGTTGTCAATCGTGGCATCGAGTGCCGTTTGGTAGCTCACACGCTCGGGGGCATCGAAGAATGGCGCCGCAAATTCAAAGCGCAGACTGTTCTGGTCCGCCTTGATCTCGATGGGCTTCGCGCCGATGCCTTCATAAATGAACTGTCTCGACTCAGAGGTCATCAGTCGGCGCATCAGGACCTCGAAAGGTCGGCGTGTGCTTGAGCCAAGGCCTGGTTCCAGGCGGGCAAGCCGGCCGTCTGAGCCCGCTGCCCAGACAATACCGTCGGCGTCGGGATGAATGGCCCACAAGTCTTCAAAGCCGCCGTTGATGAACGGCATTGGTTGCCATTCGGCGTCGGGCTGGAGCGGCCGCACCAGCAGACCGTGATAGCCGGCCCCACTGATCCAGAGATTGCCATTGCGCGGATCTTCTTTGATCAGCAGAATACCGAGCGACCCATCAGAGAATCGCGTTCCCAGTTGCCCGTCAGGCACAAAGCGGTTTGTGGCCGGATCGTACTTGATCAGGCCCTTCTCGGTGGCAAACAGCACCCGCTGCCCGACCCGGAACGCATTTTGCCATCCCTTGGGCAACCCGTCTTTCTCGGTGAAGGTCTGCACCTTGGGGTTGGCCTGATTGAGGTCGACGCGGACAATCGTGGCGCGAGTGGTGGCCCAGAGCACACCGTTCTCGTCGTCAACGATCGTGCGAAACTCTTCACCGCCGCTGGGAATCTCGAGGGCTCGCGTCCATTCCTTGCCATCAAACCGCAGCACATAAGCCGCCGTGCGCATAGCGACGAACAGCGTGTTTGGATCTTTGCGCGAAAAGTTGACCTCGTAGGCGACTTCTTTGTTTGCTGTGCGCGCTTCGAACTTTTTGCCGTCGTACTCATAGAGCCCCGTTTGCGCGCCCACCCACAGGCGATCCTCGCGCGGCAGCAACGACCAGATTGGTTCCCCCATGTTTGGCACCGGCTCAAACGTCGCGGGAGTTGCATCCGGTGTCGTGGTCAGCCGGAACAAGCCGCTTGTCGTACCGACGTGCAATCTTCCCTGCCAGCGCGCCATGCTCGTGATGGCCCCGCGCAGTCCGCTCTTCTCGGTGAAGTAGGTGAGCCGTGGGAGAAACCGCACAATACCGTTATTGCTGGTAAGCCAGATGCCACCCTGGCGATCCTGCTGAATGCTCGAGATGTATTCGCTGGGAAGTCCGGATTCCTTGACCAGGACGCGCAAGATCTGTCCCTGTGCATCAGTAAGGATGAGGCCACCGCGCGTGGTGCCAAAGGCAATCAGGTCGGGGCTGATTTGCCGTACGGAATAGACCGATGCATCGAGCAGCGCTTTCGTCACGGGCAACTGTAACTCGCGATAGCGGCCGCCTGCCTGTACGAAGAGGCCCTTGGTCGTCGCCAGCGTCAAGCCCTGTGCGGATTGAAAAACACCACGCACGTCAGCTTTGACAAATTCATCGCCCCCTTCCACCGGGACAATCGATTCGCCGTCGACGACATGCAATCCCTGATTGAGCACCTGCACATGCAGCTTGTTGTCGATCCAGAACGCGCGGCGAAACTTGCGTTGATCGCGCCACATTCGGAAAGTCTTCGAGCCGTCGTAGAACAGTAGTCGCTCGGTGGTGGAGAAGTAAACGCCCCCGGCTGTGGCGACGATGCTCCACACATCGCCAAAGGCGCGGTCGGCCGGCTTGAGCTTGTCGAGCAGTGAGACAAACCGCATGGCCCCGAGTTCATCCTGGGCCAGATAGCCGAGCTCATTCTGCCCACCCACATAGACAACACCCTTGGGGTTGATGGCAAGGCTGCGCACCGCCTTGGCGTTCGGCAGCGCAATGCGCCGCCAGGTGACCCCATCAAACTCAAGCAACCCGTCAGTGTTGCCAAAGTACATTACCCCGCGCTGGTCTTCGACGCCCGTCCAGTTCTGCGGGCTTGCGAGGTAAGCCGAGGGGGGATAGATCTTGAAGCCAAAGCTGCCGGCTTCGGTTGTGAAAGCGTGTGCGGGAGCGCCACACCCAAGCAGCGCGGTGAGCGAGAGAATCGTGCGGAAAGCCCGTAGAATCGCAGTCACAGAGTTGAAATAAAAGACGAAGGAGGCACAGCCGGCGGGCTGTGCCTCCTTTAGAATTTAGCACTCTTGTGTCTGCTACTTGCGTTGCTGCTGCCGCTGGCGTAACAGGCCCAAGGCGAGCAGTCCTCCGCCGATCATGGCGTTGACTGCCGGCTCGGGAATCGTGGTTTCCACCGGATTCAGGATGCCTTCAAAGCCCTCGATTGTGCCGGGCTCGAAATCGAGCACAAGGCGCACGTTGATCGTTGCCACGGGGCTCGTAAAGACGATCGAATCCGTAACGTTCGCAAACGAAGGGCTGGTGCCATCCGCCTTCAGCAGATAAGGAGCGGCGCCCGTGGGGCCACAGCTGAAAGTGGAGGTGCTGTAACCGGGACGACCCACGGCGAGCAGCGTGTCTTCGATGTTGTTGGCGCCGGGAGCAAAGTCAGAATCTGTGCAACCCCACTTGGCGGCGAACACATTGCCGACCGGCGGATCGAGCGTCAGTTCATCACCAGCAATGATCGGCGGCGGATCAATGAAGTAGCTGATGTAGTACCGCTCCGGGTCCGTAATCACGCGATTGAACAGGCTCAGGGTTGATGGCAGGATGCTGAAAGAATTCGTGGCCGCGTTTGGCTTGATGATCAGGTCCGATGCTTCGATATTCAACGTATCAGGAGCACCAGCGGTAGCTGCGAATTCCTCAAAATAGAATTTAGAAAATCCAAGATTGCCGATCTTACAGCCACGGCCGTTCCCGAGGCTATAAGTCGCGGTATAGGATGCGAGCGTTCCCTCCTGACAATCGGGAAGATTATTGATTGTCGTTGCGAAGAGTGACGGCCCAATCAGCCCGAAGGCTGCCAAGACGAACCATGATTTCATTGATGCGGATGGCCTTTCAAGTGACCATGCCTGACATGGCACGATTCACCTAAACCATAATTCCGGATCAATATTGCAGAAACAACACGAACCAGGCCCGTTACTTACTACTCCAGTGGCTGCTTCTGTACTGGTACTAACGAACTATCAGCACAGGTGCCGCGACATCATGTCGCACTGCATTGATCGTTGTGCCGAAGATCAAGTCTTTGATTCCAGAGTGGCCGTGCGCCCCCATCACCAGCAGATCCGGCTCGATCTCGCGGGCGACTTCGATGATGGCCTGTCGGGGACTCTCCCGATGCACCACGCGGACTTCCACTTCGATACCTTGCGACATCAGCGTGCCGGCGAGGCGAGTGAGGTAAAGGCTGCCTTCTTCCACTTCAGCGGTTTCGCTCAGCTCTCCATAAACCTGACTGGTGACACCTTCCTCGACGTGGAGCAGTGTGAGCTTGGCGCCGTGCTGCCGGGCAAGGGCACTCGCGTGGGACAGGGCAGTGAGGTCCCGATCGGAATGATCGAGTGGCACCAGGATGCTGCGATACCGCGGCGGCTCGAGCGCAGGCACGTCAGTGGCTGGCATGGGATTTACGGTGGTTCTTGCCCCACCACGATGGAGCCACGGGCTCAAGGTCACCCACAACAGCAACCCCGCGATCGGCAGCACGATCAGAAGCGGCCACCAGCCAAAGGGGCTTAGGGTTTGCCAGGCAAGTCGCAGGTTGAGGCCCACAATAATGGCTGCCGTCACCCACGCGAGAACTTTCACCCACAGCCGGTTGGCAAATTCGCCCATCTTGGCCTTGTCGCTGGTGAAGTGGATCAGCGGAATGATCGCAAAAGGCAATTGCAGGCTCAGGATTACCTGGCTGAGGATCAGCAATTGATAGGTGGCTTGTTCGCCAGCCAGCAGGATCGTGATGATTGCCGGAGTGATCGCCAGCAGCCGCGTGATCAGTCGCCGCAGCCACGGCTGCATGCGAAGATTCACAAACCCTTCCATCACGATCTGCCCGGCCATCGTGCCGGTGATCGTGCTCGATTGTCCGCTGGCGAGCAATGCCACGGCAAACAGCACGCTCGCCATCGTTGTGCCGAGCAGCGGGGCAAGCAGCAGATGAGCCTGCTGGATTTCCTTAACTTCCTGCCCGTTTTTGAAGAACACGCTCGCGGCGAGGATCAAAATACCACCATTTACCAGCAGGGCGAGATTGAGGGCGAGCGCGCTGTCGAGAAAGTTAAACTTGCAGGCCGTACGCTTCTCTTCGATACTGGCCCCGATGCGCCGCGTCTGCACGAGCGCCGAATGCAGGTACAAGTTGTGGGGCATCACCGTGGCCCCGAGGATCCCAATGGCAACATAGAGGCTTTCGGAGTTGAGCCGCGGGATCAGCCCCGTGGCCATCTCGCCGATATTGGGCTTGGCGAGGAAGATCTCCACCGCAAAACACCCGCCGATCGTGGCAATCAGCACCAGCACCAGGCTCTCGATAAAACGAATGCCGTAGCGCGTCAACCACAAGATGAGCAGCGCATCGAGGCTTGTGATCATCACGCCGTAAAGCAGCGGCATTTTGAACAGGAGATTGAGCGCGATAGCCGCACCCAGAATCTCCGCCAGATCGCAGGCCGCAATCGCCAGCTCGCACAATATCCAGAGCGAAAAGTTGATCGCCGGTGGGTACTCTTCGCGACATGCCTGTGCAAGGTCACGGCCACGGATCAAGCCCAAGCGCGCGCTCAGCGTCTGCAGCAGCACGGCCATCAGGTTGGACATCACCAGCACCCAAAGCAGCTGATAACCAAATCGGGCCCCGCCCTCGAGATCGGTGGCCCAGTTGCCTGGGTCCATATATCCGACACTGACGAGGTAAGCGGGGCCCGAGAATGCGAGCATTCGGCGCCAGAATCCAGCGTGTTTGACACCAACCGACGAATGAACTTCGGCAAGGGAGGGGCTGGAGTGGCGTTGAACCATAGGTAGCTCTTTCGAGTTAACTATAGTTTATATCACTTCTTGTAGCTGATATGCCAGATCTTGTTGTTGCCATCTTCGGACACCAGCAGGCTGCCATCGGCCAATTGTGCAAGGCCAACGGGGCGACCCCACACTTCCTTCTGCCCGGCATCCATCATCCAGCCACCGAGAAACTCCTCTGGTGCGCCCGCCGGCTTGCCACCCTTGAACGGGATGTAGACGACGTTGTAGCCGACGCGCTTCGACCGGTTGCCCGACCCGCGCTGGGCGAGAAACACCCCATTGCGATACTTGGCCGGGAATGACTTGCCGGTGTAGAACAGAAAGTCCATTGCCGAGACATGCGCGCCAAGCACGACGTCGGGGACGACAGTCTTGGCCACTTTTTCGGGCGCCTGCCCCTTGTTGCGCGGCTCTTCATTGGGGCCGACGTAGGCGTAAGGCCAGCCGTAGAAAGCGCCCTTCTTGACCGAGGTCAGAAAGTCCGGCACGAGGTCATCGCCGAGGCCGTCGCGTTCCTGCACGCTCGTCCAGAGTTCTTTCGACACCGGGTTGAACTTGATCGTCACCGGATTGCGCAGGCCCGTGGCAAAGATCTCCGCGCCCGTGCCGTCGAGGTTGTAGACGTTGATAGCGGCGCGGTTCTCGGGGTCGCCCGGATCGACGTTCGAGCCCGAACCCACCGACACATAAATCTTGCGTGCCTTGGCGTCAAAGGCGATCGACCGCGTCCAGTGGCCCTTGTTGTAGCCCTTCAGCGACACCACCGTCTCACCAGGCCCGATCGTGAGCGTCTTGTCATCGAGCTTGTAGCGCTTGATCGCTTCGTCTTCGGACACATACAGATGCCCCTCAAACCAGGCAAGGCCAAACGGCTTGGCCAGGCCGGTGATAAGGTCCTTGCGATCCTTGCCTTTGTTTGTGAGCGCGATCACTTTGCCGTTGGGAACGCTATCGGTCACCAGAACGGCTCCCGAGGGCAACTCGAGCATAATGCGAGGCTTCGTAAAGCCTGAGGCATACTCGCTCACCGTAAAGCCAGCCGGCACCGTCAACTGGCGGCCATCGGGCTGTGGCACCACTTTTGGCGGATTGGTAACCGAAGGCGTGTGGTACGGCGCGGGCAACTTGGGGGGATTGGTGTCGGCGGCAATCGCACAGCCAACACAGACGAGGAAAACAGGAATCTTCATAATCTTGGGGATCGCGATGAGTCTATCATGCGGGCTTAGGATAGAGGTTATGTTGACGATCGCGCTCTGGATGGCGCTCGCCGCGCAGGCCCCGCCGGTGCAGGATATTGAGGTGGTGTTTGATACCGAGGCGGGCAGCTTCCGTATGGAGCTGTATCCCGACAAGGCGCCCAAGCATGTGGCGTTCTTTCTCGATCTGGTCAAGAAGGGCTACTACAACGGCAGCGGATTCCACCGCGTGTACGCTAACGCGCTGGTGCAGGGCGGCGACCCTCTGCTCAAGGATCCCAAAACGCCCAAAACGCTATACGGCACTGGTGGGCTGAAGC
>CAZBTA010000239.1:0-7711 GCA_964494515.1 uncultured Bryobacter sp.
CGTATTGCAGCGCGCGTTGCAGGACCTGGGTGTCGCGGATGGCCACCTCGGCCTCGATGATGTTGGCCGCCTCGGCGATGATTTCGATTTGGGGATGGGCCTCGAGCAGGCGGCGGAGCTCTTTGCGGGCGAGGCGTTCGTCGTCGATGAGGATGGCTTTGCGCGTCATGCGGTGGGGAGCTCGATGGTGGCGTGGACGTGGCCGGAGACTTCAGCAAGATTGAGACGGGCGGTGGGGCCCTTGAGGAGCGCGAGGCGCTGGCGGATGTTCTCAAGGCCGGTGCCGAGGGAGGGCGCGCTGGTGGGGGCGAGGGAGCCGGGGTTGGTGACCGCGAGCGTGAGGAGATGAGCCTGGTGGGTGGCGGTGATCTCGACGGTGCCACCGGCGGGGAGATTGGCGATGCCGTGCTTCAAGGCATTCTCGACAAGGGTCTGGAGAGACATGGGCGGCACCTCGATGTGGGAGAGGCCGGGGGCGATGTGCCAAGCGACACGGAGGCGGTCTTCAAAGCGGATGGACTCGATGGCGAGGTAATCGCGAACGGCGGCGAGTTCTTCCTCAAGGGGGACGGTGGCGCGACGGGATTGGGTGAGCGAATAGCGCATGAGCTGGGAGAGGCGGGTGACGGCGTCCTGAGCGGCGGTGGGGTTCTCGAGGATGAGGCCGCGGAGGGAGTTGAGGGAGTTGAACAGGAAGTGGGGATTGATCTGGGCCTGGAGGGCGTTGAGCTGGGCTTCGCGGAGGGCGATGCTGCGCCAGACGAGATGGGTGGTGAAGTAGATGAGCAACCAGATGAGCGAGAGGAAGCACATGTTGAAGAGCGTGAGCATGAACATGGCGATCTGATTGAAGCCGGGGCTCATGACCCAGAAGCCGGAGAAGGCGCGCCAGACGAGCTGCATGAGGCTGGCGAGGAGGAAGGCGCCGATGGGGACCATGAGCAGGCCATGGAGGAGGATGTGGCGGATGGGGCGGGCGGTGAGCGAGGTGCGGTGGATCCACCAGCGGAGGAGGTGGGTGACGAGGATGCCGCAGAGGCCGTAGGAGAGGAAGGCGATGTTGGCGCGTAGCGGCATCCGCATGTTGCTGTTGATGAGGATGGCGTTGACGAGGGCGTAGAGGCCCCATCCCAGGGACTGGCAGAGCCAGTAGAGGCGTTGGCGTGAGATGGGGCCGGGCATGACGTTGTGTGAGATGACCTTTCTATTTTAAGAACGTGTCGAGCTGGAGGAGATACCATTCGGGGTCGTCGAGCATGATGAAGTGGCGCGCGGTGTCGGACAGGATGATCTTCTTGTTGGGCAGCTTGGTGTACTGGGTATCGAAGATCTTCTGCGTGAACTCTTTGGTGGACATGTCCTTGTAGGCGATCCAGGAGCCGAGCACGAGGGTCTTGACCTTGATGTTGGCGACGGCGTCGCGGAGATCGGTGGTGTAGAGGTCGTACATGGCGTTGCCGATGGCGACGGGGTCGGAGGTGAGCGACCAGGCGGTGACCTGTTCGAGGCCCTTGTCGGCAACCATGGACTTGAGCATGCCAGAATTCTTGACCCAGGCGCCGTACTGATCCGCGGACTGGCCGGTGATCATGCCGCGCATGGAGGCGGCTTGCGTCTTGAGCGTGGCGGGGTCGGGGAACATGAGCGCGCCGAGATTGGGCAGCGAATCAACGATGACGAGGGGGCCGGTGAGATCGGGGCGGAGCGAGGAGATCCAGAGCGCCATGTGGCCGCCGAGGGAATGGCCGATGAAGATGGGCTGGCGGAGCTTGTTGGACTCGATGTAGGTGATGATGGCGTCGCGGACCTTCTCGAGATAGGGGCCATCGCCGAGGCGGGGTTGGCCAGCGAAACCGGCGAGGGTGAGCGTGTGGCACTGGTGAGTGGGGGAGAGGTGAGCAACGGTTTGGGCCCAGACTTCGCCGGAGGAGGAGAGGCCGGGGATGAGGATGACGGGTTTGCCCTTGGGGTTGCCGGAGACCTTAACGGCGAAGGGTTCGGCGGCCATCAGGGTGGTGGCGAGGAGCAGGAGCAGGTATCGCATGAGCCCAGTGTGGGGCAGGCAAGCGGGAGGCGGGGGTGATTTGGGATGAACGGCGGAAAGAGAGGATCAGCGGTGGGAACGGGCGAAGCGGAGGATGCCGACGGTGAGGATCATCATGATCTGGGCGACGACGAGGGAGGGGCGGACGGCGCCGGTGGAGACGAAATAGAGATCGGCGGCGAGGATGGCGAAGAGGATGCCGAGCTGGATGAGGCGGGCCGCGACGAGCATGACTGGATTGTAGGGGGGAAGGGGCCGCGCCGTCATGCGGGAACGGCCCCGGGTTGTACTAGAACGTGAGGCGGGCCTGCACCTGGATCCAGCGATTGGTGGCCGAGGTTTGGGATAGGACACGGCCAAAGTTGGTGGAGTAAGGGTCGGTGTTGGCGCCGGCCATCTGGGAGCGATTGGCGACGTTGAGAGCGTCGAGACGCAACTGCATGTTGACGCGCTCGGAGATGGAGATGGACTTGGAGACGTTGGCGTTCCACTGGTTGGTCATGTCGGCGCGGATGCCGGGGACGCGGGTGGGGAACTGGCGACGGTGGAACGAATTGGGGCCAAGCAGGGAGTTGCGCTCGAAGTTGGCGGTATTGAACCAGGTGTCGAAGGTGCGATTGACGTCGGCGATGTTGGCTGTGTCGGAGCCGCGATAGAAGACGTTGCCGCCCCAGTCGAGCAGGGGGCCGGGCTGCCACTCGTAGGTGACGGCGGTCTGCCAGCCGCCGATGAGGTGGTTGAGCAGCGCGGGGGCCTGATTGAGGAAGGAGCGGCCCTTGCCGAAGGGGAGTTCGTAGATAGCGCTGGCGACGATGCGGTGGGGGCGGCCATCGTTGGAGGGCCGTTCGGTGCGCTCGGCGTCGAACTCGTTAATGAAGAAGTCGGCTTCGCGGAGCTTCATGGCGGTGTAGCCGAAGTTGAGATTCCAGCCCTTGGAGAAGCGTTTGTCGAAGGAGACTTGCAACTCGTCGGCGCGGGTGTAGGAATCGCCGTCGCCAAAGTTGCGCAGGCCATTGCCGCCTGAGTAGAGCGAGAAGGGCCGGATCAACTGGTGACGGCGGATGATGTTGGAGGTGAAGAAACCGTTGTTCGACATGTCCTGCCAGACGAGGGGATCGAACTTGCTGCGATCGAGGTTGCCAATGAAGAAGGGGTTGGGGACGTTGGCGTTGAGGTTGTTGGCGATGGCGTCATTGCGGGTGAGGCCATCGGCCCAGTAGTTGCCAGGGAGGGCGGAGAGGCGACGGCTGACGTTGTCGCCGGTGAGGGAGACGCGATCAGAGTAGGAGCCCTGGTACATGACGTTGAGCTGCATGGTGGCGCCGAGCTGGCGCTGGAAGCCGAGGCTCCAGCGTTGCTGGCGGGCATGGGGAAGGGAGAAGGGCGTGAAGTCGAAGTTGCGGCCGGCGCGAGCCATGATGCCGAGGGCGTCGCGGGTGGGGACGTCAAAGCGCGTGCCATCGGCGCGGACGGGGAAGGGATCGCGCAGAGGGGAATTGCCGTTGCCGGGGTTGGCGTTGGCGGGGAAGTTCCAGGTCTGGCCGAAGTCGTTGGTGATGATGGTGGAGGTGGAGCGGGAGTAACCGGTCTGATCGGGGGCGAAGTTCATGACGTTGATGGTGTCGAAGAACATGCCGTAGCCGCCGCGGATGACGGTGCGGTCGTTGAGCATGTAGGCGACGCCGATGCGGGGCATGAACATGACTTCGTTCTTGAAGCCGGAGCGGGGATTGGAGCCCGTACCGGGATAGAGAGCTCCGCCCAGTACTTTGAACTGCGAGGCGGGGAGCTCGGCGACGGGATTGCGGGCGTAGGCGGCCTGAACGGCATCGGAAAGGGGCAGGGACAGCGTGGGATCGAAGCCGCCGATGAAGCGGTTGTAGCGCTCGGTGGCGCCGCCTTCCCATTCGATGCGGGCGCCGAGATTGATGGTGAGCCGCTTGGTGAGGCGCCAGGAATCCTGGATGAAGGTGCCCCAGTAGGGGGTGTGAGTGGCGTAGTTGTCGTTGGTGGCGATGGAGATGCCGTTGGGGATGCCGAGGATGAAAGCGGCCATGGAGTGAACGAGCGTGGCCGAGGGGAAGAAGCCGTCATCGTAGCGGCGGGTGAAGGTATCGGAGAACGTGAAGTTGCCCGAGGTGTTGCCACCGCCGCCACCGGTGCGGAAGTAATTGCGCTTGTCGAAGGCGGCGCGGATGGTGTGCTTACCGCGGATGTGGGTGAGCTCGAACTTGGCGTTGATGGAGCGCGTTTTGGTGAAGGTAGGAAGACCGCCGGGGCTGATCTGCGAGTAGCCATTGAGGTTCATGAGGGGGAGCAACGCTTCGTCGCCAGCCTTCTGGTCGAGATAGGCGGGCAGGCCGAGATCGCTGGGCTTGAAGGTGCGGGCGAAGGGCTGGATGTTGCCCTCTTTGAACTGGTTGGAGGCGAGATTGAAGTTGAAGATGGTGTTGGCGGTGCGGGTGTAGACGAGGTCGATGTTGCCGCCGATGTTGTTGCGGACGAGGCCGTTCAGGTTGAGGCCTCGGGCGGTCTCGTAGGTCCAGTCGGAGCGGTCTTCGGGGCCGAAGTTGTTCCAGGACCAGCGGCCGTACATGCGCCAGCGGTCGTTGATGTTGTAGTCGACGCGGTTGGAATAGGCCTTGTAATCCCAGTTGTAGGGGGTTTGGTTGGCGAGGTAGTTGTTGGTGGGGTCCTGGCCGGGGATGGTGTTGTTGGGCTTGGGGTAGAGGGACATGATCTTGTCGAAGGCCGGGTTGGCAAAGCGGCTCTTGGGGATCACGTTGTTGGGGAAGGGCTGGCGGATGAAGTTGTTGGGGCGGGCGGGATCGCGCGCGATGGTGATGGGGTCGTGGATGACGAAGCGGTTGGCGTTGGGCAGCGAAAGCATGTCGGTGAAGATGCCTTCGCGGGCGTTGAGCGTGGGGACGGTGCGATTGAAGGTGGAGGCGTCTTCGACCTTGACGTCCTTGAAGGCGTTGTAGGTGAAGAACCAGAAGAGCTTGTTGCGGCCGTTGAAGATCTTGGGGATGACGACAGGGCCGCCGCCGGAGGCACCCCAGTTGTTGGAGCGGCCGGTGGGCTGTTTGTCGGTGTTGCGGAGCTCATTGGCGCGGGCGGTATTGCCGGCGGCTTCAGCGGCGGCGATGTTGCGGTAGTAAGTCTGCTTGACGAAGAAGGGCGTGCCCTGCCAGCGTTGCTGCCAGTGTTGCCAGGTGGCCGTGCCGTGGAAATCGTTGGAGCCGGACTTGGAAATCATGGTGATGGCGGCGCCGGAGGTCTGGCCGATGGAGGCGTCGTAGTTGTTGGTTTCGACCTTGAACTCGCTGATGGCGTCGGTGTAGGGCAGGTAGGCGGTGCGGCGGCCGGGGCCCTGATTGGGCGAGCCGTCGAGCGTCCAGGAGTTGCCACCGATGTTGCCGCCGACGCTGTAGTCGGAGCCGCCGGCATTGGAGTGGAGGGCGAGATAGTTGTTGACGCCGGAGCTCTGGATGCCGGGGGAGTTCTTGACGAGGAGCATGGCGGAGTTGCCCATGATGGGGAGCTCCATGACGGTCTTGTTGTCGATGACGCGGCCGGAGGAGACGGAGGAGGTCTCAAGCAGAGGGGCGTCGGCGGTGACGGAGACGGTTTCGGAGAGCTGGCCGATCTCGAGATTGAGGTCGACTTCGATGCGGCTTGAGACGGGCAGGATGACGCCGGTGCGGATGGATTTCTTGAAGCCCTTGGCCTCGGCTGAGACGCGATAGGGGCCGGGCAGGAGGAGGTTGGCTTCGTAGTAGCCGTTCTGATTGGTGGTCAAGGATTGGCTCGCGCCGGTGTCGGTATTGGTGACCGTGACCTTGACGCCGGCGACGACGGCACCCTGTGAATCGAGAGCGCGGCCGAGAAGAGTGGAGCGCGTTTCCTGTGAGAAGAGCGCAAGGGCGCCCAGGCACGCGGCTAGAGAGAGCGTGGTGAACTTTAGCATGTATCCCCGTTAAGTGGGGAAATCCTATCACAACGCGAGTTAGAAGAGGAAGATCTGAAAGCCGAGACTTAATGACTGAATGCCGACGCGGATGGTGGAGTTAGCGTACTCACCGGCGAGCAGGGCGCTGCGGCCGACACGGGCCGTGGAATTGAAGCCGAAAGCGTAGGCAAGATCGAGGCCATAACGAGACTTGCGCCAGCCGAGGCCGCCCGTCCACTGGTGACGCGCGATGGCGGCAGTGAGCGGAGAAAGCGTGGAAGAGGGGACGGGATTGTTGCCGGTGGCAAAGCCCGTGCGCAGGCGCGTGTTCTCGAGCACGGAGTACTCGATGCCGATGGCGCCCTGGAAGCGATTGTTCCAATCGAGCGGGATGCCGTCGTTGATGGCGGTGGAGCTGAGCAGGCTGTTGAGATCGCGGTTGGTGCCGTTTGTGAGGGCTACTGGCAGGGTGATGAAGGCATCGCGCCAGTTGACCCAGGAGCCCTGGAGGGCGAGGAGGAGGCGCGGGTTGAGCTGGAGGCTCGAGTGGAGCAGGAGCGATTGGGGCAGGCGGTTGCGCACGGCGGCGTCGTAGCGGAAAGCGGGCTCAAAGTTGGTGATGCCGAGAGCGGCCAACTGGAGGCCGACGTTGCCCGCAGCGCGGCCGGTGGAATTGATGGTAGTGGCGGACTTCCAGGAGAAGCCGAGCTGCATGTTGCGGCGGGGGCGCGCCATGACGCCGATGGAATAGTTGTTGCCGTAGCCCTCGGTGTTGAGATCGAGCAGGGTCTTGAGGCCGCGGAGGGCGGGATGGGACTGGAAGATGTAAGGCGTGACTAACTGGTTGGAGTTATAGACGCGGCCATAGGTGAAGCCGACGATGAAGTTGGAAGAGAAGTTGTAAGCGATGGATGTGGCGAGGCGGGCGGCGACGATGGCGGCCTTTTGCTTCTGGGTGCCATAGATGACACCAGCGGTGCCGGGGGCATCGGTATAGTTCCACTGTGAGACGGCGGTGAGCTCAGGCACGATGCCGAAGCCGAGGCGCAGGCCGGTATTGCCGATGGCGGTGGCGACGCCACCGAAGGGCATGACGGCGGGGGCGAGCGTCATCGGGGATTTGTTGTTTGCGATGTTGGAGAACTGGCCGCGCGCGAAGAAGGAAGAGAGATTGAGCTCGACGGTGGTGCGCGAGATGGCGCCGAGGCCGGCCGGGTTGGCGGCGAGAGAATCGGCAACGCTCGAGGCGCCGGGGGCGAAGACGCCGCCCATGCCGATGGAGCGCGGACTGGTAGTGAGCCAGTAGAAATCCTGAGCAACCAGAGATGAGGCGAAGAAGAAGGCTAGGCGGAGCATTGTGGTGAAGCGGTAACTTTAGGTTCCTGAATGGTGAGATGGTCACTGAGCGAGGTGAGCTGATTGGTGGAATACATGAGCGCTTCGAGAACGGCGGGATCGAGGGCGTTCGGCGCGTCCTTGGACATGATGGAGAAGACTGTTTCGGGCGGGAGCGCGTCGCGATAAGGGCGCTTGGCCGCGAGCGCATCGTAGACGTCGGCGACAGCGATGATGCGGTCGTACAGGGATAGCCGCGAGGCGTCGTAGTTGCGATAGTAGCCGCGACCGTCGAGGCGCTCGTGGTGGTTGGCGGCGATCTCACTGAGTTGCTCGAAGCCGGGGATGCGGCGGAGGATCTCGTGGGAATAGTGGGGGTG
>CAZBTA010000240.1:0-7608 GCA_964494515.1 uncultured Bryobacter sp.
GGGCTGGTAGCCGAGGTCGATGGAGTAGCTGTAGTCGTCAGCGGCGAAGCCGAGGCTAAGAGAGATGGGCTTGAATGAGGCGGGCCCTTCGATCTTGTGTGTGCCGTCGCGGACGCCCTGGGTCATGACGGGGAGGCCGGCCCAGAGGGTAGAGGCGAGACCGCCTTCATTGGCGAGGGAAGCGGTGACCTGGTTGAGCGCGGCATCGGCGAGGAGCCGCAGGGAACGGTAGACGCTTGATTTGCCGCTGCCGTTGGGGCCGGTGATGAGAGTGAGTTGGTCGAGGGGAATGATGAGTTCGCGGATGGAGCGGTAGCCCTTGATGGCGATGGTGCGGAGCATTGTGGCGCGACTGATTGTCAGAGGGCTGCCGGGCGAATACTGGTGCGGTGGCGGGGGAATTTGAGGTTGCCCATGGGGCCGCCTTCGTTTGGGATGTGCAGGATCTCTGTGCCGAGCTTGAGGCGGTTGGGCGCGAGGACGGTTTGCTCGAGGATGTGGCGGATCTCCGCCGCGGTGGAGCGGCCGTTGCGGGCCGCACGGGCGCGTAGGGCGCGATGCAGCGAGGCGGGGAGATTGCGTATCGTTAGAGTCGCCATTTTGGGGGTCTAAGTTCAGTTTACGGTGCTTACTGATTGGGTGGCATTAGCGCTTGGGCCAGTGCCATGGGGGCACGCCGATCAGACCGGTACTTTCGACGAAGGTTTCGCCGTCTTGCTTTTGGAGGTTGTGGTGTTTGCAGAGTGGTGACGGTGTGATGGCCGCGATGAGGGCGGCGGAGTGGGTGACGACGATGATCTGGTTGTGCTTTGCCGCCGCGAGGATAAGGCGGGCGAGGGCGGGGAGGAGATCGGGGTGGAGACTGGTTTCGGGTTCGTTGAGAACCATGAGCTGGGGCGGGCGCGGCGTCAGTAGCGCGGCTGTCCAAAGGAGATAGCGCAGCGTGCCATCTGATAGCTCAGGAGCCGTGAGAGGGCGCAGGAGGCCGGGTTGTTCGAGGTGGATGCGGAACCAGGCATTGTCAGACTCAATCGAGAGTTTGCTGCCCGGGAAGGCGTCGTGGATGGTGGCGTGGAGCGCCTGTGAATCGCCCAGCTCGATGATGGTTTGCAAGGCGGCGGCGAGGTTGCTGCCGTCGTGATGGAGGACGGGGGTGAAGGTGCCGATTTGGGGTGAGCGGGCGGGGGCGCCCGAGTCGATGCGGAAGTGGTCGTAGAAGCGCCAGCCGCGGACGGATTCGCGAACCGTGATCATCTCGGGGGCGCGCTCGGGGTCGGCGATGGTGGCGAGCATGCTGTCGGTCGAGTCGAGGTTTTGCGTCAGGATGTGCGGCTCCTCGCGGGGTTGCCCCTGGACCGAGACGACACCATTGGACCGCTCGACAAGCGCACTGCCGCGGCGATACAAAGGGCCATGCCAGATGGCCTCGCGCTTGATGATGGGGTCGAGTGAGAAGAGGCTGGGCCGCGAGCCGGATTCGGGGTAGCCGAGGTCGATGCTGTAGCTGTAGTCGTCGCCCGCGAAGCCTAGACTGAGCGTCACGTATTTCTCGCCGGAACCTGAGCCGTCGTCGTAGATGCCGCGAGCGCGCCTGCGGGGGCCGGCCCAGAGGATTGAGAGGAGGCCACCTTCGTTGGCGAGGGAGCTGGCAACGGAGTTGAGGGCGGCGTCGGCGAGTAACTTCAGAGAGCGATAGACGCTCGACTTGCCGCTGCCGTTGGGGCCGGTGATGAGGGTGAGTTGGTCGAGGGGCAGGATGAGTTCGCGGATGGAACGGTAGCCCTTGATGGCAATGATGCGGAGCATGGCTAGCGGGGGCGGTAGTGGAGGCCGATGCGGTTGCTGTGGGTCGGCGCATGGCCAATCGCGGTGCGCTTGAGATTGAGTGCCGGATTGACCATGCGCTTAGGGTAACTATTCGGCGGCTGGGGGTTGGTAGAGGGCGATGCGGTTGCCTTCGGAGTCTTCAAACTCGGCGACAAAGCCGCGGGGGCCGATGGCGGTTTTGGGATAGAGCTGCTTGCTGCCCTGGGCGGTGGCGCGGGCGAGTGTCGAGTCGATGTCGAGCGTGTTCAGATAGACGACCGCGCCGTGGTGGGTGGGGACGTAGATCTCGCCCTGAGTGAGAGCGAAGCAGGCGCCGGGCTTGACCTCATCGAAGGGCGAGAAGGCCATGCGGTTGCCGTCGATGTCTTCGACCTTGAAGTCATAGCCGAAGACGGCGTTGTAGAAGTGGATGGCGCGTTCGAGATTGGTGACCGGGATCTCGACGAAGCCGACGGGGTTCTCGTTGGGGTTAGACATGAGTTAGTTTCCTTTCGGTTAGAGGGCGAGAGAGAGCTGGTTGCCGTGTTCCCAATCGGGCGGCAGATAAGGCGTGGCTTTGCGGCTGAGGCCGGTGGAGGCGCGGATGGATTCGAATTGGGATTCGATCTTTTGATGGTAGTCGCGCGAGGGACGGGCCGCGGCCGCAAACGTTAAATCGTAACGGTGCTCGAGGCTGGGATGGTTTTGCCGCAAGTAGTTGAAGAAGACCTCGCGCGTGGGGCTCTTGAGGAAGAGCACGCCACCCCCGAACCAACTGGCGCCGGCGGCCTTGGCGCGGAGGGCGAGGAGCTCGAGATCGGAGGCGTCATCGTTGATGCCGGGCATGATGGGCGAGGCAATGACGCCGCACTTGATGCCGGCCGAGGTGAGCGCCTGCAGCGCGGCGAGGCGCAGATCGGGACGGGGCGCGCGGGGCTCGAGGCCACGGGCGAGATCGGGATCGAGCGTAGTGATGGTGAAGTTGATGTAGAGCACATGGCGGCGGGCGACCTGCTGGAGCAGGCCGAGATCACGGACCGGCAGATCAGACTTGGTGGTGATCCAGAGGCGGCGGCCACTGGTGGTGGCGAAGACCTCGAGGATGCGGCGGGTGAGCTCGTAGCGGCGCTCGGCGTGCTGGTAAGGATCGGTGGCGGTGCCAAGGGCAATGGCCTGGGGCAGGGGAATGCGCGAGAGCTCGCGGCGGAACTCGGAGGCGTTCCAGACCTTGGCGAAGATGCGGTTTTCGAAGTCGTCGGGCGCGCGCAGTTCCATGAACTCATGGGTGTAGCGGGCGTAGCAATACTGGCAGGCCATCTCGCAGCCGCGGTAGGGATTGATGGACCACTCAAAGGAGTGGCGGGAATCGGCGACGCGGTTGATCCACTTACCGGTCGCGAGGTGGCTGTAGGAGACCTGCCGCTTGGATTCAAGCAACGGAGCACTGTGAGCCGCCTTCGCGATACCGATGAGTTGCATAGGGAGAATGCCCTTATATTCGCCCTTTCTTCGCCCTTTGTCAACAGGAACCTGTGAGTACAATTAAATTGGCCATAACCAAATGAAAGTAAGCGTGATATTGCCCGCGGCCGGACTCGGAACGCGGCTGAGCAAGACGGCGAAGAAGCAATTTTTGCAACTGGACGGGGTGCCGATTCTGGTGCATACGT
This sequence comes from uncultured Bryobacter sp., assembly GCA_964494515.1. Taxonomy (GTDB): domain Bacteria; phylum Acidobacteriota; class Terriglobia; order Bryobacterales; family Bryobacteraceae; genus Bryobacter. Next base: position 3,477 of record CAZBTA010000240.1, read on the forward strand.
TGCGGCGTTTTGCCGGCATCGAGAGCGTGGCGGAGATTGTGATCGCCTGCCGGGCCGAGGACATGGAAGACGTGAAGGGGATGCTCGAAGGAGCATCGCTGACGAAGACAGTGCGGCTGGTGGAGGGCGGTGACTCGCGGCAGGAGAGCGTGGCGCATGCGCTGGCAACGGTGGCCGATGATGTGGACCTGGTGGCGGTGCATGACGCGGTGAGGCCGTTTGCGACCGAGGAATTGATCCGCAAGGTGATCGAGGACGCGGCCGAGCACGGGGCGGCGATTGTGGGCATTGTGCCGGTGGATACGGTGAAGCAGGTGCATCTGGCGAAGGTGCAGACGACGATCTCGCGCGACCGGCTGGTGCTGGCGCAGACGCCGCAGGTGTTTCGCACGGGGCTGCTGAAGGAAGCGTTTGCCAAGGCGAAGGCGGATGAGTTTGTGGGGACGGACGAGTCGAGCCTGGTGGAGAGGCTGGACGCGATTGAAGTGCATGTGGTGCCGGGCAGTGAGCGGAATATCAAGATCACGCGGCCGAGCGATCTCGACCTGGCGCGGCATTACTGGGCCGAAGAAAGCGGCAAGGCGTAATGAGCGAATACCGGACGGGACTGGGATGGGACTCGCACCGCATTGCGGCGGGGCGGCCGATGCTGCTGGGCGGGGTGAAGATCGAGAGCGAGTTTGGGCTGGACGGGCACTCGGACGCGGACATTCTGCTGCACGCGATTACGGACGCGCTGCTGGGGGCGCTGGCGCTGGGCGATATCGGGATGCACTTTCCGGATACGGACCCGAGGTGGAAGGGTGCGGAGAGCATGCAGTTTCTCGTGCATGCGCTGGGGCTGGTGCGTGAGCGGGGCTATGAGGTGGTGAACCTCGATACGACGGTGATCCTCGAGCGGCCGAAGCTGAAGGATTATCGCGGGCCGATCCGCGAGCACATTGCCAAGCACCTGGGCCTGAAGGTGGAGGATGTGTCGGTGAAGTTCAAGACCGCCGAGAAGGTGGGCCCGGTGGGCGAGGGCAAGAGCGCCGAGGCGCAGGCGATTGTGCTGCTGCGGCGGGCCTAGAGCAACTGGTCGAGGCGGGCGTAGCTCGATTCCATGCCGGCGGCCATGTCGTTGGCCAGCATGGCGTCGCGAGTGGCGGCGTCGGCGAAGGTCATGAGCATGGTGAGGTTGGTGCCGGCGGGGGTGGAGGTGAAGGTGGTTTCGACGAGGGTTTCGGGGGCGGGGTCGGGGAGATGCATCTGCTCGATGTGAACGAGGCGGGTGGGCGGGGTGACTTCGAGGAAGCGGCCTGTCATGCGAAAGCCACCGTCGGTGGGATGGACCCAGGCGAGATCGATGGCGCCGCCGGGGGAGGCGTTGTGGATGCAGGTGGTCATCTCCCAGCCGGGAGGGCCGAGGACCCAATGGCGGATGAGCGTGGCGTCGCAATGGGCATGGAATACCGCGGCGGGTGGGGCGGCAAAGCCGCGGGTGATGAGGAGCTGACGCTCGCCGGTGGGAGTGGCGGTGGTGGACATGGCATCTCCATGTGAGCACATTCCGGCAGTGAGAGAATGGACGAAAAGCCACACCTGATGTAACAGCAGGGGGTGGGGCGAAGTCTCAAGCGGAGGTGGTGATGCGTGTGTCGCGATGGCTATTGCTATGTGGAATAACAACCGCGGTGTTGGGCGCCGAGGTGACCTACACGAAGGAAGTGTCGCGCATCCTCGCCGAGCGGTGTGAGCAGTGTCACCGGCCGGGGGACATCGGGCCGATGTCGCTGCAGACGTATCAGGAAGCGGCGGCGTTTGCGCCGGATATCAAGCGGGTGCTCGATCAGGGGGCGATGCCGCCGTGGAAGCCGACGGAGAGCCATGGGAAGTTTAAGGGGGCGTTTGCGCTGAAGCCGGAAGAGCGGGCGGACCTGCTGGCGTGGATTGCGGCCGGGGCGCCGATGGGGCGCGAGGAAGACCTGCCGCCGAAGCCGGAGGCGAGGGGCGAGTGGGTGTTGGGCCAGCCGGATGTGGTGGTGAAGATGCCGGTGGGATACACGCCGGCGCGGGGCAAGGATGTGTACCGCTGCTTTGTGATCCCGACGGGGATTGACGCCGACAAGTATGTGGGCGCGATTGATGTGCTGCCGGGGAACCGCAAGATTGTGCATCACGTGATTGCGTATCTGGATGCGAGCGGTGATGCCGAGAAACTGGATGCGGCCGATCCGGAGCCGGGCTATGACTGTTATGGCGGACCGGGGTTTGATCTGGGAGGCAGCAGCCTCGAATCGCTGATTGTGAACGGGTATACGCTGGGCGGTTGGGCGCCGGGGGCGCGGCCGGACTTTCTGCCGGCGGGCGTGGGGCTGAAGCTGGGCAAGGCGGCGAAGGTGGTCTTGCAGGTGCATTACTATACGAGCGCGCGGACGGCCGAGGACCAGACAGCGATTGGCATTTACTTCATGCGGGACAAGCTCGAGAAACAGATGCTGTATCTGCCGGTGATCCAGACGCGGCTGAATATTCCGGCGGGGGATGCGAATCATGTGGCGGGGACGAGTTTTCCGGTGTTGCCGGGGCTCGAGATGAAGGTGATCAGCGCGTTTCCGCATATGCATCTGCTGGGCAAGAAGATCGAGGTGGAAAAGCAGCGGGGATCGAGCCGCGAGATGCTGATCCAGATTGACCAGTGGGACTTTAACTGGCAGGGGAGTTATGTGTTTGAGAAGCCGGTGAGCATGGAGGCGGGATCGGTTTTGAATCTGCGGTGTACTTACGATAACTCGGTGAACAATCCGCGGAACCCGAGCAATCCGCTGAAGACGGTGAAGTGGGGCGAGGGGACCGAGGATGAGATGTGTGTGGCATTTTTGGGGGTGACGTTTGACCGGTTCCTATAGCGCGCGAGTGCTGGTGGTGGATGACGAGGAGAACCAGCGGCGGGGATTGTCGAGCCTGATCTCGGCGTGGGGTTATGAAGTGAAGACCGCGGAGAACGGGCAGGCGGCGCTGGATGTGCTGGAGGAATGGCCGGCGCAATTGATCGTGACGGACATGATGATGCCCGTGCTTGATGGGCCGGGGCTGCTCGCGCGGCTGCGTGAGCAGGAGAACCCGCCGCAGGCGATCGTGGTGACGGCGTTTGGGAGCCTTGAGATCGCGCTGAATACGATCCATGAGATGGGGGCGTTCTGGTTTCTCGAAAAGCCGATTGATACGCAGGCGCTGAAGATGCTGCTTGAGCGGGCGCTGGTGTCGCGGCGGCTGAGCGAGGACAAGGTGATCCTCGAGCGGCAGTTGGGATTTGAGGGGCGGCTGGCGGGGCTGGTGGGGCAGACGCCGGTGATGCAGGAGTTGTTCAGCCTGATCCAGCAGGTGGCGCCGACGAAGGCGAGTGTGCTGGTGACCGGGGAGAGCGGGACGGGTAAGGAAGTGGTGGCGCGGGCGATCCATAGTCTGAGCAAGCGGGCCAAGGAACCGTTTGTGGCGTTGAACTGTGCGGCGATGCCAGAGAGCCTGATGGAGAGCGAGCTGTTTGGGCATGAGAAGGGGGCGTTTACGGGGGCGCTGGAGCGGAGGGCGGGGTGCTTTGAGCTGGCGCACCGGGGGACGTTGTTGCTGGATGAGATTGGTGAGATGCCGGTGGGTACGCAGGCGAAGCTGTTGCGCGTGCTCGAGGATGGGCGCGTGAGGCGGCTGGGCGGCAAGACGGAGATGGAAGCGGACGTGCGCGTGATCGCGGCGACGAACCGGAAGCTGGAGGAGGCGATCAAGGAGGGGAAGTTCCGAGAGGATCTGTTCTACCGGTTGAATGTGTTCCGGCTGGAGCTGGCGCCGTTGCGCGAGAGGCTGGACGATATGCCGTTGCTGGCCGAGACCTTGATCCAGCAGATGAACACGCGGCACGGGACGAAGGTGGTAGGCCTTGATGAGGCGGCGATGCTCGCGCTGAAGCGGCGGCCGTGGCCGGGGAACATTCGTGAGCTGCGCAATGTGCTGGAGAGGGCGGTGATCCTGGCTGGGGAGGGGCTGATCCGGATGGCGCATCTGCCGGCGGCCAGTGGCGAGATGGCCGTGGCGGCGCCGGAGGACCCGGAGGCGATGGTGGTGCGCGTGGGGATGACGGTGGATGAGTGTGAGAAGG
>CAZBTA010000241.1:0-7559 GCA_964494515.1 uncultured Bryobacter sp.
GGTAGGCCACACCGATGCGGGGCGAGAACTTGTTCATGTTGTAGTTGCTCGTCTGGGTCGGGGCGCCATTGACGCCGGCATAGCGGAATACACCGGGCGAAGTGAAGCCGCTCGAGGTCTGGATCGGATTGGTGGCAGTGGGATCGAAGGTGGTAATCAGGTTGTTGTTGGTTTCCTGCAGACCAGATTCACGCTCCCAGCGAATGCCGAGGTTGAGGGTGATGTTCTTGCTCAGGCGGAAGTCGTCCTGCACAAAGAGGCCCTTGTAATCGGCAAACTGGAAGAGCTTCGTGCCGATGTAGCCGGTGGCGGCAGCGGGAGCACCGAGCAGCATGTCAGCGATATCAGCACCGCCGGTGCCGCTCGAGGCGCCGGAGCGGGTGAAGGTTCCATCGAAGGTGAAGGCGCCAGCGCTGTTGCCGAGGTCGATACCGTCAACATGCAGACGGCGGATATCAAGGCCGGCCTTGATGCTGTGCTTGCCGATGAACTTGGAGACCTGAAGGCCGAAGTTCTTCGAGTGGTGGACGAAGTTGAAATTGTTGTTCGTGCCGAGGCTGTAGGCGTTGTTCATCGAGACGTTGGGGAACACGGGGCTCGAAACGTCACGGATGAAGTTGGGCGAGAAGCCGAGGGAAGCAAGGTTGAAGTTCTGGCTCGTCTGCGTACCGATGTTCGGGAAACGGTTGAAGCCATAGCGAACGCTAATGACGGTGGTGGCATTCGGAGTAATCGTGTTGTTCCATGCCGTGGCGTTGACGATTCGATCCAGGAACCACTGGGAGGGCGAGCTGACGTTGCGGAAGTTGTTTTCACCTGGTTCCGACGAGTTGTACTTCATGTAGCTCAGGCTGGCGCGCCACCAGGAGAATACCGTGTGGTCGAGCTTGATGAACTTCTGATCGGCCTTGGACGGCAGCGTGCTGGCGGCTGAGACGTTAGCCGCGCCATAAGCGCCTACCGTGCGACCGGGTTGAGCGTAGGTGGCGGCAATGTTGCGGCCCACCGTATCGATACGGTTGCTCGGGATGATGTTGCCCGGGAACGGTGTGCGAATGCCGCCTACGGTCGTGGCGGGGTCATAGATGATCGTGTTGGGGCGACCGGAGAAGTCACCGATACGCTCAGCGGCGGTGGGGGTGTAGGCGTCGAGGGTGGCGGCCTGCGTGTCGCGGTAGCCCTCGAAGCCGAGGTTGAAGAAGGTGCGGTTCTTGCCGTCGTAAATCTTGGGGATCCAAACCTTGCCGCCGAAACTGCCGGCGTAGGTGCGATTGGGCTGTTCCTGACGCTTAATGCCAGCGCGGTTGGAGAAGAAGTTGTTGCCCATCCAGTCGGTCTCGCGGATGTAGCCCATCAGCGCGCCGTGATAGTTGTTGCCGCCGCTCTTGAGCAGCGTATTGAACATGCCACCACCGGTGCGGCCCATTTCGGCGTCGTAGGTCGAATACTGGATCTTGACTTCTTCGACAGCTTCGAGCGACGGGATGATGACCGCGCGGTTGGCGAAGTCGGTGATCGGAATACCGTCAACGAGATAGTTATTGCCGCGAACCGGACCACCGTTGATCGTGATCTGCGAGGAACCGCTCTGGTCCTGCATACGGTTGTAGGCGGGGTTGCCGACCTGGGCCACGTTGGGCGAGAGGCGGCTCATCATGAAGGGGTTACGACCCAGGTTGGGAAGATCGATCAGCTTCTGGCGATCCACGACCTGCCCTTGCGAGGCGGTTGCGGTTTCAAGCAGCGGCGACTCTTCGTTGACCATGATGGATTGGGTGACGTCGCCGAGCTCGAGCTTGACGTCGGTGGTGACGAACGACTGCGTGGCGACAATGATGCCCTTGCGTTCGACCTTTTTGAAGCCAGCCTGTTCCACGATTACGGTGTAGGTGCTGGGATTGATGTTGGCAAAGACGTATTCGCCCGCGCCGCTGGTGACCGCGGAACGGGAAACGCCGGTGGATTCTTCTAACAGTGTGACTTTAGCGCTGGCAACAGCCGCGCCGGCCTGATCGGTAACGCTACCACGGAGGTTGCCATAGGCACTTTGTGCCCATGCCGCGCTGGTCGAGGCCAGGAAGGCCAAAAGCGAGAGAGAAAGACTCAGTCGCAAATTTCTCATGAAAGTCCCCTGAACAATTGGATTGTTTGGCTCTATGGGCTGGGGAGCCGGGGTCGCTACTTGGCGGGAACTACTGGCTTGAGAACTGGTCGTGGAGGGGTAGGGTGATAGCCCAGTTTGACCCTCGTGAGTTGAAGTATAAACACATCTGTCACGAGAGGGAAGTCTGAGTTTCCAGCAAGTTTATAGAAGTTTTTGATGGGGGAGCCCAGAAAACACGCATTGCACGGGTGGGTTTTCACCAGTAATCAATACGATTTAACTGGGCGCAATATCGATTCAGTTTCTTAGAAAAGCTCAATATCGCCGGAGGAGCTATGGGTCGTATCTTGACGCTTTGATCCAACTTGATCGTTAGCGAGATTGTGAAGAACGGCTTTTTCCGCCTCCATCGTATAGCGACTGGATTCGCTCGAGACCAGATGCTCGCGGATCTGGGCTGTGACGGCAAGGTTGCTGCGGCTGTGGCGCTCGACAAACTGGTCGCAGCGATCGGCAAAAGCCTGCAATCGTTCGAGCGGGACAAGCGTTGAGGAGAGCGAGTTTTCCATCGACTGACGAATGCGTTCAATTTGATGCACGGCGTCGATGGAGCCCTTCAGGTGCAAGAGGCCCGTGTTTTCTTCCGCCAGCAGACGGTCGATTGTGTCGGGAATGCGCTCGTCGCTCGATCTCCGGAGCGCTTCGGCCTCAGCCAGCAGTCGCTCAAAACAGCCGCGGAGATCGACAGCAAGTTGTTCGATCATGCGTGAATCAGCATCGAGCATCAGCCCAGAGTTGCCAACCTGATCGGCAATGTGCCGGAGCCCCTCGGCAAGGACCTCAAGACCGGTGCCGGAGCCGAAACGGGCCGCCTGAATCTGGGCATTCAGAGCGATGATGCGCATCTCATGTGACACGTTGCCGAGATGGTTGCCCATTTTTCCAGCGACATCGACGAGAGGAGCAATCATGGCGTCAGCCGAGCGCATTTCATCAGCATTGGAGCGAATCATGTCGAGCGCCTCGTGGAGGACGGCATGCATGCGGACGTGGACTTCCTTACGGCGCGCATCCCCCATGGTGGACTGCAGCTCGTCGGCGAGACGAGTACTGGCTGCGCGTACCGACTTGAAGGATTCGTCAATGCGGCCAAGAGCCTCGGCCATTTCCGTGTTTGCTTCAACCAATTGGGCATGCTGCAGAAGGCATTGGAATGCGGCTTCGTCATTCCAGGCCGGAGTGCGGGCAATGGTATCGATGCCCTGCTGGATGTGATCCCAACGCTGGCCGACAATGTCCTGAAACTGCATGGCCTGCATAACGCCCGAAACCGCACGATCGAGGTCTCGAGAGATGGCGGTCAACATTTCGTTTTGATCGGCCATCACCTGGGCATCGGCTTGGAGCAATTGCATATCGGCGGTGAGTTCTTCACGGCGCTGCCGGGCGAAGAGCTGTCGATTCTCGAGCATCCGCACGTGCTCGATCATGCCCATGACACGTTCGTTGGTTTGCTCCACCAGTGCGAACTCTTCCTCCATGGTGGCAGCCATTTTCTGACAGGTTCTGGCAATTTCGATGCTCAAGGCTTCCAGCGGGGCGCGTGCCACTTCGTCGAGGCGAGCACACTCGATTCGCAGCAGCACCTGCACGACTTCGGCCGGTCGCATCTGATCCTGGATGTCGGTTTCGATCCTCAAAATTCGACGGGACAAACGCTCCAACTCGTCAAGATCCTCACGGATCTGCACGGAAACCTCATGACCGTCCTCACCAAACTGCAGAACCTCGGAACACACTCTGGCGCTTGTAACCAGTACGCTTTCTGAACTCGGCGTCCCATCCGGATTGGTGCCGAGTGTCGCAGCAACGCTCGCGCGCGCTTTGGCCATGCAATCCCGATTGGCCATAATGAGCGCCTCAAGATGCGTGCCCATTTCGCGGAACGACTTGTCCATCGTCTGACGAACATTGGCAATCTGCTGGGCGCCCTCATGCCAGATTTGCAACGACGGAGCCTTGCGTGAAGAAGAGAATTGCAGCAGGCGATTGCGTAACGCAACCAGGCCACTCACTGCGACGCCAGCGAGCACATCGTAATGAACAGGGTTGCCATAGGCATCGACGGCGATCCGAAACGGATCGATCGGCGAGGAAGAGTCGTTACCAATCACTCTCCGTCATATCGACAGGCAAGCGTGGGATGCGAATGTATTTGTACAACTACAACGCTTCTATCGCGCGCGCCAGTGACCAGCCCTCCCCGCGAGGCCTTACTCCACTGCCTCGAATGGGTAGGCCATTGGGGTGGACAGGTGCTAGCTCGATGAACTTGCCAGGAGGAATGAGTTGGCGAATCTCGGGCAAATCCGCGGTACGCAATATGCCGGGAACCACCGATACATCCCAACCCTGTTGCGTCGGCGCCTCAAGCATCGACTTCCAGGAGCGCAGCGACGCCTCGACAATCACCCTGTCCAGCCGGCCATCGAGCGCAGCCACGACCGTGGCAAGGGGGCCCAGCCGCCCACGGGCATGGATCGTAATCCGGGCTTGGGGATTGGCGGCGCGGAATCGGGAAATTGCGGCAAGCACGTCGGCTGTCTGCATTTCGAGCAGACTGCGGCCCAACAGCCAGGCTCGCGCCGCCAGCTGATAGTCCAACTGGTAGCCGCTGGCGCCCTGGCTACCGTAAGAGGGCCCGGTGCCTCGCGGATTGAGCTCGACAACACGCTTGCCTGCCGCCTGCCATTCCCTGCTGTCAGCATCTTCGAGGGGGACCCCGAGTAGCAGGACGATGTCGCCTGTACTCGGCCCGGCCTCACGCTGCGCAAGCGGCAATGAGGGTTCCGCCGGGTGCAATTGCAGGGTTCGGCGGAGCACATCGGCCGTCAAGGCCGGACGGGCAGCTTCCAATTCTTTGGCGCGATCGAGCGCCAACTCGCGCATGGTTCGTGATCCGAGCGAGGTGGCAAGCTGCCCCGTAGGCGTCGCATAAAGCAGCGACTCCTCTTCGGTTGCGGTAATCGTTTCTGTACCCGCCACTTCCCTGCCCTGCAGATGGCGGGCAAACCAGCGCGCGGCCGCTTCGCGGCGCGGTTGTGACCAGCCGTGGGTGTCGTCGAATTCAAAGAAGCCCGCATTACCGGCACTGCGAAGGTAGTCGTAGATCCGCGTTACGACGCGGTGGGTGTGCCTTGCCCCGGCAATGGGAAAGTAGTCCCGAATGGCGCTTTCGATCAGAAAGGGTTTGGGAGCCCAGCTCAGCGGGAAGGCCGAGAAATCAAGCCCCGTTGCAATCATGCCCGGCCAAAGTTGTTCGGCATCCTGCGGGCCAGGGCCAGACCAGAGCTCGCGCCAACTGGTCATGTAGCAACTGGACACCACGGCCGCCAGACGTGGTTCGAACATGGCAAGGTAGGCGGCTTGTGTACCACCACCCGAGTTGCCAGCCACGCCGATGCGATTCGGGTCGATCTCGCGACGGGTCAACAGGTAGTCCAGAGCACGACGACCGTCTTGCACAAAGTGTCTGGCGATGGATTGGCCAACCAGAAGTGTTGGTACACCGGCCATTTGATGTTCTCCGACCCCAATGCTGGCGCGCGAATGCCCCGTTGCGGCATCCAGATACTCGAGGCGCTCACCTTGTCCCGGTGGATCATAGGCGAGCACAGCGATGCCCTGCGCGACAAACCCGAGCCACGCGCGCTGGTAGGTGGCTGATGCCTTGCCGTTGTTGGAATGCCCCGCCACCCCCAGTACGGCTGGAAACGGCCCCGGCCCATCGGGCAGATACAGGTTGGCGGTAACGCGAAAGCCGGGCTGGCTTTCAAAGATCACGTTTTCGACCCGGTAGCCTTTGCGGCGAAAGCCGCCGGTCACGCGCGCATTCAGAGGCGTTTCAATCGCGGGCAATCCCCCAATCAGCTCGAGGGCTGACTGGCGCATCCATTGCTGGCGCTGGCGGATGGCCTGAGGGGAATCGAGTTCACTGAGATTGCGATCCTGGAGATCAAACAGCTTCTCGGCCTGTGTTGTCAGCCAGCGCTCAAACGCCTCGCGTGGTGTCGGTTGCGCAAAGAGGATAGCGGCGAACAGCGCAAGAACCATGAGCCGCTGCATTACCGTTTCACCGACGCGCCAACACTGGTGAGCTCGATGTTGCGGCGGGCAATGGCCGCCTTCACATCCGGATGAGTCCACGCGTAAAGGATCCCGGCACGCTGTTCCGCAACGTTTCGATTGCCCTCATGGCCAACACGGCGCATTTCGGCGGTATCCGTCGCCGGATGATCCACCATGGAGTGGATGCCGGGCGTGAGGCCCTCGATCAGGCGGATCATGCCAGCGACCTTCTCGTCGCGGGTGGAGGTGCCAGAATATGGCACCTTCAAGCGCTGCACATTGGGGATGTCCCCCTGAAACGGCAGCTTGTATTCCTGGCTCAACTTCTGCGACAGCTCACGCAAGGCAGGTGTGGCGACGGCCGAGCCCATATGCGATGAAAGCCAGCTGGCGCGAGGGACAAGGCGTTTCCCCATCTCGATCTGGGCGCGGATCTCGGCCTCGATCTCGCTGAGCTTGACCGTGGGCCGGGTGACATCGGCGGTGCGTGGCGGAAAGAACCCGTTCGCATCGACAAGGCTTGGCATGGCGGTAAGGGGTCGCCACTTTACGCTGTCCCACTCGGCGGTAAGCGCGAGGTGGATGCCGACATCAAGGCCGGGATTGGCGTTGAGCTGTTCCACTGCTTCCGTGAGCCATGGCCCGGGCACAATCAGATTGGCGGATCGCATGATGCCATTGCGATAAGCCTCGATGGTGCCTTCGCCAATGGCGTGCACTGCGCCGATGTCATCGCCAATGATGATCAGCCGGATACGATCCTCGGCGAGAGCAGCGGGGGCAGCGGCAAGGACGGTGAGAAATTCGCGACGCTTCATGGGGTTCCCCTGAAGATATCGCAACGCAGCAGCTAGTATTCGGTGTTGGCGGGTTGATGGATCTCCCCACAGCACTTGCCCAGTGGTAGCAGCTTGCCGGGGTTGAGGCGGCATTGGGGATCGAAAAGATTCTTGAAATCCTTGATCGTCTCGAGCGTGTCTTCGCTGAACTGCTGGCTCATGAGTTCCATCTTTTCCATGCCTACGCCATGTTCGCCAGTGATCGAACCGCCGACAGAAATGCAATAGGCGAGAATCTCCTCGCCCGCAAGCTGGGCCGCACGCAACTGGCCGGGAACACGGGCATCAAACAGGATGATGGGATGCATGTTGCCATCACCGGCGTGGAAGATATTGGAGATCTTCAAGCCGTACTTTTCACCGATGCGATAGATCTCAAGCAGCGTGTCGGTAATGCGCGTACGCGGCACCACGCCATCCTGCACGTAGTAGAACGGGCTGAGGCGGCCTACGGCGCCGAAGGCGTTCTTGCGGCCCTTCCACAGCAG
>CAZBTA010000242.1:0-7497 GCA_964494515.1 uncultured Bryobacter sp.
GCCTGGGACTTCAAGAGTGCCTCCTCTGTGAGCCCTCGCTGCTCCATCAAGAACTGGAGAACCTCCGCTGTTGATACTTCCGGGTCCGGCTCAATCTCGTTCTCGTACTGCTCCACCAACCGCGATATCCCCTCGATCACCCGCTCCATTCCTGGCGAGTATTCCTTCTCATTCGCCGCCAGCTCTTCGAGCATCTTCACCACCGGCTCGATCTCATTCACCATCCCCAAATTGTCCCCCAAAAACCAAAAGGGCGGAACCCGCAGGTTCCGCCCTCTCGCTTAAGCGTAAGCTGTTTTGCGCTTCGGCGGCTTACCCGCCTTGAACTTCGCATTCACCTTCTTGGCCTTGATAAAGCTGTGCTTCGGTTTGGGAGCAAACTTCTTCGCAGCCTTCTTCACCGCCTCAGGCGAACGCACCGGCGTTCTCCGCTCTTCCATCATCTCCACGGGAACCGGCCCATCCACCGGATCCTCAGGCAGATTCATCGGAACCTGCTGTGAAGCAATCTGGGTGCGAATTGCCCGTTCGATCTGACGAACAGCGCCACGTTCCTGACGAGTCGCAAACGTCGAAGCCCGACCTTTCTGCCCCGCGCGGCCCGTACGGCCCACCCGGTGCACAAAGTCCTCCGGCGCCTGCGGCAAATCAAAATTCACCACATGCTCGATCGAGTCCACATGGATACCGCGCGCGGCAACGTCTGTCGCCACCAACACCCGGTAATACCCATCACGGAACCCTTCAAGCGCCTGCCGCCGCTGACTCTGCGTACGATCCCCGTGAATTGCCGCCGTCTTCACCCCCGTCCGTGCCAACTTCTTGGCCAACCGGTCGGTCGAGTGCTTCGTGCGCGCAAACACCAGGAACGATCCCTGCTGTTCATTCAACAGGTGCCGCAGCAAGCCAAGCTTGCGGTGCTGCTCGATTTCGTACAGATGCAGATCAATGTCCGCACCCGGCTTGGTCACAGCGCCGATCTCCACACGCACCGGATTCGGTACATGCTTCTGAATCAGCGGCTGGATCGTCTTGTCAATCGTTGCCGAGAAAAACAGCGTCTGCCGCTCGGCCGGAATCTTTTCGAGAATCTGCTCGATGCTCGGAAGAAAACCCATGTCCAACATGCGGTCTGCTTCGTCCAGCACCAGAAACTTCACCCCGCTCAGCTTCACCAGCTTGCGGTTGATAAAGTCCTGCAGTCTGCCCGGCGTGCAAACCAGAACCTGGCTGCCACGCTGGATCTCGAACAATTGCTTGCTTTCGTTCAGCCCACCCACAACAACGGTGGCGCGCAGCCCCGTGTCCTTGCTGAGCTTCTGGAAAGCTTCCTGGATCTGGATCGCCAACTCACGCGTCGGCGTCAGAATTACTGCTTGCGTCCCCTTTACCGGATTCTTCGAGAGAGTCTCGAGGATCGGCAGCAGAAACGCCAGTGTCTTGCCAGTTCCCGTCTGGGCCGTGGCAACCACGTTCGACCCGGCAAGCGCCGGCGGAATCGCCTGCTCCTGCACCGGAGTCGGTTGAATGAGGCGATTCGCTGCGAGATTCCGCTGCAACACCTCGGATAAAGGGAGTTCAGTAAAGTTCATTCGGTTTAGTAACGATTCCTGCGGAAACCACCGCCGCCGTTGCCACGTCCGCCGCCGCCACCCGGGCGACCACCGCCCGGACGACCGCCGCCCGGACGATCCGTCTTCGGACGCGCTTCGTTCACGCTCAGATTGCGCCCATCCAGTTCGCGGCCGTCCAGCGACGTGATCGCGCGCTCGGCTTCTTCACGATTCGTCATTTCGACGAACGCAAAACCGCGCGGCTGACCCGTCATCCGGTCCGTCACCACGTTCACGCGCTCAACGGCGCCGAATTCCTGGAACACAGACAGCAATTGGTCTTCAGTCGTATGGAAACTCAGGTTTCCTACATATAAGTTGGTCATGGATTGACCTCCTGGTGCTTTTCGAAAATAGTCAAGGATAAAGGCAGCCAGGAACACAGAGGTGGGAAACTAAGTAGACGAAGCCGCAGATAGCCGAATATCAGCATACCATGTTCCACTCCTACACTGCTTGCGATAGGGTGGATAGGATGATTGAAGGTTCCCTGCGTCGCGCCGTCGAAGGTCTCATCGGCCGCCACGCCACCGCCAACGAGTTCGCCGAGTTCGCTGCCTCGTGTCAGTTTTACGCCGGTATGGACCCCGCCGACTGGAAGGATTCCATCGGCGCCCTCGCCCGCCTCGCCAGCGAGACCTACGCCTGGCTCCCCTTCAACGAAAGCTCCCTCCTCCGCTACGGCTCCGGCCGCCAGGTCGTCATCGGTCTCACCGATTGCTGGCCCTTCACCGCCGACCCCATCTCCGAAGACGAACTCAAAGACCTCATCGGCTTCTACGTCACCTGGCTTTCCACCCAGTCCGACGATCGCGTCTGCTCCTTCTGCTGGGCCATCCTCCGCGCCCAGCCCCGCCGCCAGGGCAGCCCCGCTCAGGCCCCCATCTACTGGCTCCTCCGCCAGGGTCGCCTCAAAGGCGACATCGACATGGCCTCCCTCGAACTAGCCGTCTCCCTCATGGACGAAGAGACCAATATGTTCTGGTGGCCCGATGAACGCTGGCGCGCCGCCACCTGGCCCGCCGCCTCCGGCCCCTACTATCACTTCCTCGAACACTCGAGCTCCCTCGTCCGCGCCTCCGCCGCCAAGTGCCTTGGTCGCCTCCACACCGGCCTCCGCGAACGCATTGACACCCCTTCTCTCGCCGATCTTCTCACCGAAATCGCCCGCCACGAATCCCGTAATGCCGGCATCGCCGGCCCCTTCCTCGAAGGCGCCGACTGGGGCGTCGAAGACTGGTCAGACCTCCTCGGCTCCTTCGACATCCGCCGCTGGTTCCTCGATACCCTTCGCTCCTCCGGCCGCGAACCCGACTGGCCCGAAGCCCAGGCCCTCGAGTTCTACGCCCAGGAATTGTTCTCCTCCGACGGCGCCGCCATCGAAGAGCTGATCGAAATGGGCCGCGAAGATCTCGCCCTCCTCACCGCCACTTCCATCCCCGAAAACATCGATCTCCTCCGCCCCGTCCTCGAGACCATGGCCCGCTCCACCAACAACGACATCGCCTGGGCCGTCCAGTCCTGGCTTGCCGAACACGGCCAGTCCACCGGCCGCCAATGGCTAAACTAGACATTGCCTAGAGGAAACTAGAGATTTTCCTCTTGACGGCGCCACCGGAATCACCCTATACTCCATATAGATGAAGAATTTCTGGCAAGACGTCCTCAACGCACTCCTTCGCTGGAGCGAGGGCCTCTCGGCCTAGTCTTCCTTTCCTTTCGTTTCGTTGGTCAAGTTACTGGGCTCGTCATACCCTGACGAGCCCTTCGTTTTCAACTACTTGACCCCCTCCAGCGCCTTCACCCCCGCCGCCGCGATCTGCCCGTCCTGCACCGACGTCACCCCGCTCACCCCAATCGCTCCCACAAACTGCCCTTCCACCACCAGCGGCAATCCCCCCTCAATCCCTAGTACATCCGGGAGTTTCACCATCGCCGTCCGCCCACCCGCAATCGCATCCTCCAGCAACTTCGTCGGCCGCTTCATCTTGATCGCCGTCCGCGCCTTCATCTGCGAGATCTCAACGCTCCCCACCTGTGTGCCATCCATTCGCTCCAGGTACATCAGGTTTGCCCCGTCGTCCACCACGCTGATCACCACGTTCCAGCCATTCTTCTTCGCCTCGGCCTCCGCCGCGGCGGCAATCTTCTTGGCCACCTCCAGCGTCATCGCCTTCTTCGTCGCCAGTTGTGCGCTCATGCTCATAGTCATCAAGCATAGGGCAATCATCAGTTTCTTCATCGTCTTGTCTCCTGTTTGAATTTCTCAGCCCGCCAACACCCCTCGCACCACCCGTCCATGCACATCCGTTAGCCGGAAGTGCCGGCCCTGATACTTGTACGTCAGCTTCGTGTGGTCCACCCCCATCAGGTGCAGGATCGTCGCATGCAGATCATGCACATCCACCGGGTCCTTCACGATGTTGTAGCTGAACTCATCCGTCTCCCCATACGTCGTCCCCGCCTTCACGCCCGCCCCGGCCAGAAACACCGTAAAGCACCTCGGATGATGGTCCCGCCCATAATCATCCTTCGTCAGCCGCCCCTGCGAATACACCGTCCTGCCAAACTCCCCACCCCACACCACCAACGTATCCTCCAGCATCCCCCTCTCCGCCAGATCCTCAATCAACGCCCCCGTCGGTTGGTCCACATCCCGACACTGGTTCGCAATTTGCGCCGGCAGGTGATTGTGCTGGTCCCACCCCCGGTGAAACAACTGGATACACCGCACACCCCGCTCCGCCAGCCTCCTCGCCATGATGCAGTTCGACGCATAACTCCCCGGCACTCTCGCCTCCGGCCCATACCGCTCAAACGTCGACTCCGGCTCCTTGCTCAAATCCGTCAGCTCCGGCACCGACGTCTGCATCCGGAACGCCATCTCATACTGCGCCATCCGCGTCGCCGTCTCCGCATCCCCCGTCTGCTCCATCCGCAGCTCATTCATCCGCCGCAGGTCATCGAGATACCGCCGTCGCCCCGCCGCATCCACGCCCTCCGGGTTCTTCAGATACAACACCGGCTCCCCACCCGATCGGAACTTCACCCCCTGATACTTCGTCGGCAAGAACCCACTGCCCCACAACCGGTCATACAGCGGCTGATCCGCAATGTTCCCCGTCCCCTGCGAGATCATCACCACAAACGCCGGCAGATCCTGATTCTCCGACCCCAACCCATACGCAAGCCACGACCCGATCGAAGGCCGCCCCGCCAGCTGAAACCCCGTCTGAAAGAACGTCACCGCCGGATCATGATTGATCGCCTCCGTATGCATCGACTTGATAAAGCACAGCCGGTCCACGCTCTTCGCCACATGGGGCATCAACTCGCTCACCCACGCCCCGCTCTGCCCATGCCGCGCAAAGCGATACTTCGACGCCGCCATCGGAAAACTCGTCTGCGTCGCCGTCATCCCCGTCAGCCGCTGCCCCTGCCTCACGCTATCCGGCAACTCCTGCCCCACCATCCGCTCCAGCGCCGGCTTGTAGTCAAACGTCTCCAGCTGCGACGGCGCCCCGCTCTGAAACAGATAGATCACCCGCTTGGCCTTCGCTGTCGGCTGCGCGGCCAGCATCGCCGCCGTACCCAGAAAACTCCGTCTCGTCATTCCCGCGTGATCCCTTCATCCAGATTCAACAACAGGCTCGCCACCATCGTCATCGCCGCCAGCTCCCGCGCATCCAGCCGCCCATCCCTCTGGCTGTCCCCATGCGCCAGCAGGCTCCGCGCCGCTGCCTCATCATTCGCATACCTTGCCCGCTGCGCCTCCAACGCCTCCTTGAGCACCACCTTCTCCTTCTCATCCGGCCTCCGTCCCGTCACCATCCGGAACCCCATCTCCACCCCACCCCCACTCACCATCAACCGCTCCGCCAGCTTCCGCGCCGCCTCGAGAAACGTCACATCATTCATCAGGTTCAGCGCCTGCAGCGGCGTATTCGTCCGCGTCTCGCGCACCGTGCACATCTCGCGTGCCGCCGCGTCAAAGTTCGCCATCGCCGGGGGCGGGGAAGTCCTCTTCCAATACGTATACAGGCTCCTCCGGTACAACCCCTCGCCCTTGTCCGTCACATAATCCGCCCCGCCCGACAGCTCCTTCCACAACCCCGCCGGCTGATACGGCTTCACCGACGGCCCACCCACCTTCTCCACCAGCAGCCCCGCCACATACAACGCCTGATCCCGTATCTGCCCCGCATCCAGCCGCAGCCTCGGCGCCGCCTTCTGCTGATACGTCTCCGACATCACAATCGTCCGGATCAGCGCCTTCAGGTCCCACCCATTCTCCATCAGCTCCACCGCCAACCAGTCCAGCAACTCCTGCTGCGCCGGCCATTCCCCCTGCGAGCCAAAATCCTCCACCGTCTTCACCAGCCCCGTCCCAAACAACATCTGCCACACCCGGTTCACGGTCACCCTTGCCAGCAACGGATTCTCCCGCGACACCATCCACCGCGCCAGCTCCAACCGGTCCTTCGGCCGCGCCCCGCCAAACACCGCCGGCAGCCCCCGCTCCACCACCTCGCCCGGCCGGTCATAAGCCCCACGCAACAGCAGATGCGTCGGCGGCCGCTGGGCCACCTCCTGCATCACCATCACCGTCGGCACCTCTCGCACCAGCGCCTCGCGCTCCCGCCGCAACCTTACGAGCTCCCCCCACTCCCGCTTGCCCGCGGTCTCAAGCCACTGCCGCCGCCGCGCCTCATCCCCCGCCGCCGTTCCGGCCAGAAAACTCACCTCCACCGGCTCCAGCGCCCGCGCAAAATACTCCACCGGCCACCGCCCCGTCTTCACCGCGTCTTTCACCGTAAAGTCCTGGTTCAGGTCATCGAGGTTCACCCGGTACTTCTCCTCGCGCCCATCCACATACAGCTTCAGCCCCGCCGCCGTCTTCGTCCCCGCATACGTAAACGCCACATGATGCTTCTCCCCGGCGCCAAACTTCCGCTCGCTCTCCACCCGTATCGCATCATCAAGCCACCGCGCCACCAGCTCCACCGCAATGTGCCCATCGCGCACAAACAACCTCACGCCCGCCGGGTCCTCCCCCTCAGCCGCCTTGCGAAACACATCCCCCGGCCCCATCTCCATCCGCGCCGCGATCGTAAACCCCTCCGTGTAGCTCGGCGCCGCCTCGCTCACCGCCTTGCGATCGAGCACCGGCTTCCAGTCGAGCGGCCCCTTCGCCACCCCCGGCTTCAGCTTCTTCTCCGCCACCGCAATCGCCGCATCGAGCTTCTCGAGCCGCGCTGCCTGCTCCGCCGTCGGCGCGCTCACCCACGGCGGCGTATTCCCAAACTTCCAATACCTCCCCCGATCCCCAATGTGATCGAAGTAAGCCATCAGTTGGTAAAACTCCTTCTGCGTAAACGGGTCGTACTTGTGGTTGTGGCACCGCGCACACCCGATCGTCGACCCCAGCATCACCGTCGCCATCGTCTCCACGCGGTCCACGGCATACTCCACCACAAACTCCGCCTCGACAATGCCGCCCTCGCCATTGCCCCGGTGATTCCGCTGGAACCCTGTCGCAATCTTCTGCTCCAGCGTCGCCCCCGGCAGCAGATCACCCGCCATCTGCTCCACCACAAACTGGTCAAACGGCATATTCTTCCGAAACGCCTCAATCACCCAATCCCGCCACCGCCACATCACCCGTTCCCCATCCGTCTGATAGCCATTCGTATCGGCATACCGCGCCGCATCAAGCCACTTCGCCGCCATCCTCTCGGCATAGCGCGGCGAAGCCAGCGCCCGCTCCACCACCTGCGCATAGCTCAAGTTGCTGTCGAGTTCCTCAATCGTCGGCGGCAACCCCGTCAGATCGAGCATCACCCTGCGCATCAGCGTCTCCCGCCCCGCCCGCGGCCCCACGGGA
>CAZBTA010000243.1:0-7433 GCA_964494515.1 uncultured Bryobacter sp.
GTCGATTCCAATAAACGGTTCTGTAGGCACGCCCATCGGCACTGGGTCTGGAGCATGGATCACTGGGATCGACCATCCCTTGATTACCAGTTGGACTATCAGTGCCCCTGGCCTTCCATCTGGGATCCAGTTGTACGAGAACGGCCCTTTTCCCGGTGGCTTATGGGGAATCTATGTGTCTGGAACTCCCAGCACTTCATTTACTGGCGACGTTGTTGTCACAGTCACCCAGGCAGGCAAAACAGGCTCTGCCACCCTCACAATCTCTTTCAATATCATTGGCCCTCCTTCCCTTGCCAGCCAAACATTCTCTGGTGCAACGATCGATCGGCCTTACAGCACTTCCGTTTCCGCCAGCGGCGGCACTTCTCCCTACACTTATGCTGTAACCGGTGGCTCTCTTCCTGCCGGCTTGCTCTTGTCAACGAGCACCGGCGCCATTTCCGGCACTCCACTCTCCGTCGGAACCCAGAACTTCACCATTACCGTTACCGACAGCGCCAGCCAGACAGGCACTAGGTCCTATTCCATCACCGTCAATCCCGCGGTCGCTGTCAACCCGATGTCTGATGTTTACCGAACGGTCGGCCAAACTGCCACCATCAATCCCAGCGCCACTGGCGGCACCAGTCCAATCACCTGGTCAATCTCGCCTTCATTCAGTTCCCCCACCTTCAATTCCTCAACTGGAACCTTTTCCGCAATCGTAAACAATGCCGTAAACACGACGCTGACTTTCACCGCCACCGACGCCAATGGCAGCTCCAGTTCCCAATCGGTTACTGTGCGTGGATCCGCGGCGCTCAGCTTCTCGTCCAACAATCCGCCCAACGGCATCATCGGCGCCAGCTATAGCCATACTCTTGTCGCTAATGGCGGTCGCGCCCCATTCACGTTCACCGCCACCACTCCGCTCCCGACGGGGCTTTCTCTCTCTTCGAGCGGCTCGATCACTGGCACTCCGGTCACACAGGGCACTACCAACTTCAACGTCTCACTCATGGATGCCAACGGCGCCACCGCATCCGGCAGCGCGTCAATCACCGTCATCCCCGGCCTCACCATTTCCTCTTCCGGCCTCAGCCCCATCACTGTCAGCGGCCCCCAGTCCGGGTCTTTCCAGGCCAGCGGCGGCCTCGGCGGTCCCTTCACCTACTCCATCTCGGCGGGTAGCCTCCCGCCTGGCCTCAGTCTGTCGCCCGGCGGCGTCGTCTCCGGCACGGCTACCACCGCCGGAACTTACAACTTCACCGTCTCGGCCACTGGCTTGAGCTCCGTCTCCGGCTCCCAGGCCTTTAGCTGGACCGTCAATCCCGCTGTCACGATCCAGATCCCCGGCCTCACCACTTCGAGCGTCGGCGTTGCGCTCAGCCGCACCATCACCACCTCTGGTGGCACCGGTTCGCTCACTCTCTCCGTCTCCGCGGGTACGCTCCCCGGCGGTATCTCGCTTTCTTCCAATTCCCTCGCGGGCACATTCAGCACCGCTGGCAACTTTAGCTTCACCATCCGGGCCACCGACTCCACCGGCGCCTTCGCAGAGCAGCCGCTCTCCCAGTTGGTCAATCCGCCCTCGACGATCATTGGCGATTCCCTCAGCGACGGCTGGGTAGGACGTCTCGTTTCGCTACCGCTCACCGCGGCCGGCGGCACCGCGCCCTTTACCTTCCAGATCACTGCTGGCTCTCTGCCGCCTGGCCTCGCGCTCTCCTCAAGTGGCGCCATCTCCGGTCTCTTCTCGAGCCCGGGCACTTACTCTTTCAGTGTTCGCCTCACCGACAGTGTCGGCTCGCAGGACACGCGCAACTTCAGCGTTTCCGTGCGCCGCGCCATGGTGCTGGGCCCCAGCGGCACAACTCTGATCGGTACGGTCGGCTCACCATTTGACGTGCTGTTTGGCGCGGATACTTCAGCCGCTACGGTTAACTTCTCTACTGGCAATGCCGTCCCCCCGCCCGGCCTCAGTTTCACTGGCCGTGGCCTTTCCGGCACGCCCACCACTCCGGGCACTTATACGCTCGGCTTCACGGCCACCACTTCCGATGGCGAAAGCGCTGACGCCAGCTTTACCCTCGTCGTCAATGCTGCTCTCCAGTTCACCGTGCCTCCAACGCAACCCGCTTATGTCGGCCGTCCCTTCACCTGGACGCCCACCCTCTCCGGCGGTACGCCGCCGCTGCTCGTCAAGCTTCTCGGCTCCTCCCTGCCCGCGGGCTTGACTCTCAATTCCGCCACCGGCCAGATCACCGGCATCCCCGCTCAGGCCGGCACTCTCGAGTTCACTCTTGAGGCCACCGACGCCAACGTCTCGCGCGTCCAGCGCTTCGTTAGCTTGCCGGTGCTCACCCCCATCGAGATCACCACCTCGGTTGCCTCTGTCCTCGCGATCAACGAATCGGTCGCCATTCCGCTCACCGCGCAAAATGGCACGCAGCCCTACGCCTGGTCACTCGCGAGCGGTTCCCTGCCAACGGGCCTTGCGATCACCGCGGGTAGCCTCACTGGCACTCCCACCGCCACTGGCGCCTTCGCATTCACGCTACGCGCCACCGATGCGGTGGGCTCCTCCACCGATCGTGCCTACCGCGTGCTCGTCTCAAACGGCTTCACGCTTTCCACGAGCAAACTCGACTTCCAGCTCCAGCCTGGCCAGACGAGCACCAGCCGCACCGTCAAGCTCGATGCCAATCCGGCCGGCTTCACCGTTCAGATCACTGGCGGCGCGCCCTGGCTCAAGCTCTCGCACCAATCCTCCGCCACACCGGGCGCCATCGATGTCTGGGCCGAATCCCCCGCCGACATGGAGACCGGCGATTACACCGCCGACCTCGTCTTCACCGCTCAGGGCCTTGCCCCGCAGCGGCTCACGGTCAATCTCAATGTCTTCCGCTCCACCGACGCCACCATCACGGCCGAGTACACCTCCAATGGTGACGGTGGCCATACGGTCACCCTGCGCTCGAAGGGGATGATCGTCCCCTTCGAGGCCGCTCTCGAGGGCCCTGGTGCGTCCAGCTACAGGCTGTTCCCCGCGGCGGGTACGATCAATGCCCCCGAAACCTTCGGCCTCTCCATCGGTCGTGGTTCGTCAGGTGCCACTTTGGCGCTCGACACCAGCCTGGTCATCCGCAATCTCTTGACCGGCGAAGTCACCAGGATGACCATCCCGACCAGTGATGTCGCCCCCATCGCTCTGACGGCCACCTCGGTTTTCTTCTGGGGCATCAGCGAACCGACACACACCGCGGCGGAGCGCATCTGGCTCAGCACACAAAGCGGTGCCCGTCGCTACGCCACCACCATCGATTCCCCGTGGCTCAGCGTCACTCCGTCCGAAGGCACGCTCAATCCTCTGGCGCCTCTCGACCTCAAGGCGGATGGGTCCAAGCTTCAGGAAGGGATCAACAAGGCGATCGTTACGATTTACCTCGAAGACGGTCGTCCCGCCGCTACGATTGAGGCCACGGTACTTTACTTCTTCGCCCCGGACACACCCATCACCCTGCAATCCCGGCCCACCGTCGATCAGTCGGCTTTCGTGTTCAAACCCAATCAGACGGGCGCGACATTCAAGCTGACCAATCCCGGCACAACGCCGCTGCCCTTCACCATCCGCACCTCCGATGCGGCTCTCACCACGAGCCGCGAGTCGGGTCAGTTGTCGGCCGGTGAATCGCAATCCATCTCCATCACCGCCGCGGCATTCAACGCCACCCAGAGCGTCTTCGTCAGCTTCGGCGATGGCGCCCCCGCGGTGATCGACGCCGTCTGGCTCACGCCGCAGTCCAACTGCGAGCCCACGCCCACCATCACCTGGCTCGCCCCCGCCCGCGGCGCGGCCCTCACTCAGGGTGTTTCCACCCAGGTGCAGGCGCTCATCACCAACGGCTGCGGTCTGCCGCTCACCAAGGGCTCGGTCTCCCTGCTCACCGAGAAGGGCCCCGCCCTCAGCCTGCTCCACACGGGAGATGGCATCTGGTCTGTTCTCTGGACAGCCGATTCCAGCCCCGCCCTTGAGCTGCTCTACGTTTCACCCGACGGCCAGCGCCAGACGCGCTCGGCCCGCACGGTCGAAGCTCAAAAGTAGCCCTAAGTTGTAACCTCTACCGCCGGACATGGTGCCCACGCGCCATGTCCGGCTTTTTCATTTCCAACGCCTGCGACATAATACAAGCTAATTTCTCCTCACCATGCCCACCACCCTCCTCCTCCTCACCCTCCTCGCCCAGGCTCCCGCCACTTTCGAGAACTGCCCCACCACCGTCCAGGACGCCCTCCGCGGCATTCGCACCGATTACTCCCTCGCCGGCCTCCAGTTCGCTTACTCTCTCAACGGCTCCCTCACCTGCACCGCCGCCCTCGGCTTCGCCGACACCACCACCTCCCGCCCCCTCACCTCCCGCTCCCTCATGCGCATCGGCAGCATCTCCAAGCCCATCACCGGCATGGCCATCGCCAAGCTCTTCGAAGACGGCAAACTCGGCCTCGACGATCCCATCATCCGCCACCTCCCCGATCTCTTCCCCGCCGCCGGCCCCGCCGATTCCCGCTGGCGCTCCGTCACCATCCGCCACCTCTACCAACACTCCATGGGCTGGGATCGCGCCATCGGTGGCGAACCCGTCCAAAGCAGCATCCGTGTCTCCCAGGCCCTCGGCATCCGCGGCCCCGCCACCTCCACCGACGTCGCCCGTTGGGTCTTCACCCAACCGCTCCACTTCGAGCCCGGCTCCAAAGACTCCTACACCGGCATCTCCTACGCCCTCCTGGCCCTCATCGTCGAACGCCTCTCCGGCCTCCCCTTCGAACGCTACGTCCGCGAATCCATCCTCGAACCCATGGGCATCCGCGTCTCCATGCGCGTCGGCCGCACTCTCCCCGAAGGCCGCGCCTTCCCCGACGATTCCGATCTCACCGAAGTCGCCTACTTCCCTCCCGCCACCTCCGCCGCCGTCCGCAGCGTCTTCCCCTACGTCACCACCCAGGTCCCCGCTCCCTACGGCGAGTGGTACAACGAAGGCCTCGAAGGCTCCGGTGGCTGGACCGCCAACGCCCCCACCCTCGTCCGCTTCATCAATCGCGTCTTCGGCCGCCAGGGCCAACCCGCCTTCTTCAAGCCCGAAACCCTCACCCAAATCCAGGCCCGCCCCGCCTACGAACCCTCCACCGCCACCATCTGGTACGGCCTCGGCTGGCAGGTCATCCCCGTCCCCGCCGGCAATCGCATCCGCTTCGCCGGTGGACTCCGCGGCACCATGTCCGAGGTCTACTATTACCCCAACGGCGTCTCTTACGCCTTCATCACCAACACCTCCACCGTCGACGACGTCTCCGGCGCCATCTCCTCGCGGATGGCCCAAAACTTCAGCGGCATCACCATCACCGGCCCCAACCTCTTCACCACCGCTCGCTATAGCGAAGGCGATCGCATCTTCCCCACCATCCGCCCCCAGAAAGGCGTCGTCCACGGCGCCTCCTTCGAACCCGGCATCACCCCCGGCTCCTGGTTCTCCATCCTCGGCTGGAATCTCGCCACCACCACCCGCCTCTGGGAAGGCCGCGATTTCGACGGCAACAAACTCCCCACCAAACTCGACGGCGTCGAAGTCCGCATCAATGGCCAACCCGCCGCCGTCTATTACGTCAGCCCCACCCAGATCAACGCCCAGGTCCCCAACCTCACCATCACCGGCACCGCCACCCTCCAGGTCATCCGCGACGGCGTCCCCAGCCAGCCCGAACCCATCGAGATCCGCCGCGCCGCCCCCGAACCCTTCCGCTATTCCCTCGGCGGCAAAAGCTGGATCGTCGCCACTCTCCCCGACAACACCGTCGTCGCCGACCCCACCCTCGCCCCCGGCCTCCGCGCCGCCGCCCCCGGCAACACCATCACCATCTACGGCACCGGCTTCGCCATCGCCCCCGCCGGCGAAATCGTCGCCTCGGTCATCCCCGTCCCCGCCACCACCGTCCGCATCGGCGGCCAATCCGCCACGGTCACCTTCAGCGGCCTCACCGCCACCGGCCTCTTCCAGATCAACGCCATCGTCCCCTCGCTCTCTCGTGGCGACCACGCCGTCGAGATCCGCGTCAACGATGTCGCCTCTCTGTCTACCGGGTTACTCCCCGTTCGTTAACCACTGCCTCCAGATCCCGCGGCGCCCCCCGCAGCGGCCCATCGAGAAACGCCGTCACCATCGCCGTCACCGCCCGGTGCGTCTCCCCCACCTCGCGCCCTCCCCCCAGCACCATCGCCAACCCATACCTCCCCAGCCCCGTAAACAGCAACGGCACATCCGTAAACCCGTAGTGGTTCACCCCACGCATCGTAACCCGGTACTTCGGCCCCACCACCTTCTCGAGCAATTGCCGGTTCCCCGTCAGATACCGCTCCGAATGATGCGTCACCTCCGGGTCACTCTCAAGCAACAGCCACGGCCCCCGCAGCGCCTTCTCCGGCAAATCCCCATACAACGTCCCATCCAGATTCGCCGCCGCCTTCACCCGCGCGTCCCGCTCCATCACCACCCCCGCCGTCGCCCCACCAAACGAATGCCCGATCACACCCACATGCTCAAGGTCCAGTTGCTCCCACAGCGCGCGCCCCATCACCTCGGGCCGCCCCAGTTGGTCCAGCACAAACCGCACATCCGCCGCCCTCACCTCCAGTTGCGCCCGCATATACGCGCCCCGGTCACCCCCATACCGCGCAAAGTCCTCCACGGTGGTCACCAGTCGCCCATCCGCCACCTCCACCACCGCCGCCTCATACGGATGATCCACCGCCACCACCACATAGCCTTCACTCGCCAGCCCCCGCACCAGGCTTGTATAGAACGCCCGCGCCGCCCCATAGCCCGGCGAGAACACCACCACCGGCCACCTCTTCTGGGTCCGCGCTACCGCGGCATCCACATGCCCACCGGTCTCGATCCTGTCGTAGTGCCGCATCACAAACCGCGGCACAAACGAAACCTTCTCCGGCAATCGCCCCAACCCATCGAGATACAGCGAACCCCTCGCCTCCCCACCCACCGCTGCCGGATACCAAACCTGCGCCACCACATCCCGCCTCTCGCGCGCCCCATCCACCCACCGGTAAACCCTTGTCCCCACCGCATACCGCCCCTCTGGCGCAGTCAACCGCGGCACCGGCGCCACCATCCAGCACGCAGCCAACCCACCAAGCAACACCAGACCAACAAACCCTCTCCACACCCGCACCACCCCCACCGCCCCCAGCAACAAATACCCCGGAACCATCTGCCAATAGAACCCCTCCACCACCACCTGCCCCACCACCAACCCCAACAGCGCCAAAGCCAGATACCGCCACCCCACCGCAACTCGCAACACCCACATTCCCGCCACAACCACAATTGCCCCCACCACCAACCCATCTAGCAGCGACACAACCCACCCTCAACCAAAGC
>CAZBTA010000244.1:0-7326 GCA_964494515.1 uncultured Bryobacter sp.
GCTTGACGGCGTCGATGAGGAGGATGTCGGGTTGGGGAGTGAGGCCGTCGATGGCGCGACGCATGGCAAGGCGGGTGGCGTTGAGGATGTTGATCTTTTCGATCTCGGCGACGCTGGCCCAGCCGACCGACCAGGAAATGGCCTGAGCCGTGATCTCGGCGGCGAGCCGGGAGCGGACCTCGGCGGAGAGCAGCTTGGAATCATCGATGCCGCGGATGCGACACGGGGAGGGCAGGATTACAGCGGCGGCAGTGACGGGCCCAAATAAACAACCCCGGCCGGCTTCATCGATGCCGGCCGGAGCCATATATCCATTCGCCCGGAGGCGATTTTCATGTCGGAAAGAGCAGACCAAAGGTCTCAACTCAGCGGTGTGAGAGTTATTCGCGCTCTTTGAGACGGGCAGCCTTGCCCTTGAGACCGCGCAGGTAGTACAGCTTGCTGCGACGGACGCGGCCGGTGCGGACGATTTCGATCTTGTCGATGACGGGAGCGTTGATGGGGAAGATACGCTCGATGCCGGTGCCGAAGCTCATCTTGCGGACGACGATGTTCTCGCCCATGCCAGTGTTCTTGCGGGCAATGAGAACGCCTTCGAAAGCCTGGGTGCGTTCCTTGTCGCCTTCCTTGATCTTGACGTGAACACGAAGGGTGTCGCCGATCTGGAAGTCAGGATGGTCGGTGCGCTTGTACTTGTTATAGACCTTGGTAAGAGCCGGGTGATTCATTGGGTTAACCTCTTTCGTTTGTCCCGCCGGAGAGGTCGGGACGGTTTTTTTGACGCTTGGCGAGGGCCTGGGCCGCGCGCCAGCGCTTGATTTGGGCATGGTTGCCACCGAGGAGGACCTCGGGTACCTGCCAGCCGTTGAAGTCCGCCGGTCTCGTGTAATGCGGACAATCCAGCAAGGGGGCGCCGTTCTCATCTAGATCCGAGAACGACTCAAATTGCGAGGATCTTTCATCCCCCAGTACTCCGGGGATGAGCCTCGCGACCGAATCGACCACGACGGCGGCGGGAAGCTCGCCACCGGAGAGAACATAATCTCCGATAGAAAACTCGTCGTCCACCAAGTGGTCGGTTATCCGCTCATCTACGCCTTCGTATCGGCCGCAGAGGAGCAAAACCTCGTCATACTGCGTAAGCTCGCGAGCCGCGGGCTGGGTAAAGCGTTTGCCCATGGCCGAGAGCAGAATGACGCGGGAAGTTACGGGTTGACCTTCTTCACGAGGAGCAAATCGGGCAGGGAGAATCGACTGGAGAGCCCGGTAGACGGGCTCGACCTTGAGCACCATGCCTTCGCCGCCCCCGAAGGGACGATCGTCGACGGTGGCATGACGGTCGGAGGTCCAGTCCCGAAGGTTATGGACCCGGATGTCGAGCAACCCTGCTTCGCGCCCCCGAGCGACCACGCCGAACTGCAGCGGGCCGTCGAAGAAGGAAGGAAAAATCGTCAGAATGTGAAAGATCATTGCTGGTTGACCTCGAGGAGACCCTCGGGGAGGTCAGAGACCAGCCGCTTGTTGGGGATATCAATTACCGGAAACCAGTCGCGAACCCAGGGAACGAGCGAATCGTTGGTGTCGAGTTGCAACCAGACCTGCTCGCCCTCTTCGTAGACGTCAAGGACGCGGCCGAGTAAAGAATCCTGTTTGTCAAACATCTGGCAACCGATGAGGTCGCTGAAAAAAACTTCTCCGGGCCGGGGCGCGCGGCGGGCACTCATGGGGATGCAGAGATCAAGGCCCTTGAGGGTGTCGGCGGCATCGATGGAATCAATACCGGCAAACTTGACGACTGCTTTTTCCTGGTGCATCCAAACGTTCTCGACGTCGAGCTGGCGCGGTGAAGCCGCCGAGCTGAAGACGGAGAGCGCCGGGACCTGGCGCAACCGGGCGATATCCGGGGTGTGGAGGTCAACGATCACTTCGCCTTTGTTGCCGCGAGGCCGCAAAATCGTGGCGAGAGTTAACCAACCTTCCGGAATCATCAAAACAACCCGGGACTACTCGAGAATCGACAACTCGAAGCGACGGTTGTGCTTCATGCCGGCAGCCCCGAGGAGGGTGCGGATGCAGCGAGCCGTACGACCCTGCTTGCCAATAATCTTGCCAATGTCTTCGGGGGCGACGCGGAGTTCGAGAACCGTAACGCGTTCACCCTCGACTTCCTTGACAGAGACGGAGTCAGGCGCATCGACAAGCGCCTTGGCGATCTCTTCCACTAACTCTTTCATAGCCGTGAGGCTCCTTGTCGTTTAGACGGAATCGTTAAGCAACGGGCTGAGGAGCCGGGTTGTTTCTGAGCAAGCGGGCAACGGTGTCGGAAGGCTGGGCGCCAGACTTGAGCCAGTGCTCGATGCGATCATGCTTGAGGCTGACAATCTGGGGCTGGGCAACGGGGTTGTAGTGACCCACGATTTCAACGGCGCGACCGTCACGGGCGCGTTCCTTTTCAATGACAACAACGCGGTAGGTCGGCTTCTTCTTCGAACCGAAACGCGCGAGACGAATCATCAACATTTGCTACTATCTCCTCTGCAAAATACCTGCGTGAGCGGGGTTACGATTAGGCGCGATTA
Organism: uncultured Bryobacter sp.; assembly: GCA_964494515.1. Taxonomy (GTDB): domain Bacteria; phylum Acidobacteriota; class Terriglobia; order Bryobacterales; family Bryobacteraceae; genus Bryobacter. The sequence goes on from CAZBTA010000244.1 coordinate 2,580, forward strand.
GCGCTTCATCAGATCCTGTATACCCGGTAAGCCCATTTTGGCGAGGCGCTTGGCCATCGAGCCGGCGAACTTACCGCCACCAAGGCCGCCGAGCCCACCGAGGGAATCGGTGAGGGTCTTCATGACTTTGCGGGCCTGGGTGTATTGCTTCAAAAGGTTGTTAATGTCGTGAGGCTGCGTGCCACTGCCCTTGGCGATGCGGCGGCGGCGGGCCCCATTGATGATCATGTGATTGGCGCGCTCGTAGGGAGTCATCGAGTCGATGATGGCGACAATCTTGGTGAGCTCGGACTCGTCCATCTTGGCGTCCTTCATTTGCTTGGACATCTGGTCCATGCCGGGGATCATCCCCATGAGGGAGTCAAGCGGGCCGAGCTTGCGGAGCTGCTTGAGCTGATCGCGAAAGTCCTCAAGCGTAAAGTCGTTTTCAAGCAGCTTGCGCTGCATCTTTTCCGCCTCTTTGACGTCGATGGCGGATTCCACTTTTTCGATCAGGCTGAGCACATCGCCCATGCCGAGAATGCGCTGGGCCACGCGATCGGGGTGGAAGGGTTCGAAGGCTTCGGGCTTTTCGCCGATGCCGACGAACTTGAGCGGCTGGCCAGTGACCTGGCGGACGCTGAGCGCGGCGCCACCACGGGCGTCGCCATCCATCTTGGTGAGGATGATCCCGGTGATGCCGAGGCGCTTGTTGAATTCGTCAGCCGAGCGGACGGCGTCCTGCCCGGTCATGGCGTCGGCGACGAAGAGGATCTCCTCGGGCTTGAGGTAATCCTTGAGTTCCTGAAGTTCCTGCATCAGCGCGTCGTCGATGTGGAGACGGCCAGCGGTGTCGACGAGAATTACGTCGCGGCCTTCGCGCACGGCGGCCATTTTGGCGCCACGGACGAGCTCGAGGGGAGACTGGTTGGGCTCGCCATCATGGATGGGAATGTTGAGCTGTTTGGCGAGAACGGCGAGCTGTTGGCGAGCAGCGGGGCGGTAAACGTCGACGGAAACGAGTTGGGGGCGTTTGCCCTCTTTGACGAGCAGGCGGGCGAGTTTGCTGGTGGAAGTCGTCTTGCCGGAACCCTGCAGGCCGACAATCATGACGACGGTGGGCGGCTCATTAGAAAAACGAAGGCGGGACTGGTGGGTGCCGAGCAGGCGAACGAGCTCGTCACGGACGACCTTGACGACCTGTTGGGAGGGAGAAAGGGCCTGCATGACCTCTTCGCCCTTGGACTTTTCCCTAACGTTTTCAATGAGTTCCTTGACAACCTTGAAGTGGACGTCGGCTTCGAGCAAAGCGACACGGATCTCCTTCAAGGCCGCTTCCATATTGGCCTCGGTGAGTTTGCCTTCTCCGCGCAGATTCTTGAAAACGCGCTGGAGTTTGTCGCTTAAGCTATCGAACATTGCGATTCGTTTTGTTCAGGGTTAATTGGGCGGGACTCGACCAAAAGTTTGATTTTAGCAAATCGGGGGTGGGATTGGCTATCGGGGTATTCTGGTGAGCATATGCGAGTGATGATGCTGGTGCTGGCGGCGAGTGTGGCGGGGTGGGGGCAGATGGCCGATGGACGCGTAAAGGCGGCCATTGAGGCACTGAAAACGAACAACGCCTGGACGATGGAGCAGCAGGTATCGATCTGCGAGATCGCGGCGCCACCATTCGGGGAAGAGGCGCGGGGCAAGGAATATGCGCGGCGGCTGGCGGCGTTGGGGTTTGAAGACATTCGCACGGACAAGGTGGGGAATGTGATCAGCAAGTTTCCCGGATCGGGGGCAGCGCGGCCGCTGATTGTGTTCAGCGCGCATCTGGACACGGTGTTCCCGGCGGGGATGGATGTGAAGGTGAAGCAGGAAGGCAAGCGGCTGAAGGGGCTGGGCATTGGAGATGACTGTCGCGGGCTGGCGGTGGTGCTGGCCGTGGCGAAGGCGTTTCGCGAGGCGCAGGTGAAAACGAAGGGGACGGTGCTGTTTGTGGCGACGGTGGGGGAAGAGGGTCAGGGCGACCTGCGGGGGGTGCGGCATCTGTTTACGGAAGAGTTGAAGGGCAAGGTGGATGCGTTTATCTCGGTGGACGGAACGGGATTCCGCGTGACGTCGCGCGGGGTGGGCAGCAATCGCTACAAGGTGATCTACAAGGGGCGCGGGGGGCACAGCTATGGGGCGTTTGGCATGCCGAACCCGGCGCATGCAATGGGACGGGCGATTGCGCGGATTGCGGACTTGCAGGTGCCGCAGAACCCGCGGACGACGTTTAATGTAGGGACGGTGACGGGTGGGACGAGTGTGAACTCGGTGCCGATCGAGGTGAGCATGGAGCTCGATCTGCGCAGTGAATCGCCGCGCGAGCTGGCGGCGCTTGATGAGCGCATCAAGGCGGCGCTGCAGTATGGACTCGAAGCAGAGAAGAAGCGGTGGCCGGAGAGCAAGGCGCCGCTTGAGCTCGAGATCCAGACGATCGGGTTGCGCCCGGCGGGCGAGCAGCCGGACGAGGCGCCCATTGTGCAGAAGACGATCGCGGCGATGAAGGAACTGGGCATTCCGGTGTTTGCCACCGGGAGCGGCAGCACGGATTCGAATATCCCAATTAGCCTCGGCGTGCCAGCGGTGACGATTGGCGGGGGTGGGCGCAGCCCGAACGCGCACTCGATTGATGAGTGGTTTGAAGAGGGTGAAGACGGCTATAAGGGGCCGCAGCTGGCGGCCCTGCTCGTGGCGATGCTCGCGGGCATCTAGTTGGCGTTGCGGATGTACTGCCAGCCGGCGGCTTGCTTACGGACAAGCTCGGCGACGGCGGAATCGACAACTTTGACGAAGGGCAGGAGATTGTCCTTCGGGATGTTGCGCATCTTTAGAGAGTTGTTGCAGGCGAGCAGGCCGACGCCGGATTTGGCGAGCGATTCCCACGCGGAGGCGAGGGTGGTTTTGTCTTTGGTGTAGGAGAAGATGGCCTGGCCGTGGAGGACGATCTCGACGGTGACGTTCTCGGGGCCGAGGGCGATCTTGAGGTTCTCAATGTTGCGAATGACGCCTTCGAGACGCGGCTGTTCGCCGGCCGACATTTCAAAGATGACGTGATACTTCTTGCCGTCCTGGGCGAAGGCCGACAAGAGTGTGAGCAGGAGAAGAGTGGCAATGCGGATCATCGCCACTGATTCTATAACCGCAGCAGAGACTGCTGGATCTCGCCGGTGACAACGGCGGTGTCCTCTTTGGCGAGGACGTTGAACTCCGAGCGGATGCCGAAGTCCTTGAGATAGATGCCGGGTTCGACGGAGAAGATCGTGTTGGCCAGGATCTGGCGTTCGTCATGGGTTTCGAGATTGTCCATGTTGGCGCCAGTGCCGTGGACGTTGTCGGTGATAGAGTGGCCCGTGCGGTGGACGAAGTAATCGCCGAAGCCAGCGGCAGTAATGACCTCGCGGCAGGCGTCGTCAATCTCGAAGCCTTGCGCCGGACGGATGGCGGCTCTTGCGGCGGCGGCGTCACGCGCGGCCTTGACGATGGAGAAGACGTTGTCCATCTCGGTGGGCACGTCGGAGCCGCAGTAGCCGGTCCAGGTGATGTCGTAGTAGACGCTGTTGGGCGTGGTGAGCTTGGCCCACATGTCGACGAGCAGGAGATCGCCGGGCTTGATAGGCGAGCTGGAGGCTTCGCTGGGCTCGTAGTGGGGATCGGCGGCGTGGGCGTTGACCGCGACGATGGGGCCGTGATCGGTGAAGAGACCTTCGCGATCGAAGGCGTTGCGCAGCCAGGTATGGAGTTGCCACTCGGTGAGCGTGCGGCCGGAGGCGAGCGCGGCGGAGACTTCAGCAAATGCCGCGGCGCGGAGGGCGTCCATCTTGCGACCGGCAGCGTAGTGGGATTCGATTTGCGCCTCGGTGAGTGTGGCGTGGAAGATCTGTACGAGGTCGGCTGAGGAGATGACCTCGACACCGAAGGAGCGGATGAGCTCGAGGGTGCCGCCGTCGACCATTGAGACATACGGGATGGCGCAACCAGGCGAGTATTGCATGGCGACGCGCTTCAGGCCGAACAGGAGTGAGGCGAGGCCTTCCTGGTGCGTGCGCCAGCCGGAGTAGATGTGTTTGTGCGAGGGGAGCTTGTCGAGGATGCGTGACTCGATGCGGTGGACGAGCGAGTGGGGCTCGCCTTCTTTGGGGATGAGGTAATACCAGCGCCGCGTGGCCATCTGCTCGAGCTCGAGGTGAAGGACCTGATAGGCGATGGGGTCGCGATGGTGGTGATCGAAGAACAGCCAGGCGTCGATATCAAGGGCGCGGAGTGTGGATTGAATGCGCTGGATCAGGGGTGAAGAGCTCATACTTTCGTCCAATCAAAGGTAGCATTGAGCCACAGATTGCCGGCATAGGGGCGGCGATCGGTGACGCGGAATTCGAGGAAGTCGTCGCGCCAGTCGTGGGGGGCGCCGGTGAGGTCCTGGGTGGCGAGGGTGATGGTGTAGTCGCCGGTGGTGAAGTGGCAGGGGAAAGTGGTGGTGAGATCGATGTCGCAGGGGGTGGGAATGTCGAGCGAGGTGTTCTCGATCTGGGTGTTGGTGCCAGCGAGATCGATGCCCTGGCGATTGCGGATGAGGATGCCGAACTGAAAGCGGGTGTTGGGCTGGTGGATGCGAATGCGGGTGGTGAGGGTGATGGGCTCGTTGATGTGGAAAATGTTTTTGGGCAACGAGGTGGAGAGGATGGTGGTGGGGGCGGAAGCGATGGGGGTGTGGGTGGGGGTGACGGGATCGAGC
>CAZBTA010000245.1:0-7321 GCA_964494515.1 uncultured Bryobacter sp.
AAGCCGGCATGAGGAGGATCGAGCATGTTGGTGGCGTTGACGTTGATTCATGTGTTGATCAGCCTGGTTGGGATTGCGACCGGGTTGGTAGTGGCGGTGGACTTTTTGGGGTCGCGCGTGCAGAAGGGGTGGACGGATGTGTTTCTGTATACGACGATCGCGACGAGTGTGACGGGGTTTCTGTTTCCGGTGGATCGTATACTGCCGGCACACGTGATTGGGGTGATTTCGCTGGTGGTGCTGGCGGTGGCGGTGAAGGCGAGAGCGCGCATGATGGCGGACGGGGGCATGAGGCGGACCTATGTCTGGACGTCGCTGGTGGCGCTGTATCTGAATGTATTTGTGCTGTGGGTGCAGATGTTTCAGAAGATCGAGCCGTTGCGGGCGGCGGCGCCGACGCAGAGCGAGCCGCCGTTTGCGTTGGTGCAGGGGCTGACGGCGTTGTTGTTTCTGTGGGTGGGATATCAGAGCTTTGGGCGATTCCGGCCGGTAGGGGGAAAAATTTGAGGGTGAGTTTCCAATCGACGGCAGCTGTGTTAACCTAAGGGTTCGCGCAGTTTGCGGGGACGTAGCTCAGTTGGTTAGAGCGTCGGCCTGTCACGCCGAAGGTCGCGGGTTCGAGCCCCGTCGTCCCCGCCATTCAAACCCGCCTGCCTCGCGCGAAACTTCCTTCCACAAAGCCCTGCTGAGACTGAGAGAATAGGTTTGTCTATGTTCCCAACCAATGCACCCAAGATCCAGATTGCCAATAGCGAGGATTACGAAGAGCGCTATTCGAACTCGGTGCAGGTGAGGGTGAACCTGTGGGACTTCTTTCTGATGTTTGGGACGATCTCGCAGAACTCGCCGGACGTGGTAACGATCACGAACTTTGAGGGCATCTATCTGAGCCCGCAACAGGCGAAGGCGCTGGCGAATCTGTTGAACCAGAACATCGCGCAGTATGAGGGGACGTTTGGCGAGATTCGCCTTGAGCCAGCTTCGGGCGGCGGCCCGGTCCAGTAGGCGCGGCGAGCAGTGCAGCGGCGAGCGGCATCGATCGCGATCCTGTTCGGATTGGCCGCATTCTTTGTTTTCATTACCCACTACAAGCTGATTTCCCTGCCCTTCTTCTGGGACGAGGCGGGGCAATTTGTCAGCCAGGCGCACGACCTTTATGAGGGCGGCGGGCTGATCCCGAAATCGACGATGCCGAACTCGCATCCGCCGGGGTTGCCGCTGGTGCTGGCGGGGGTGTGGAAAGTGGCGGGGTACTCGATTGAGGTGACGCGCGGGGTGATGCTGGTGTTTGCCGCGGCGTTTTTGGTGGCGGGGTTTCTGCTGGCAGTGGAGTTGCTCAAGGGGGCGCGGGGGGCGCCGGTGTTTGCGGCCGTGGCGATGCTCGCGCTGAATCCGCAGGTGTACATGCAGGGGATGATGGCGCAGTTGGATCTGCCGGCTGCGGTGGCGACGACGGTGATGCTGATCGGGTGGGTGAAGGGGATCGAGGGGCTCACGCTGGGGGCGGCGGTGGTGAGCGTTTGCTTCAAGGAAACTTCGCTGGCGATGGCGTTGGTGCTGGCGTGGTTTGCATGGCGGGAGGGGCGAAAGCAGTTTGCCGTATTGCTGGTGGTGTTGCCGGGGCTGGTGGTGGCCAACTGGGTGGGGTATGTGTGGTGGGCGACGGGGCGGGCGTTTGGGGATGGGGCTTATGCCGAGTACAACCTGCTGTATCCGCTGCATCCGGTACGGCTGGGGTATGCACTGGTGCGGCGGGTGATTTATCTGGGGGTGGAGAACCTGCATGTGGTGCCGCTGGTGGTGCTGGTGTGGCGGTGGAAGGCGATTGGATTTGAGCCGGTGTGGCGACCGGTGGCGGCGGCTTGTGCGGGGATGGTGGTGATGGTGTCGGTGACGGGAGGAGCCGTGCTCGAGCGGTATCTGCTGCCGGTGTTGCCGGTGCTGTATGCGGCCTATGCGGGAGCGCTGTCGACGCTCGAGAAGAAGGTAAAGAATGTGGCGCTGGGGGTGACGTGTGCGGGGATGGTGGCGATGCTGTTTGTGAATCCGCCGTGGCCTTATGCGCTCGAGAATAATCTGGCGATGAAGGACCTGGTGGAGCTGCAACAGGAGGTGGCGGGGCTGGTGGATGCGCGGCTGAGCGGGAGCCGGGTGACGACGGCGTGGCCGCTGTCGGATGGGTTGCGCAAGCCGTATCTGGGGTATGTGAATGAGCCGGTGGGGGCGGTGCGGGTGGTGGATGATTTTTCGCTGGAGCGGCTGAAGGGGATGGAGTGGCGCAAGGGGGATGTGCTGGTGATGTATGACCGGGCGTGGAACCCGAAGAACGGGCTGGGGCAGGTGGGGTGGGTGAAGGGGATGCTCGAGAAGTATTTTCGGGTGAAGCCGGAGGCGAGCGTGCAGGAGGTGAAGGCGCAGCTGGGGATGACGCCGGTGGTGGGGATGGAGAGGGGTGGGTTTGTGGCGGAAGTGTTGATCAGGGTGGAGTGAGCAGGGAGCGGAGATCGAGGACGTCGGCTTCGCGGTTGAGGAGTTGTTTGTAGTGGATGAGGGCGTCGAGGGGCTGGACGCGGACGGTGAAGTTATCGAGTGGGAAGGGGATGGCGAGAGAAAGATCGGTGTGGATGGGGACGGGGCCGGTGGGGGTGAAGACCTGGACGTTGTGAATGGAATTGATGTCGATGGAGATGCCGTTGATCTCGAGGGAAAGGAGATCGAGGGAGAACTCTTCGTCCTCATAGCGGGCGGGGCCGAAGGTGAGGTGGGGCAGGAAGAGATCGGCGAGGCGTGAGAGGGGTGAGTCGACTTCGAGGTCGATGTCGTGGAGAGGCCAACTGGAGCCATGAAAATTACCAGCGAGGCCGCCGGTGACCTGATAGGGGATGCCTGCCCGGTCGAAGGTGGCGACGAGCAGGCGGAGGGTGTGAATTGCGGTGGGTGCGAGGTGGAGCATCGCGACTACATGCCACCGGCCTGGGAGAGGCCGATGATGGCCCACGCGGTGGCGGAGGCCGAAATCCATTGATCGTGACCGTAGGGGAAACCGCTTTCAAAGTAGGGCTGGAACTTGGGGGAGCGGCTGGGCTGATACCAGGAGGCATCGGGGCGCTGGGTGGCGCGGAGCCAGGCGGCGGCCCTGGTGATGGTGGCGTTGGCGGCGGGCCAGCCGGCGCCTTCGCGGAGGGCAAAGAGGCTGAGGCCGGTGGCGTAAGGGCCGCCGGGGAGATGTTTGTTGCCGGCGAAGCTGCCGTCTTTGCGCTGGGTGGCGGCGAGAGCGGCGGCAGTGCGAGCGACTTCAACGGAGGAAGCGCCGCCCCACTTGAGGCCGAGGAGTTTCATGGCGAGCTCGTCGTTGTTGCGCGCGGATTGAGCGGTGAGCCATTTGACGGCTTTGTCGAGGCGGGTGGCATTGGCCTCGCGAGCAGAGGCGTCACTGTAAGTGGGTAGCAGCCAGATGGCGAGGGCGGTGCGGTGGATGTCGGATTCTTCGATGGGGCTGCGGCTGATGCCGCGCTGGGTGAAGGCACCGGTGGGATGCTGGCGGGCCCAGACAAAGCGGGAGACGGTTTCGAGATCGGGTGTAGAGGGGAGATTGAGGGCGCGAGCTTCGAGCAGGATGTAGAGCAGCGAGTCGATTTCACCGCCGGGCGGGATGAGCTGCTGGAAGGCATTCATGAAGGAGCCAGTCATGCCGCGGAGGCGGGCGGTGCGGGCGGTGACGAGATCGGGATTGGGCTTGAAGCCGGCGGACTGGGCCTGATTGCCAGCGAAGGAGAGCAGGACGGAATGGTGGCAGGCGTTGCAGCCGGATTCCTTGAAGAACGTTTCGTTAGAGGACTCGAGCAGGGAGAGAGCAGCCTGGGGGCCGGGGCCGTTGGTTTTGGGCAGCTTGGTGAGTTTGATGGGGGTGGGCTTGGCGCCGAGGAGTTTGAGGGTGGTGGGGCTGTTGAAGCGGCGGGCCCAGGCAACGGCGTCGTCACCATTGATGTCTTTGGCCTTGGGGTCGGCGCCACGATCGAGGAGGAGCTTGATGACGGCGGGGTTCTGCTCTTCGCTCGAGACGGCATAGATGAGGGGCGTCATGCCGCGGACGTCTTTGGCTTTGACGTCGGCGCCGGAATCGAGGAGGAACTTGACGATGGGGGTCTCGCGGTGGGTGGAGGCGAGCATGAGGGGGGAGATGCCGATGAGTTGGACAGGGCCCTTTTTGACGGATCCGCCGAAGGTGTTTTGCTGGTTGATATTGGCGCCGCGGGCCTTCAAAGATTCAAGCAAGGGGAGAGAGCAGGAGAGGACACCGTGCATGGCGCCGAAGCCCGCGCCATCGATGGCTTTGGCGTCCGCGCCGGCGGCGAGGAGGAGCTGGGCGTTGGTCTCGGCGCAGGAGTTGCCGATGGCGGAGAGCAGGGGGGTGGCGCCACGAGCGCCGCGCTGGTTAGGGTCAGCGCCGGCGGCGAGCAGGAGCTTGACGCTTTCGCTGGCGGTGGGTGTGCTCGCGGCGACGACGAGGGCAGTTTGGCCGATTTCGGATTTGAGCTTGGGGTCGGCGCCCCGAGCGAGGAGGAGCTTGACCTTGGCTGGCTCGGGGGCGGCAGCGATTAGCGGGGTGAGGCCGAGGGCGTTGGCGGCGTTGGGGTCAGCACCGGCGGCGAGCAGAATGCTGACAGCCTCGGGGCTGCCCTGGAGGGCGGCGAAGAGGAGGGGGGTGTTGCGGCGCGAGTCTTTGGTGGTGAGGAAGGAGGGGTCCTTGACCTGAGTGCGAAGCCAGATGAGATCGTTAGCGCGGAGGCGAGTGAGGATCTCGGTGGGCTCGATGGCAAAGGCGAGCGTGGCGAGAGTGAAGAGGGCAGTGAGCTTGGACATGACGACTGGGGAAGTCATGTCAGTTTGACGGAAAACCGCCGGGGTATCAAGAGGGAGGAGATTAAGGCTCGGCGCGGAGTTGCACGATTTCGTAGCCGTCGGGGCGCTCGAACTGGAACAACGAGGCGGCGACGGGTATGTTGCGTTGCTCGGCGGAGAAAGCGTAAGACATGGAGGATTGGTCCTTGCCGGTGACGGTGACGAGGGCGAGGCGGCCGTCGGGTTCGGCGAAGAATTCGACGTATTCGTAGGGGGATTTTTGATTCTTGGGCCAGGCGCGGATCTTCCACTGGGCGCCATTCATGGAATGTTCAAAGCGGGAGAAATCGCGAGCGAAGTCGAGCTTGCCGAGCAGGAAGGCGAGGGGGGCGCGGAGGTCGCCGGATTCTTTCATGGCGCTGACCTCGACGCGGCGGGCCGAGGGGGTGACGTAGTAGATCTGTTTCGAGTCGCAGAGGAAGAGCTTGCCGGTGGGCTGGGAGTATTCCCAACGCATCTGGCCGGGCTTGCGCAAGAAGAGCGTGCCGCGCTCGGTGACGCGACGGCCCCCGGTGATGGCCATGGTTTGCTCGAAGGTGCTCTTGAGAGTGGCGGTGGTGTTGTAGCGCTGCTCGATGCGCTTGAGCATGGCCTGGAGCGAATCGGGCGCGGGCGACTGGGCCGTGAGGAGGATTAGGGAGATAAGCGTGAGATGCGCCATGATTGATCGCTTTGCAGTTGATAGTGTAAGCGGTCATGGAGCCGGCCGGGACGCCCCTGCCAGAACTCCACTTCCGCCGGCTTGAGGACGTAGCCACCCCAGAAGTCAGGCATGGGGACAGGCGCGCCTTCAAACCTCTGTTCATAGAGACGGCGGGCGTTGTCGAGCGTTTCACGGCCTTCGATGACGGAGGACTGGTGGGAGGCCCAGGCGCCGATTTGGGAGATGCGGGGGCGCTCGCGGAAGTAGGCTTCGCTTTCTTCGCGCGAGAGTTTTTCGACAATGCCGGTGGCGCGGACCTGGCGCTCGAGTTCCTTCCAGTGGAAGCAGATGGCGGCGTGGGGATTGGCGGCGAGCTCGCGGCCCTTACGGGACTCGTAGTTGGTGAAGAAGGAGAAGCCGCGGGCATCGAGGGCTTTGAGCAGGACGATGCGAACGGTGGGGTGGCCGGAGGCGTCGACCGTAGCGAGGCTCATGGCGTTGGCCTCGAGGGGCGCGGTGGCGAGGACCTCGTCGAACCAGAGATGGAACTGGGCGATGGGGTCGGGGAGGGCGGCGGATTCGAGGAGGCCGCCTTTGGTGTAGTTTTCGCGGAGTTCAGCGTAGCGATTGGAGTCGGGCATAGGGTGAAGCTAAAAACTGGGATTGGCGATGAAGCCTTCGTCGGCATTGCCGAGGATGTTGGTACGACTGAGATGCCAGTACCAGAAATGGGCGGCAATGTAGGCGCACAGGATGGCGTCGAGTTGATCTTCGCATGCTTTGAGCGTGGCGAGGGAAGAACCGGGGGTGGGTAGTGCGCGGTGGGAGAAGGAGGGCGTGCGGGGCTTGAGGCCGGTGGAGAGGAGGTCGCGGTAAGTGGTGAGGGCGGCGAGGCGCGAGGCGAGGGGGCCTTTCTTGTAAGGAAGAATGCGGGGGAGATCGAAGAGGCGGATGGAGGCGGCGTGGGGGTAGACCTCGAAAAGGTGGCGGGTGGGAGATTGAGCCGCAGCAGGGATGGCGGTGGAATAGCCCTGGGCGCGGAGGGAGGCAACGAGGGCGAGGATGCCGGGGGCGAAGGGGAGGCCGAGATTCACGGGGTAAGCGCCGGCGTGCTGGCGGGCGAACAGGGAATGGGCGGCGCGGTCGGCGGGGCGGGTACCGGAGGGGTTGGTAATGATGACGGGGGCGTCGAGGCCGATCCAGGTGGGAAGGGGGTCGGCGGGGAGCGCGGCGAGGAGGTCGGCGTGGGTGGAGGGACGGGAAAGATGAGTGAGCTGGAGGCGTTTTTGACTGAGCTCAAGGATGGCGAGACCGGAGGGTTTGCCGAGCCAGCCCAGGTCGATACCGATGAAGCGCACTGAGTGTTTGGATGCGGGGTGAGGGAGTTCGCTATAATTTAACTGCGTTTCCCCGCAAACCAAACAAGACTGTTCAGGAGATTCAATGTTTGATCTGTTCCGGCGTAAGGACACCAACTTGCGCGTATTGCTTATGGTGCTGCTGGGCCTGGTGGCCCTGTCAATGGTGGTGACACTGATCCCTGGATTTGGAACGAGCGGTATCAATATGGGCCTCGGGGAAGAAACCGTGGCGAAGGTGTGCGGAGACCCGGTGACGGCGAAAGAAGTGCGCCTGAAGGTGCAGCAGATGCTGAACAGGCAGTCGCTGCCGCCGGAGAGCGCGGCGATTTTCATTCCGCAGTTTGTGGATCAGTATGTGGCCGTGAAGGGTGTGGCTTGCTATGCCTCCGAGACGGGTCTGCTGGCCTCGGAAAAG
>CAZBTA010000246.1:0-7163 GCA_964494515.1 uncultured Bryobacter sp.
CAAGTGGAACGCCGGCGACTTCACCTTCAAGCCCACCTCCTCCGGTGGCCTTGTGGCTGGCTATCGTTTCCAGATCAACCGCTGGCTTGGCGTTGAAGCCGATTACGACTACTTCCGCAACACCCAGAAGTTCCTGACCCCCAACGGTGGCAATCGATTCGCAGCCAAAGCCGAGGTTCACGCCATCACGGGTTCGGCCGTCATCAACATTCCCAATCCCCTCACCAAACGCCTCAAGTCCTACGTCCTCGCTGGTGGTGGTGTCATGATGACGCGCCCTCGCACGCAAGGTGAGTTCGCCTCCCGCACCAAGGAAACCCTTGTCTTTGGTGGCGGCATGGATGTAGCCATCAGCAGGCATATTCTCCTTCGCGCCCAGGCACGCACGTTCCTCTACAAGGTCCCCGATTTCGACCTGAGCTTCCTGCGCACTGACAAATTCACGCAGACCATGATTCCCTCCATCGGCCTCGTCTTCACCTTCTAATCCCATCGGGAAGCCGCGCCCGATGCGCGGCTTCCCGATGCTAAAATACCGACCAGTAGGGATGCCACTTGTATCCCCTCTCCTCTTCCAATCGCATGCCCGCATCGAAGATCAACAAACAGGAACTTCGCACCAAAGAGACGCGTGCCCTGCTGCTCAAGGCGGCGGAAAAAATCTTTGTACGCGACGGCTATGCGGGTGCTGAACTCGGCGAAATTGCCGCTCTCGCCGGCCGTACCAAAGGCGCCATTTACGCCCAGTTCAAAAGCAAAGAAGACATCTTCTTGGCCCTCGTTGAAGAACGTACTCTCGCCTTCCGTGCGCAGATGCAGGTGCTCCTCGAAGAGTCGGGCGGCATCGAAGGCAACCTCGCCGCTTATCGCAAGTTCACTCTCCAACTCGCCGAAGACCACGCCTGGTGCCTTCTTCTCCTCGAGTTCAAGCTCTTCGCCCTCCGTCACCCTGAATCCAACAGGCGCCTGCAGAATCTCTACGCTCGTATACTGCCCCCCTACCAGGAATCCCGCCTCGCCAAACTCCTTGGCCCGGCCGGCAAAGGCAGCAACGACCCCAGCCGCGTCATCGCCGTGCTCGCCCTCCAGCCGATGCTCTGCGGTCTCGTCCTCGAGTCCAGGCTCGAGCCCGAATTGCTCGACCGGGATGCCATCCTCAAGGTCACCGGCAAACTCTTCGACACCCTCCTCTCCTCAACGCGCCCCAGCTAACTCCAAAAATGCCGATCCTCTCCTTGCTTCAATAACTCTACCTATGTAGACTTATCTCATGCCCCGCAATCGCGCCCTCTCCCCTCAAGCGCGCAGCGTCCTCCTCGCCCTCGCCTCCTCTGGCGACTCTTGGTCCCACGGCTACGACCTCGCCCGCCTCGCCGGCGTCCGCTCCGGCACGCTCTACCCCATCCTCCTCCGCCTCGAATCCCGTGGCCTCCTCACCGCCGAATGGCAACCCTCCACATCCCCCGGTCGCCCGCCCCGCCACGTCTACCGCCTCACCGCCGCTGGCCAACAAATCATCTCTGAACTCTCTACTGACGCCCCCGTCCGCCTCGCATGGACCCCATCACAATAACCCCATCACAATGACCCGCATCATCTCCACCCTCCTCCCCCTCCTCCTGCCCCAACACCTCTCTCACTGGGGCCACGCCATGCAAGCCGAGATCGCCTCCGTCACCACCCCGGCAGAATCTCGACGCCTCGCCCTCGAGTGCCTCCTCGCCGTCATCCGCATCGGCTCCGGCCCCATCTGCGCCATCGCCGCCACACTCCTCGGCTGCCTATATCTCGCCCTCGCCGGCGCCCCCACCACTTACCTCATCCTCAACCTCGCCTCCTGCCTGCTCGGCCTCCTGCTCTACACCGCGCTCCGCCGGCGCACGCTCACCCTCTGGCCCCTCCTCGTCCTCGCGCTCTCACTGCCCGCAACGGCCTTGCTCGGCCGCACCATCTCCGGCGCCTCGCGCTGGGTCATGCTCGCTGGCATTCCGCTCGAGGTCAGCATGGTCGCCCTCCCGCTCCTGCTGCTCTACTGGCGCACCGCCCAACTCCCCCTCGCCATCGCCGCCCTCGGCCTCGCGCTTCAGCCCGATCGCGCCATGTCCGGCGTCCTCGCCCTGTCACTACTCACCCTCAGCGTCATCCACCGCCGCCACCTCGCGCTCACCACGCTCGCCCTGCTCTGCTTCGCCTACACGCTCACCCGCCCCGACACGCTCGCCCCCGCCCCCTTCGTCGAAGGCATCATCCCGGCGGCCTTCCACCTCCACCCCGCCCTCGGCCTCACCATCCTCGGCGGCCTCCTCATCCTGCTCGTACCGCTCCGCCACAATCCCCTCTTCGGCCTCATCTGGGGCGGCATCATCGTCGCCTCGCTCCTTGGCAACTACCCCACGCCCGTCCTCGGCTTCGGCGGCAGCGCCATTCTCGGCTACTGCCTCAGCCTGGCCGCGCTCAGCCCAGCCCCCACACCTCACCCCCACTCGATCCCCAGCTCCACCACCTCGCCCGACTCCGGCTCCCACACCACAATGCGATGCCGGTTGGTATCCGCCACATAGAGCTTGCCCCCATGCCACACGAGGCCCCCGGGCTCGCCTAACCCGCTCACCATCGTCTCCACCCTGCCATCAACAATCCGCTTCACCTTGCCGTTATAGCTATCCGCCACCCACACCTCCTCCCCGCGCAGCGCCACCCCCAACGGATGCGCGAGCAACGCCTGCTCCACTGGCCCATCCACATCCCCAAACGCAAACAGCCCCGTCCCCACCAGCGTCTCCACGCGCTCCTCATCCACGCGCCGCACCGCGCTCGCCTCGCTATCGACAAAGTACAACTCGCCCCGCCCCGCAGCGATCCCACTCGGCTGCGCCAGAATCGCCTCCCGCCGCGGCCCATCCACCAGGTTCTCCCCACCCGCTCCCGCAAACACTTCGCCCCCTCCCGCGCCATACCGCCAGATCTGATGCGTCCCCGCCATCGCGATATACAGCGCCCCGTCCATCCACGCCACATCCCAGGGCGACCTCATCCCGCCCCCAATCGTCTCCACCACCCCACGGTCCAGTTCCACCACGCGCACACAATGGTTCCCCGTATCGGCAACATAAAGCCGCCCCTTGTGCCACGCCATCCCCTGCGGATTCTTGAGCCCCCCGATCACCCGCTCCACCCTGCCCTGCCCATCCATTACCACCACCCGGTCCTGCCCGCTATCGGCCACAAACATCCTGCCACTCGCCCCATCCACGGCGATCTTGCCCGGATACCGCAGCCCCGCCACGGTCACCGCAGCCTCCCTCTCCACCACCACCGCACGCCTCACCCCCGCCGCATCGAGGATCGCACTCACCGGCTCATACGCCCCCTCGCCCGCCTTCGTCCACATTACTCGTCCTGCCGGATCAATCAGCACCAGCGTCGGCCACGCGCGCACTGCATACTGGTCCCACACCTCGCGCCGCGCATCATTCACCACCGCATGCCGCACGCCCATCCGCGCCACCGCCTCGGCAATCGCCGCCGTATCCAGCTCGCGCGTAAACTTCCCGGCATGAACCCCGATCACCACCAGCTCAAACTCATCCTCCAGCCGCGCCACCTCCGCGCTCACGTGCTGGCAGTTCACACAGCAATACGTCCAGAAATCGAGCAGCACCCATCGCCCGCGTAGCCCCTTCAACGTCAGCGGCCCCGGCGTATGAATCCACTCCAGCCCCACCGGAAACTCCGGCGCTCGCACCACACCCATCATGCGAAAAAAAGGATTGCATATTTCGGTATTTCTGTTATTGTCGAATTATAGAAACAAGATGCCTCCCAAACCCGATCTCACCGCCCGCTTCGCCGACATGTTCGCCGCCATGGGCTCCGAGCCCCGGTTGCGCATTGTCCGCCTCCTGCTCGCCGCCCACCCCAATGGCATGATCGTCAGCGAAATCGCCAGTGAGCTCGGCATCCCGGCCTCAACGCTCTCGCATCATCTCGAAAAGCTGAAGAACGAAGAGCTCGTTGCTGTCCGGCGCGAAGGCACCTTCCTCTGGTACTCGGCCCGTACCGAAACCCTCGAGTCCCTCCTGGGCTTTCTCTACGCCGAGTGCTGCACCCGCAACAAGGCCATCGAGCCGCAGCGCATCGTCTGCTGCAAATAACCTCACAGAACAAAGAAGAACTCTCATGACCAACATCAAAGAAGTAGTCAAAGAACGATACGGCCAGGCCGCTCTGCGCGCCACCACCACCGGCAGTTCCTGCTGCGGCGCCAGTGCCTGCTGTGGCACTGACGTCGACCCCATCACTTCCAACCTCTATTCCGAGCTCGAGACCGGTCAGTTGCCTACGGAGGCGGTCCTCGCCTCTCTCGGCTGCGGCAACCCCACCGCTCTCGCCCAACTCAACCCGGGCGAGACTGTCCTCGACCTCGGCTCCGGCGGCGGCATCGACGTGCTGCTCTCGGCCCGTCGCGTCGGCCCCACGGGCAAGGCTTACGGCCTCGACATGACCGACGAGATGCTCGCTTTAGCGCGCGAGAATCAGAAGCGCTCCGGCCTTGAGAACGTTGAGTTCCTCAAGGGCGAAATCGAGCACATCCCGCTGCCGGATAACTCCGTCGACGTCATCATCTCCAACTGCGTCATCAACCTCTCCGCCGACAAGGACGCCGTCCTCCGCGAGGCCTTCCGCGTCCTCAAGCCCGGCGGTCGCTTCGCGGTCTCCGACGTTGTGACGCGCGGCGAGATGCTGCCCGAGATCCGCAGCAAGGTCCTCCTCTGGGTCGGCTGCATCGCGGGCGCCCTTGAGGAAAACGACTATCGCGCTCGCCTCACCAGCGCCGGCTTCACCGCGGTCGACGTCGAGCCCACGCGCATCTACCGCGTCGACGACGCTCGCACGTTCCTCGCTGGTCAGGGCCTTGATGTCGACGCCATTGCGCCGCAGGTCGACGGTCGCTTCATGAGCGCCTTCATCCGCGCCACCAAACCCGCCGCATGAAGACCCTGAACTTCTTCGAGCGTTACCTTTCCCTCTGGGTGGCCCTTTGCATGGTGGGCGGCGTGCTTCTCGGCACGGCCGCCCCCGGCGCCATCGGCTCCATCCGCTCGCTCGAGCTCGGCCAGTCGAGCCAGGTCAATCTCCCCATCGCCATCCTCATCTGGCTCATGATCACGCCCATGATGATGAAGGTCGATTTCTCCGCCATCCGCAACGTCGGCCGCAAGCCCACCGGCCTCCTCATCACGCTGTTCATCAACTGGATCATCAAGCCCCTCTCAATGGCCGCCTTGGCCTGGGCCTTCTTCCGCGTCATCTTTGCCCCCTGGCTCACGCCCGACGAGGCCGGCCAGTACATCGCCGGCTGCATCATCCTCGCCGCCGCCCCCTGCACGGCCATGGTCTTCGTCTGGAGCCAGCTCACCGATGGCGACCCCGCCTACACACTCGTCCAGGTCGCGATCAACGACCTCATCATGCTCGTCCTGTTCGTGCCCATCGTGCAGTTCCTCGTCAGCGGCGCATCCTCGCTCACGGTGCCCTTCAACGTGCTGCTCTACTCGGTCATCGTCTTCATCGTGGTGCCGCTGGTGCTCGGCACGGTGCTGCGGCTGCTGTTCATCCGCCAGCGCGGCCAGGCCTGGTTTGAACGAGAGTTGCTGCCACGCTTCGCCCCCGTCACCATCCTCGCCCTGCTCGCCACGCTCGTGCTCATCTTCGCCTTCCAGGCCGACAACATCACCACGCGTTTCTCGCACGTGCTGCTGATCGCCATCCCCATCACGCTACAGGTCTACTTCAATTCGGGCCTCGCCTGGCTGCTCATGCGTTGGCGTAAGGTCGAGTATCCCGTCGCCGCCCCCGGCGCCCTCATCGGCGCTTCCAACTTCTTTGAGCTCGCCGTCGCCACGGCCATCGCGCTGTTCGGCCCCGAGTCCGGCGCCGCCCTCGCCACCGTTGTCGGTGTCCTTGTCGAGGTGCCCGTCATGCTCTCGGTCTGCTCGGCCTGCAATCGTACCCGGCACCTGTTCCCAGCCCAGTAAAAGACCATGAAACATTCCGTACTCATCCTCTGCACCGCCAATTCCGCCCGTAGCCAGATGGCCGAGGGCCTCCTGCGCCACGACCACGGCGATCGCTTCACCGTCGAGAGCGCCGGCAGTCGCGCCACGCTCGTCCGGCCAGAGGCCATTGCCGTCATGGCCGAGATCGGTATCGACATCTCGAGCCATCGCTCCAAGTCGGTCGACGAGTTTGCCGCCACGCCCTTCGACTACGTGCTCACCGTCTGTGACAACGCTCGCGAGGCCTGCCCCATCTATCCCGGCCACGGCACCCGCATCCATCACAACTTTCCCGACCCCGCCGCCGAAACGGGCGAAGAGGCCGCCCGCCTTGCCGCCTTCCGCGCCGTGCGCGACGAAATTCGCTCCTGGCTACGCGGCTTTCCCCCACCCTCGTTACCATAGAGGTCGAGTGTCTCACGCTGCTTTAGAAGATCTCGACCTTCGCCTCAAAACCATCCTCCCCGACACCTATCAGGATTCCTACGAGTCCGTCCGCCCCGTCTCCATGGGCTCAGCCGGCCTCAAGTTTTCCGCCGATGGTCGTGTCGCCTGGGATGAGATCTGGGGCTCGTTCTGTGATCTCGCCATGGCGGGTGGCCCGCCCCACAAGGGCAAGCTGCTTGAGCCGGCCGACGCCGCCTCGATTGCCGCCGCGCCCTCCGATTGGGCCCGTGTCACCACTGAGATCTGCCGCGGCATCGAGATGGTCGCCGAGGTGCCGGCGCGCGTCTCCTCACGCCCTGGCTTCATCGAGGTCACCTGCGAGTCGCCCACAATGGCCCTGTGGCTCGCCCGCGCCATCTCGATGGAAAACGTCACGGCTCTTGCCAGTGGCGCCACGCTCTATCTCCCGGCCGGCCCGCATTATCGGCTTGAGAAAGAGATCAAAAACGTCGTCACCTCGATCGCCAAGACCTGCCACTACTTCCTCGATCACATCTTTTCCGATCAGCAGCGCCGCATCGCCGCCATCTTTGCCACCCTCGATGCGCGCCACCCGCTCATCCAGCCCGCCTGCATTGGTAACGGCTACGACGCCGCCGCCCAGCAGTCGGTGATCGCCACCATGGGGCCAGCCATCACCACCGCCACAGGCCTGCC
>CAZBTA010000247.1:0-7130 GCA_964494515.1 uncultured Bryobacter sp.
TTCGATCTTCTGGATCGCTTCGATGACGAAGCCCATCATTGGCGTCAGCATCCTGATGCTTGAAGATGCAGGGAAGCTCTCGATCGAAGACAAGCTGGGGAAGTATCTGCCCGAGTTTGCCGATTCGCCCGTGACGTTGCGACACATGCTGACCCATACCTCGGGCATGGCCGAGGCGACGCCGGAGGAACTTGCCAAAGCCAAGACGCTGGCGGATCTGGTGCCGATCTATGCCGCCAAACCGCTGAAGTTCACGCCCGGCGAGAAGTGGGTGTACTGCCAGACGGGGATCAATATGTTGGGGCGGATGATCGAGGTTGCTTCGGGGCAGGCGTTGCCCGAGTTTCTCGAGAAGAACCTGTTTGGGCCGCTGGGGATGAAAGACACGACGTTCTACCTGAGCGAGGCGCAACTGGCGCGGCTGACGATTACGGCGCGGTTGACCGATGGCAAGCTGGTCGACGGGGTGAACCCGATTCTGCAAGGCCACTCGCCGACAGATCGGGAACGGTATCCGGCGGCGAATGGGGGGCTTTACTCGACGGCCGTTGACTACGCGCGGTTTGCGCGGATGCTGCTGCGGGGCGGGGAACTGGATGGGCGGCGGTATCTGTCGCCGGGGGCGTTTGCGAAGCTGCGCGCCAATCAGACGGGCAGCCTGAAGGCGGGATTTATCCCAGGCAGCAGTTGGGGGCTGGCGGTGGGCGTGGTGGAAGAGCCGCAGGGGCAGACGGCGCTGCTGCGTAAGGGGACGTTTGGCCACGGCGGGGCGCATGGCACGCAGGCGTGGATCGACCCGGAGCAGAATGTGGCGCTGATCCTGATGGTGCAGCGGGCGAACTTCAAGAACTCGGATGACTCGCCGGTGCGGCTTGCGTTTACTTCGGCGGCGCTGGGGCGGTAAGCATGGCTTTCCAGCCAGCTTCGTCATGGCCGACGGCCAGTTTGTTGTTGCCGCGGACGAGGGGCAGGCGCAGGAGAGCGGGCTGTTTTTCGATCATGCCGAGCAGGGTCTGGTCGCTCACCTTGAGGTACTTGAGGCCCGCGTTTTCGTAATCCTTGCCGCTGGTATCGAGCAGACCGGCAAGGCCACCGAACTTGTCGATGAAGCGCTTGATCTCGCCGGGAGACATGGGCTTGACCTTGAGATCGACGTAATGGATCTGAACGCGACGCTCTTTGAAGAAACGCTCGGCGGCACGGGTGGCCTGGGAATTCTTGACGCCAAAGATTTGGACACTACTCGCCATTTCTTCTCAAGACTAACTGATAACCGGGCGGTGAGGATTCGCTAAACTGACAGCAACGGCATGAAGCAACTCGCCAAGACTGCAGTCCTCGCGGATCTGAAATCCGCCCTTTCGCAGGTGCTGCTGGGCAAGGAAGAAGCCGTGCGGCTGACGCTGGTGTGTCTGATCGCGCGGGGGCATCTGTTGATCGAGGATGTGCCCGGGGTGGGCAAGACGTCGCTGGCTGAATCGCTGGCGCGACTGGTGGATGGTGGATTCCGGCGGCTGCAATGTACGTCGGATCTGTTGCCGGGGGACATTCTGGGCGTATCCATCTACCGGCCACAGTTTCAGGATTTTGAGTTTCGCCCCGGGCCGGTGTTTGCGAACTTTCTGCTGGCCGATGAGATCAACCGGGCGACGCCGAAGACGCAGTCGGCGCTGCTTGAGGCGATGAGCGAGGGGCAGGTATCGATCGATGGGCGGACGATGCCGTTGCCGGATCCGTTTATGGTGATCGCAACGCAAAACCCGACCGAGCAGCAGGGGACGTACCCGTTGCCTGAGAGCCAGTTGGACCGGTTCCTCATGCGCATCGAAATCGGGTATCCGAGTGCGCAACAGGAGCGGGCGATTCTGCGTGGAGAAAGCCTGAAGCCACATAAGCTGCAGCCGCTGCTGACAAGCGCGGATCTGAAGGCGATCCAGGATGAAGTAGACGCGGTGCATGTGGATGGCGACCTGGTGACGTATCTGCTGGGGATAGTGGCGAGCACGCGTGCGTATGAGGGCGTGACGCTGGGCGTGAGCCCACGTGGGGGGCAGGCGCTTTTCCGGGCGGCACAGGCCAGCGCGCTGCTGGACGGACGTGATTTTGTGATCCCGGATGACATCAAGCAACTGGCGATTCCCGTGTTCTCGCACCGGTTGCGGTTGACGGCGCAGGCCTCGTTTGGCCAGCGGCATGCGGATGCAACGCGGCGGATTGTGGAGCAGATTGTGGCGACCAGCGAGGTTCCGCTCTGAGCTGCTGGATATGAGAAACTCATATCCACCATGGAACGCAAAAAGGCTAGCGACTTTCCCCAAGAGCTTCTGAATCTGTTTGACAAGTATGTGCACGGCGACATTGAGCGGCGTGACTTTCTCGAAGGCGCCAAGCGCTTTGCCGTCGGTGGAGTAACCGTTGCGGCGCTGTTTGAAAGCCTTCGCCCCAACTATGCGTGGGCACAGCAGGTGCCGAAGGATGACCCGCGCATCAAGCACGAAGTGGTGACGGTGGAATCGCCGCAGGGCAATGGGTCGATCAAGGGTGTTTTTGCGCGGCCAGCCAAGATGAGCGGCAAACTGCCGACGGTGATCGTGATCCATGAGAATCGCGGGTTGAATCCATATATCGAGGACGTGGCGCGGCGATTTGCGGCGGCAAACTTTATCGCGTTTGCGCCGGATGGGTTGTCGAGTGTGGGTGGTTATCCGGGGGATGACGAGAAGGGCGGCAAGCTGTTTCAGACGGTGGACCGCGCAAAGATGACCGAGGACTTTATCGCGGTGGCGCGGTGGCTCAAGGCGCACAAGGATGGCAATGGCAAGGTGGGGGCGGTGGGGTTCTGTTTTGGCGGCGGGATCTCGAACACTCTTGCTGTGCGGCTGGGAAGTGATCTCAATGCCGCCGCGCCGTTCTATGGCGGGCAACCCAAGGCCGAAGACGTGCCAAAGATCAAGTGTCCGTTGATGCTGCATTATGCGGGTAACGACGCGCGGGTAAACGCGGGCTGGCCGCCGTATGAAGAAGCGCTGAAGGCTAACAACGTCAGCTATACGGCGTATGTGTATGAAGGCACGAATCACGGCTTTCATAACGACACGACGCCGCGCTATGACGAGGCGGCGGCGAAGCTGGCCTGGTCGCGGACGCTAGAGTTTTTCAACAAGAACCTGCGCTAAGGCAGGAATGTCCTATTCGGCGAGGCTCTTCCAGCCTCGCCGGTTGAGATCGCGATAGATCCAGTAGCCGGCCAGCAAGCCGAGCACGAGATAACCCACCCCGACTCCCATCTCGCCGAGCAGCATCTTTCCCGTACCGAACAACGTGCCGTAGATCAGCACGCAGCCAGCGAGCCAGCAGCCGATGTTGGCCCAGCCGTCTTCGTCAGGCTTGACGTCTTTGACGCGATCCGCAACCGGGCCCCAGCCGGCGCGCGAGGGGTGGGTGGTGCGGTAGAAATTCTCGAGCACTTCCATTGGCTCGGGCTTGGTGAGGAAGGTGACGGCTAGCCAGACGGCGGTGGTGATGCCGACGGTGAGGATCATGATCCAGGCGAAGTCGCGCGGCTGATCGCTGTCGAGTTTGTAGACAGTTTGCAGTGTGACGCTGACTACGAAGGCGGCGGCCATGGCGCTGACCTCGCTCCAGGCGTTGATGCGCCACCAGTACCAACGCAGCAGCAGGACGAGGCCGGTGCCCGCGCCGGTGACGATGAGAAGTTTCCAGGCGCCGGTGATGGAATCCATGTAGAACGTAACGATGGCCGAGGCGATGGTGAGAAAGATGGTGGCGCCCTGGGAGACGCGAACGAGTTCGTCCTCGCTCGCCTTAGGACGCAGGAAGCGACGATAGAAATCATTGACCAGATAGCTGGCGCCCCAATTGAGATTGGTGGCGATGGTGGACATGTAGGCGGCCAGGAAGCCGGCGAGCATCAGGCCGCGGAGCGAGGGCGGCAGGTGGTCGATCATGACGCGGATGTAGCCGGTTTCGGGGTCTTGCAGATCGGGGTAGAGGACGAGGGCGGCGAGAGCCGTCAAGATCCAGGGCCAGGGGCGGAGCGAATAGTGGGCGACCTGGAACCAGAGGGTGGCGATCAGGCTGTGCTTTTCGTCCTTGGCGCTGAACATGCGCTGGGCAACGAAGCCGCCACCGCCGGGTTCGGCGCCGGGATACCAGGTGCTCCACCAGGTCATGCCGATGTAGACGCAAAAGGTGATCATGGGCATCCAGACGCTGTCGAGATCGGGGACGAAGCTGAGGACGCTGCCGGCACCACCGCTGGCGACACCGCGGACGGCATCGATGGCGTGGAGTTTGGTAATCAGCCCATCCATGCCGCCAGCGGCGCTGACGGCAGAGAATGCGAGTACGATGACCATGGCCATCTTGATGACGAACTGGACGGCATCGGTGACGAGGACGCCCCACAAACCGCTGAGTGTGGAAATGAGCGCGGTGATGGCGATCAGGCCGAGGACGTAGCCGAGCGCGGTGACCTTGTCAACGCCGAGGACAAGGCTCAAGATCTTGACCATGGCGAGGTTGACCCAGCCGAGAACGATGCAATTGATGGGAATGCCGAGGTAGAGCGCGCGGAAGCCGCGCAGGAATGCCGCGGCAGGACCGCTGTAGCGGATCTCGGAGAACTCGATGTCGGTCATGACACCACTGCGCCGCCACAGACGAGCGTAGAGGAAGACGGTCATCATGCCACTGGCGACCATGTTCCACCAGAGCCAGTTGCCGGCGATTCCGCCTTTGAAGACGAGGCCGGTAACGGCAAGAGGGGTGTCGGCCGCAAAGGTGGTGGCGACCATGCTGGTGCCGGCGAGCCACCAGGGGACGTTGCGACCGCT
Source organism: uncultured Bryobacter sp. (assembly GCA_964494515.1). GTDB lineage: Bacteria > Acidobacteriota > Terriglobia > Bryobacterales > Bryobacteraceae > Bryobacter. Next base: position 4,857 of record CAZBTA010000247.1, read on the forward strand.
GAGGAAGAACTCGTCAACACTTTTTCCCGCCCGGCCTTTGTAATAGATGCCAATGGCGATATTGAGCAGGAAGTAGAGGCCGACAAAGACCCAGTCGAGAAGCGTGAGTTGCATCGTAATTCTGCTAGCTTAATACCTGTCGTGGTCTCGCGCCGTGGTTTAATCTTGGCCTTTGCTCCTGCGCCCAGGCGGGCTTATGTGGGGCAAGTAATCGGCGCTGCCTACGAGCGGCGAGCACGCATAACGAGCGTCTTCTTCCGCAATGAAGCAGGCAGTTGGGTGGGGGCATTCCAGCACGATACGTTTCGGGTGGGGCGGCCGATCCTGACGGAAGTTAATTCATTAAAACCTGAAAATCCTAAGGTGGTACTACGGCCCGATTCGGGCTATATTTGCGCTTTTTCTTCGCGTGGAAAGATAGGCAAACTGATGCCTGTAGCCGCCGCTTCGTCCCTCGCCATTGTGTATCCGGCACAAGCACATCCTGATCTAACTGCCTTGTGGTCAATCGATTCCACGCTTTATTTCACCAATAACGATTACCGCCATGTTTATGTGTTGCCACAGGCAATGGCGGAACGCGAGATGCGGCCCCAAATTCTCGGTTAATTCTCTTAGTATTTCCAGTAAATCTGGTACTCTTGATAAATATGTTTGGGCAAAACTTGCGGTTTGCCTGGCGGTCGCTTCTCTCGAACCCGGGCTTTGCCGCCACCGCCATACTGGCACTCGCCGTTGGCATTGGTTTGAACACGGCCATGTTCTCGGTGGTGGACGGGATCTTAATCAAGCCCTTGACGTTTCGCGAACCCGATCAGCTTTTTGTGCTGAAAGAAATGGTGCTGCGGAACTCGGGCCCATCGCCATATCCGCTGACGCCCGCGAATTTTCTCGACTACCGTCGCACGGCTCAATCGGCTGACCTGGTTTGCTATTCGCCGAATCCGTTTTCGCTTACCGCGCCCGATGCCGCCCCAGAGAGGTATGCCGGCGTGACTGTTAGCGAAGGATGGTTTCGCTTCTACGGGGCGAAGATCATTGCGGGACGCGACTTTACACACGAGGATCATACGCCGGGGCGCGACACGGGCGTGATTATTTCTGAGGGGTTGTGGCGTGACCGATTTGCCGCCGCTGCTGACATCACTGGCAGGCAGGTTTTTCTGAATGGAACACCACGGCAAATTGTGGGTGTGGTGGAGGCTGGCTTTGACTACCCGACGAAGAATCGCATCTGGGCGCCGCTGGCGCTGGATGAGAAGGAAAGCTCACGGCGTGACTTTCACCGCTTGTTGACGCAGGGCCGGCTGCGGCCGGGTTACACGCTCTCGCAGGCGAAAGCCGAGTTTACCAACTTGCTTGCGAATCTGGCGCAGCAGTTTCCTGAGTCGAACAGCAAGAAGTCGATCTACCTCGAGCCGATGGCCGAAGATATGACCGGCAAGATCAAGCCGGCACTGAAGGCGCTGATTGGCGCGGTGATGTTTGTGCTGGCGATTGCGTGCGCGAATGTGGCGAATCTGATCCTGGCCCGGAGCTCGGTGCGGCGTGGGGAACTGGCGGTACGGGCGGCGCTGGGCGCATCACGCGGGGCGCTGATGGGACAGTTGCTGACCGAGAGCATGTTGCTGTCGGCGCTGGGTGGATTGCTGGGGCTGGTGCTGGCAGTATTGGCGTTTGTTGCGTTCAAGTACTTTGCGCCGACGAATCTGCCACGGATCGATCAGGTATCGATTGACGGGCGGGTGATCCTATACAACCTGGGAGCTGTTGTTCTGACGGGCCTGATCTTTGGGGTTGCGCCGGCCTTGCGGATGTCGCGCGTTGACCTGCACGGAACGCTCAAGGAACGGACGCGGGGAGGCTCGACGCGGGCGCACATGCGCAATCTGCTCGTGGTGGGGCAAGTGGCTATTGCGCTGATGCTGATGACGGGGGCGGGGTTGCTGATCCGCAGCCTTTACAACCTGACTCAGGTAGATCTCGGCTTCAACCCGGCGAATCTGGTGAGCATGAACGTGACACCACTGCCCGCCAAGTACGACGACAAAACCCCGCAGCAAGTGCAGTTTGGCCAGGCAATTCTCAAGAATCTGGAGAACATCTCCGGTATCAGATCCGCAGCGCTAACGTCAGGCTTGCCATTTCTTGGCAGTCAGCCGCGCTATCTGATCTACGTGGAAGGGGCGCCACTGGCCACGCCCGCAACGGCACCGGTGATCGATTACGCGGCGGTGAGCCCGGCCTACTTTGCGACGATGCAGATTCCGTTGA
>CAZBTA010000248.1:0-7105 GCA_964494515.1 uncultured Bryobacter sp.
ATGCTGGACGGCATGGAGATCACGCAGTTCACGTACTTCCAGCAGTGTGGCGGCGTGGACCTCGACCTGGTGCCGGCGGAGATCACCTATGGCCTCGAGCGGCTCTGCGCGTTCCTGCAGGACCGCGAGAGCGTCTACGAGATCCAATGGACGAAGGAGTTCAACTACGCGCAGGTGCGCCTCAAGGACGAGCAGCAGTTTAGCGTCTACAACTTTGAGATGGCCGATGTGCCGACGCTGTGGAAGCTGTTTGAGCTGCACGAAGGCGAGTGCCAGCGCTTGATTGACCTCTACAAGTCACTTGAGGCTGGGCCGGAGAAGGATCGCTTTCCGGTGTTGCCCACCTATGACCAGGTGTTGAAGTGTTCGAACCTGTTCAACCTGCTTGACGCCCGTGGCGCGATCAGCGTCACCGAGCGCGTGGGCGTGATCGCCCGGGTACGCAAGCTGGCCGTTGGCGTGGCCAATCTGTGGGTGGATCAACAGTACGCAAGCCGGGAGGTGACGGCATAATGGCGACCAAGGATTTGTTGCTCGAGATCGGGGTGGAAGAGATCCCCGACTGGATGATCGGTGATGGGTTGAACCATCTGGCGACGAAGGTCAGTGAGCTGGTGAGCCAGCTGGGTGGCAAGGTGGACTTTGCCGACGCGACGCCGCGCCGGCTGGTGGTAAAGCTGAGCGGCCTTGCCGAACGTGAAGCCGATCGCGAAGAGCTGATCAGCGGACCGCCGAAGCAGGCCAATCCGCAAGCCGTGGAAGGCTTTGCGAAGAAGAATGGCATTACGGCCGATCAACTGGAGCTGGTCGAGACCGCCAAGGGCACCTATTACACCTACCGCAAGCAGGTGGCCGGCAAGACGGCCGTTGAGATCCTGTCGGGTGGGCTGCCGCAGGTGATTCTTGGCATCCCGTGGCCGAAGACGATGTTGTGGCCGGGCAAGGGCGGGGCGCGGTTTATCCGCCCGATCCGCTGGATTGTTTGCCTGCTTGGCGACACGGTGGTGCCGTTTGCAATTAACGGCATCCAGTCGGGCAACCAGACGGGTGGGCATCGCCAGTTGGGCAAGGCGCGCGTGCCGGTGACGATTGAGACGTTTGAGCAGGTGCTGCGGGACAACTACGTGATCCTGCGCGCGAGTGAGCGCCGCGAGAAGATCGTGGCCGCGCTGCCGGCAGGGGTGAAGCAGGATGCGGCGCTGCTTGAGACGCTGACCTACATTACCGAGTACCCGACGCCGATCATTGGCGAGTTTGCCGAAGACTACCTGAACCTGCCGGAAGAAGTGCTGGTGACGGTGATGCGGTTCCACCAGAAGTACTTCTCGGTGACGGACGCCAGTGGCAAGCTGGCCGCGAAGTTTGTGGCGGTGATGAACACCGCGGCTGATCCGGCCGGGCTGGTGAAGCATGGCAACGAGCGCGTGTTGCGCGCCCGGTTTAACGATGCGCGGTTCTTCTATAACGTTGACCAGCAGAAGCCGTTGAGCGCGCGCCTTGAGGACCTCAAGGTGGTGACGTTCCAGGCGCAGCTGGGCAGCTATCACGCCAAGACTGAACGCGTGGTGGCGCTGGTGAAGGAACTCGGCGGTGACGCCGCCGCGGCGCGCGCCGCAGAGCTGGCCAAGACCGATTTGACCTGCGAGATGGTGAAGGAATTCACCGAGTTGCAGGGGATCGTGGGCGGCCTGTATGCCAAGGCGCAGGGCGAGCCGGAAGAAGTGGCCACGGCGATCTATGACCAGTACAAGCCGGTGAGCATGGAAGACTCGATTCCGCGCACCAAGGCCGGGCAGTTGCTGAGCCTTGCCGATAAGGTGGACACTTTGCGCGGGTGCTTCAGCATCGGGCTGATCCCGACCGGATCGAAGGACCCGTTTGCGTTGCGGCGCGCGGCCCAGGGCGTGGTGAAGATCCTCGCCGAGGGCGAATGGAACATTGGCCTGAAGCAGCTGGCCGGTGGCGTCGAGAAGCTTGAGGAGTTTTTGATCGAGCGCGTGAAGTACTACTGCGGCGAGATCCGCGGCTATGCGGCCGATGAAGTGCTGGCGGTGCTGGCGGCGGGCGCCGATGACCTGAAGGACGTGCTGAAGCGACTGGAGGCCGTGAAGGCCGTGCGCGCGAGCGAAGACTTTGAACCGCTGGCGGCGAGCTTCAAGCGCATGAAGAACATTCTCGACCAGGCGAAGTTTACGCCGGCCGGGGCGGTGGATCAGAAGCTGTTTGAAGATGCTTCGGAGGGTGCGTTGTGGAGCGCCTTTACGAAGGTGGTGGAAAGCACGAAGGGGGCCGGCTACGCGGAGGTATTGACCGCGATGGCGACGTTGCGCCCGGCTGTGGATCTGTTCTTTGAAAAGGTGCTGGTGAACGCCCCGGACCAAGCGGTGCGCGCAAATCGGCTAACATTGTTATTTGCCCTAAAAACGGAGTTTTCGGGTATAGCCGAATTCTCTGAAATTGTTCCCAAGACACAGGAGACTCACACTTCATGAAGAAGTATGTCTATTCGTTCGGCGGCGGCAAAGCCGACGGCGATAAGAGTATGAAAGACATACTCGGCGGTAAAGGTGCAAACCTCGCCGAGATGTGCCGTTACGGCTTGCCCGTTCCGGGTGGATTCACGATCGCGACGGAAGTTTGCAACATCTACTTCCAGAACGGCAACAAGGTTCCGGCCGACATCCAGCAGCAGCAACACGATGCGCTGGCCAAGCTGGAAGCTCTTATGGGCAAGAAGCTCGGCGACGCGAACGATCCCCTGCTGCTGAGCGTGCGGTCGGGCGCGAAGTTCTCGATGCCGGGCATGATGAACACGATCCTGAACCTGGGTCTGAACGATGTGACGACGGAAGGTCTGGCGAAGAAGTCGAACAACCCGCGCTTCGCTTATGACTGCTACCGTCGCTTCATCCAGATGTTCGGTGAAGTGGCGCTCGGGATCGAGATGGAGCACTTCGACCACATCTTCGATGAGAAGAAGAAGAAGCGCAAGATCAAGCTGGACACGGACCTGACGGCCGAAGACCTGCAGGCGATCATTGCCGACTACAAGAAGCTCGTCAAGAAGGAAACCAAGAAGGACTTCCCGCAGGACGCGCACCAGCAGCTCGATATGGCGCGTGACGCCGTGTTCCGCAGCTGGCACAACGACAAGGCCGTGTACTACCGGAAGATGGAACGCATTCCGGACGACATCGGTACGGCGGCGAACGTGCAGGCAATGGTGTTTGGCAACATGGGCGACGACTGCGGCACGGGCGTGGGCTTTACGCGTGACCCCGGCAGCGGCGAGAAGGTGTTCTACGGCGAGTTCCTGATCAATGCTCAGGGCGAAGACGTGGTGGCCGGTATCCGCACCCCGCAGCCGATTTCGGAACTGAAGAATGTCATGCCGCAGGCTTACAAGGAACTCGTGGAAATCACGACGAACCTTGAGAAGGCCTACAAGGACATGCAGGACTTCGAATTCACGATCGAGAGCGGCAAGCTGTACATGCTGCAGACCCGCAACGGTAAGCGTACGGGCCCGGCAGCGGTTCGCGTGGCCGTGGAGATGGTGAAGGAAGGCCTGATCACCAAGGAAGACGCGATTACGCGCGTGGCGCCGAGCCAGCTCGACCAGTTGCTGCACCCGGTGTTTGACCCGGCCAGCCTGAAGACGCTGACGAAGGTGACGACGGGTATCGCGGCGAGCCCCGGCGCGGCCGTGGGTATGGTGGCGTTCTCGGCGGAAGACGCAGTGGAAGCGGCCAAGAAGGGCCCGGCGATCCTCGTGCGCAAGGAAACGACCCCGGACGACATCGCGGGTATGGACGCGGCCAAGGGTATTCTGACGGCCGTTGGTGGCAAGAGCTCGCACGCCGCGGTTGTGGCGCGTGGCATGGGCCGCCCCTGCATCGTGGGCGCTGGCGCGATCACGATTGACGAGAAGGGCAAGAAGTTCACGGCGACCGTGGGTGGCAAGACCATCACGGTGAAGGCGGGCGACTTCATTTCGATCAACGGTACGACGGGCGATGTTTACCTGGGCCAGTCGAAGACGGTTGAACCGAATACGAAGAGCGGCTTCCTGGCCGAGTTCATGAAGTGGGCCGATGAGTTCCGTGGCGACTTTGGTGTGCGCGCGAATGCCGACATTCCGCGTGACGCGAAGGCTGCCCGCAACTTTGGCGCGGAAGGCATTGGTCTGTGCCGCACGGAACACATGTTCTTTGCCGAAGACCGGCTGCCGTTCATGCAGGCGATGATCATGGCTCGTGACGAGAAGAGCCGTCGCGCCGCGCTGGCCAAGCTGTTGCCGATGCAGCGCAAGGATTTCGCCGGTCTGTTTGAAGCGATGGAAGGCTTCCCGGTGGTGATCCGTACGCTCGATCCGCCGCTGCACGAATTCCTGCCGAAGCGCGAAGAGCTGATGGTGGCGATCACCAAGCTGCCCTACGCCTCGGCGAAGGAAAAGAAGGAAATGGCCGAGAAGTTCGGCTGCAAGGTGGGCGAGCTGAAGAAGCACCTGCCGACCGTGCTGCACCGTGTGGAAGAGCTGCATGAAATGAACCCGATGCTTGGTCATCGTGGTTGCCGTCTGGGTATCACGTATCCGGAAATCACGGAAATGCAGGCTCGCGCGATCTTCGAAGCCGCTGTTCAGGTGGCCAAGAAGGGCAAGAAGATCATTCCGGAAGTCATGATTCCGCTGGTTGGCGGCTATCGTGAACTCGATCACCAGAAGAGCATCGTGGTGAAGGTTGCCACGGAAGTTCTGGAGAAGGCCGGCATGCCCAACCTGAAGTACTACGTTGGGACGATGATCGAAATTCCGCGCGCGGCGATCACGGCGGATGAAGTGGCACAGTATGCCGAGTTCTTCTCGTTTGGTACGAACGACCTGACGCAGACGACGATGGGTCTGAGCCGCGACGACTATACGAAATTCAACGCTCACTACGAGAACCTGAAGATCTTCAAGACCGACCCGTTCGGTTCGCTCGATCAGGAAGGTGTGGGCAAGTTGATCGAAACCGCGATTGGTCTGGGCCGCAAGACGCGTCCGGACATCGAAATCGGTATCTGTGGCGAACATGGTGGCGATCCGGAATCGGTGGCGTTCTGCTACCGCGTCGGGATGAACTATGTGAGCTGCTCGCCGTACCGTGTGCCGATCGCCCGTCTGGCAGCCGCGCAAGCCGCGATTGCCAAGGGTGGCAAGACGGAAAGCCGCACGGCTTAAGTTCGAACGGATGGAAACATCCGTTTTGGTGGGAGAAGGGCGGTGGCACCTCAGGGTGGCCACCGCCTTTTTCTATTGGCGCTGGTTGCGGCGGAAGTTGGGGAAGTTTTGGGGAGCGCCCTTGGCGGCGGCGCTTTGGGTGGACAGAGCGATGATGCTGCTCCACTCGACGCTCGAGTAGACGTCGATGGGCGAAGGCTGACGGGTGGCGACAGCCTCGAAGAAGGCGCGGAGGGTGAACCAGTCGGCACCGCCGTGGCCGGTCTTTGCGGCCTGCGCTTTTTCGGCGCGCCAGCGGGCATCCTCGTACTTGTCTTCATAGGGCTGCCAGTCGCCCCAGGCGTTTTCTTTGTGCGTGCCCTCGAGCCAGATGGCCTTTTGATTCTCGGCGTCGCGATAAGCGCCGCGCGTGCCCTGCAGCAGGTAATGGGTGGTGCTGGCGGTGGGCCGGGCGGAGATCGTATCGAGACGAATCTCGATGAGGCGACCGTCGCGCGTCTCGATAAGCGAGAAGTTGGCGTCGCCCTGATAGTGGGAGGTAGCGGCGGGGCTTGAGGCGCCGTAGCGCTCACGGGTAAAGGCGGCGATGCGGGTGGCCGGCGTGTTGAGGCTGCGCAGCGTGGCAAAGCGATCTTTGGAGCCGATGCCGAGCCACTGGGCGACAGGGCCGATGGCGTGGGTAGGGTACCAGTTGGCGGTATCGCGCATGAGCTGGCCGCGCCAGGTGAGAGCGCCATCGCGCGTGTAGCCGAGGCCGGGCAGCGAATGCAGATAGGAGCAATCGGCGTAGGTGATGTCGCCGAAGACGCCCGCGTTGGCCATGGCGAGGACGGCGAGATTGGAACGGTAGTAGCAACAGTTCTCAGCCATCATGTAGAAGCCGCGGGTTTGTTCGACCGCCTCGACAAGTTGCCAGCATTCGTCGATGGTGACGGCGGCGGCGACCTCGCTCAAGACGGCCTTGCCGGCACGGAGCCCCGCGACGGAGATGGCGGCGTGGGTTTGTTCAGGCGAGGCGACGAGGATGGCGTCGACGTGGCGCTGGTCGAGCAGCTGGCGGTAGTCCGCATGCAGGGTGGGCTTGGGGCGACCGAGGGAGAGGATCTGATCGGCGAGCTTGCCCGTGCGCGCGATGTCGATGTCGCAGAGCGCGGTGATCTCGACATTGGGGATAGCGAGAGTGACCTGGCCGAGGGAGGTGCCACGATTGCCAGTGCCGATGATGCCGAGACGGATCGGCGGCGCGGCGAGGAAGGCGGCAAGGAACGTACGGCGAAGCATATTTCAGATATGGTCGCAGAGTTGGGGCGTAGTTGTGCCAGCAGGCAAGCCGGGTGTCAAGCGGAGCACCTCGCGAGTATGGGGTGATGTCAAAGATCGTGCGCGGCGGGCAGAAGACTGGAGTGTCCGGGCTGCCACTGCCCCGCGCCCCCGGCAGTGGTTGGCTGCGGGGCGGGCAAAGATTGGGTTCGTTTGGTCGTTATGCTGCCGCAGCCTTCTGTTTGGCTTCCCAGGCGTTGAACTCGTCCCATTTGGCCTGGGAGATTTCGTCGCGTTCGGGAGTTTCTGGACGGTCGAGGAAGTAGCGGCAGAAGGGTTCGTTTGTCAGAACCTGCGCGGCGATCTGCCAGGCGGACTTGCCAGACTTGCGGATCTCCATGACTGGCAGGGAAACGGGGATATGGGCCTTGTCGTTCATGAGATAGAGCTCGTTGTGAACGTCCATCGAAGAGTAACGGTCGGCCTGGAGTTTTCTTAGCTCCCTCATCGCCTGGTCGGCGCGGCGTTCGTAGCTCGCGGCCAGTTTGGCCAGACGCTCCATTTGAGAGAAGAGCTGGGCGTTATTGGGTTCGTTTGCCCACGCGTCTTGAGAGGTGATCT
>CAZBTA010000249.1:0-7093 GCA_964494515.1 uncultured Bryobacter sp.
CTGGGGCGGGCAACGTTTCGCAGGGCAAGTTATACTCGGCGCATGTTATTGAGATATGTGGTTGGGTTGGTGCTGGTTAGTTCGTTACTGGGGCAAGATGGCGGCGGGCCGCCGCCTGAGTTTGTGAAGGCTTATCAACTGACGCAGGCGAAGAAGTACAGTGAGGCACTTGCGATTCTGGATGGGCAGATTGAAGCGCAACAGCATTTGCGCAACGCGTACTTTAGCGCGGGGTCCATCGCAACCATGGCGGAGATGCATGATCGCGCGAAGGGATACTTTTTGAAGCTGGCTGAACTGGAGCCGAACTCAGGCAAGGTGCGCATGGCGCTGATTCGCAGCTGTCAGGCAGTGGGAGATATGGCTGGGCGTGATGAACAGCGACGCATGCTGTTTGAGATTCGCACCAAGGGCAGTGACCCGGAGTTGAAGGGGCAGAGCCATTACCTGCGGGATGTCTTTATGGTGGGGGACAAGCGGGTGATGGCGATGGAGCATTATGAGCTCGAAGGGCCGCGAGCGGTGCGGTATGCGTTTCTTGTCTTCGCGGGAGGCAAGGAAGAGCCGGAGTATCGCATCTCGCTGGGGTCTTATGATACGACGGTGGCTGTCTGGCGGGAAACTCGCAAGCCGAAGCCGAAGCCGGGCGAGCGCGTGTTCCATCTGGATCTCTACACGGCGTCGAGCCAAAGCTTGATGGGGATGTTTTACCCGGAGCCGAGTTATGACGAAATGCGGGCGAAGGTGAAAGACATCGTTGTAAAGCGTAACGAGAAGTAAAGCGAAAGGCGGGCAGCCCCTCAGTCTGCCCGCCTTTCTGTTTGGATTCGAGTTGAGGTTCGAATCAACCGCCGAGAGTTTTGAGGATCTTCTGGGCTTCGGCGTCGGCTGAAGAGAGACGCTCGCGCGCACCATCATAATTCTTCTGCTCGATGAGGCGCTTGGCGTCTTCGACCTTGAGCTTCATGCGGGTGAGGCCGCTGACGACTTCGGGGCGTAGAGCCAGGCCCTGGCTCGCCATGGAACGACGCATCGTTTCGGCCATGACTTCCGCGCTACTTGCCGCGGAGGTGACCGAGATGTAGCGCGTCATGACCTCATCGTATTCCTTCTGACTTGCGGCATCGAGCGTGGACCAGTCGAGCTTGGGCAACTCGGGCATGCGCGCCTCGACGACCTCAATGCTCTTGCGGATCTGCTGCATTTCGCCACGGATCTGATTGTCCATGGGGAACTGGTTCAGCATGAGGAAGGCATTGCGGTAGTTGAGCCAGGCGAGCTGGGGGCTCATCTCGAGGCCGCCGAGTTGACGGTAGACGCCGGACATGGCGAGGCCGAGCGAGCGATTGCCGCCGGCGAGACCCTGGACGCGGCCGAGATAATCGCGCACGCGGGGACTGGAGCCGCCAGCGTGGCCCGACTTGAGGCCACCGGAGAGCATGAGCAGATTCTGCTGCACCTGCTGGGGCGTGGGGTTGGCCTGGGCTTCGAACTGGGTGATCATCGCGTCGAGGCCCATGGTCTGGGCACCGAGCGAGGCCACGAAGACGAGGGCGCTAATTGATCTTCTTAACGACATAACCCACCTTGGGCGCCTCGGTGCCATTGAAGAAGGCAATCGCGATTTTTTCGCGGACTTCGGTGACCATCAACTCGCCAACCTTTTCGGTTTGCAGGTCGAGGACTTCACCGGTGGACGGATCTTTGATCTCCTTGATGACGCGGGACACTTCGAACTTGTCGCACTGCTGGACGCCATCGTTGCTGCCGGCGGCGAGGTAGACCTTGTTGCCGGCGATCTCGGCGATCTTGGCACTGACCTCGACGTTGCGCTGGGCGATCTGCTGTTCTTTGGAGTTGGCGATGGCGGCGAGCTTGTTGACGCACTCGACGGTGGCTTCGCCGATGATCGTTTCCTGGAAGTTGGAGCTGGTCATGTCGACGCCACCACCGGCGCCAACGCCACCACCGTAGCCGGCGAGGCCGACGCCGCTCGACTGACGCTTGGACTCACCGCGGGCTTCGCCGACGGCGATGACTTCGCTTGATTCGGCGTCGACGAGGCGATAGCTGATCTCGACGATGGCCTTGTCGGTCTTCTTGCCGACGTTGACAGCGCCGAGGAAGCCGCCGAGACGACCGCCACTGGCGGCGCCGGCGTTGACCTTGTTGTTGCGCGTGTCCTGACCGAAGACGGTGATGGTGCCCATGAGGATGGCGTCGGCGCCGATGACGCGGCCGATCTTGGCGTTGGTGCCCTGCTTGACGCGACTCGAGGCGCCGAGATCCTGTTCGCCGAGGACCTTCTGGATATTCTTGCGCTCGACGATGCGGTACTTGCCTTCTTCGGCGAGGCGCTTGGTGAGCAGGGCGAGGATGCCCTTGCCGACGTTGACCTGAGTGCCAAAGATGGCGGCGACGGAGGTCATGACAGTGCCGTAGTCGAACTCATCGATGGCGATGACGCGCTTGGCGGCCGAGGCGGAGCGGGAGCAGGCGAGCGTGGAGAAATCGGTGTTCATGCTGAGAGCGCCGCGGGGGGCGCTCGCGTTGACCGCGGGAGCGGCGGCGGGGGCAGCAGCCGGGGCGGCGGCAGATGCGCCACCACCATTACCGCCACCACCGGCAATGGCGGCGATGACGGCGTCGCTCGCGCCAATCTGCTTGAGCTTGATGTAATCGTCGGGCGTGGGGGTGAGCTTGCCACCGGTCTGGATGGCGTTGATGACAGCGGCGTCGGGCAGCTTCATCTCAATCATCTGGATGATCTTGCCCATGGCGCTGGGCGCCGCCTTGGGGGCCGCGGTTTTTGGGGCCGCTGTTTTCTTTGGCGCTGCTGGTGGCTGGGCGTACATGGAAGTAACGCTCAACATCAAAATCATTGCCAGTTGTGATCGCATCTCGTTCTCTCTCCTTGGTAATGCTATCTGCCAAATTCTTTGCTGACGCGGCTGGCCTGGGCCTCGGCCGCGGTGATGTTCTTGAGGGCTCCCGCCACGTTCATGCGGTCGAGATCCTGTTTGGCTTGCTCGAGGTTCATCTTCATGGACATCACGCGCGAAAGTGTGTCGGCGCGGACGGAAAGACCTTTGGCCTCGAGGTCGGCCTTGACTTTTTGAAACAACGCCTCGGTGGCGGCGACTTTGCCGGCCACACTGGCATACTTGTCGCGCGCGTCATCAAGGCCCTCGGGTATGGCGGGGGCGGGTGGCTGTGTTACTGACGGCTGGGCGACGGGTGGGGGAATCTGCTGGGCGGCCTGTTGTGGCGGCGGCTGTTGCTGCGGCTGCGAGGAAGTGGGGATGATTGCAGCGGGGCGCGGGGTGGATGTTGTGGTGGGGGTGGTTGCCGTTGTGGTGGTTGTGGCCGGTTGCGATTGCGGTTGGGCCTGCTGCTGCTGTTGCTGCTGTGGGGTGTAGTCGATGGCGGGCTGGGTGGCCGTAGTGGGGTTATCCGCCACGGGCTTGGGCTGGCTCAAATACCAGTAAGCGCCTCCGCCTCCGAGCAGAAGGATGGCAAAGCCTGCCGCAATCCCAATCGTCTGGGCGCTGAGGCCCTGACGGGGACGCGCGGCGACGGGTTGGCCGGAGAGGAAGCGATCGAGGTCTTCACTGAGCTCCTGAGCCGAGCCATAGCGGGAGCGCGATTCCCGGTGCATGGCCTTGAGCACGATCATGTCGAGATCGCCCATGATGCGCTTCTTGAGCTGTTTGGTGGTCTCGTGGGTGCGCTGGACGTCTTCGCGGATGCTTTCACTCGGGGGCTTGATGGTGGCCTGATCGGGCAGGCGGCCGGTGAGCATGAGATAGAGAATGACGCCGAGCGTGTAGATGTCGCTGCGGGCATCGGCGCGACCGGTGAACTGCTCGGGGCTGGCGTAGGCGGGCGTGAGCGGGGTGCCGTCGGCGGTGGTGAGCTCCATGCTGGCGGGGCCCATCTGCTTGGCGATGCCGAAGTCGAGCAGCTTGACGATGCCTTCGTTTGAGACGAGGATGTTGCCGGGCTTCAAGTCGCGGTGGATGACCTGATTCTGGTGGAGATACTGGAGGGCGCCGCAGAGCTTCTGGAAGAGCTTGAGGCGATCGTTGAGGCTGAGCTTGTCCTCGTCGCAGAAGCGATCGATGGGGCGGCCTTCAACGTATTCCATGACGTAGAAGGGCATGCCCTCGGTGGTGTCGCCACCGTCGAGGATGCGGGCGATGTTGGGGTGGTCGAGGTTGGCGAGCACCTGGCGTTCGTTACGGAAGCGTTCGACGAATTCGGGGGTGACGGCATCGCCACGGAGGAGCTTGATGGCGACGTTTTTGCGGAAGGCGCCGTCGTCGCGAACGGCGAGATAGACAACACCCATGCCGCCCTTGCCGAGCTCGCGCAGGACGCGATAGGGGCCGATCATCTGGGCGTTGCGCTGCGGGGCCATGGTCTTGGTGGGGGACTGGCCGGTCTTGAGGGACTGGAGCGCGAGGTTGAGCAGGTCTTCACGCCCGGCGCAGGCCTGGCGCACGTATGCTTCCCGCTGCTCGGGAGGCAACTGTGCTGTGTAGTTCAGCAGTTGATTCAGCCATTCCTGTGTCTGCGCGTCCATTGTGAAACCACAACTATTCTTCCACTTGTAGATCGCGTCGCCAAGTGTGGTTTTGGCTCACAAATCTTTATTCGGCTTTTATACGAACAAGCGCATGCTGGAGCCATGGAACTCGTTGGATTGTTCCTCTCGGTGGGGCTGCTGATCTATCTGTTCATCGCCCTGCTTCAACCCGAGAGGTTCTCATGACCCCCTTCGACTGGCTGCAAATCGCCATTTTTCTTGCACTTACGATCGCCGCGGTGAAGCCGCTGGGCGCGTATATGGCACGGGTGTATGAGGGGGGATTGACCCGCCTCGACGGCCCGATTTATCGGTGGATTGGCGTGAATCCGGCAGACGAGCAGAGCTGGCAGGCTTATGCGCGCGACTGGCTGGTGTTTCACGCCGTTGGTTTTGTGGTGACGCTTGCGATTCTGATGACCCAGCAGTGGCATCCGTGGAATCCGCAGGGGTTTGCCAATTTGCCGTTGCATACGGCGTTCAATATCGCGGCCAGTTTTGTGACGAACACGAATTGGCAGAACTACGGCGGGGAAAGCACGCTGAGCTATTTCACGCAAATGGTGGCGCTGACGGTGCAGAACTTTGTTTCGGCCGCCGCGGGCATGGCGATCATTCCGGCGCTGGCACGCGGGATCAGCCGCAAGTCAGCGAACTCGATCGGGAACTTCTGGGTGGACCTGACGCGGTCGACCGTGTACATCCTGTTGCCGCTGTCGATTGTGCTGGCGGTGGTGCTGCTGCAGCAGGGCGTGATCGATAACCTGGCCGGGTATCTGAAGACGGCTGGCGGGCAGATCCTGCCGATGGGCCCGGCGGCCTCGCAGATTGCGATCAAGCAACTGGGGACGAACGGGGGCGGATTCTTCAATGTGAATTCGGCGCATCCGTTTGAGAACCCGACGCCGTTGACGAATCTGCTGGAAATGGTGGCGATCATTCTGATCCCGGCGGCGATTTGTTATACGTTTGGCCGCCTGATCAAGGACAAGCGCCAGGGCTGGGCACTGCTGGCGGTGATGCTGCTGATCTTTGTGCCGTTGATGCTGGTGACCGTGCAATCGGAGCTGCACAACATGGAAGGCAAGGAAGTGCGCTTTGGCACGGTGAACTCGGCGATCTGGGCGGCGACGACGACGGCGGCCTCAAACGGCAGCGTGAACGCGATGCATGATTCGTTCTTGCCGGTGGGGCAGTTCGTCACGATGTTTTTGATGATGCTGGGCGAGGTGGTGTTTGGCGGGGTGGGGTCGGGCCTGTACGGCATGATCATCTTCGCGATCATTACGGTGTTTATCGCGGGGCAGATGGTGGGGCGGACGCCTGAATACCTGGGCAAGAAGATCGAGGCGTTTGAAATGCAGATGGCGTCGATCGCGATTCTGGTGCCGCCGCTGTGTGTGCTGGTGGGGACGGGCATCGCGGTGATGCATCCCCAAGGCTATGGGGGCATTTTGAACCACGGGCCCCATGGATTCAGCGAGATCCTGTATGCCTTTACATCCATGGGCAACAACAATGGATCGGCGTTTGCGGGCTATAGCGCGAACACGGAGCTGGTGAACTGGCTGGGCGGTATTGCGATGCTGCTGTCGCGCTTTGGCGTGGCGGTGCCGGCGATTGCGATTGCCGGTGGGCTGGCGAAGAAGCGCCTGTCGCCGCCGAGCCTGGGCACGCTGCCGACGCATACGCCGCTGTTTGTGTTGCTGCTGGCGGGCACGGTGTTGATTGTGGGGGCGCTTGCCTTTTTGCCCGCGCTGGCGCTAGGCCCCGTTGTTGAGTATTTCCGTCTGCACTAGGAGTCCAGACCATGTTGAATGCATCTCATTTCAAAGAATCTCTGATCAAACTTAAACCTGCTCACCAGTTGAAGAACCCCGTGATGTTTGTGGTGTTTGTGGGCAGCATCCTGACGACGGCGATCGCGGTGGTGGACCAGTCGAGCTTTTCGGGCTGGATCGCGCTGTGGCTGTGGTTTACCGTGCTGTTTGGCAATCTGGCGGAGGCAATCGCCGAAGGGCGTGGCAAGGCGCAGGCCGATACTTTGCGCAAGTCGCGCAAGTCGGTGGTGGCCAAGATGCTCGAAGAGCCGCGCTATGGCGCGAAGTGGCGCGAGGCGCCTGGCAACACGCTGAACCGTGGGGATGTCGTGCTGGTGGAGGCCGGCGACTACATTCCGATGGATGGTGAAGTGCTGGAAGGCGCGGCCACGGTGGACGAGAGCGCGATTACAGGGGAGAGCGCGCCGGTGATCCGTGAGAGCGGTGGCGACCGGTCGAGCGTGACCGGGGGCACGCGAGTGCTGAGTGACTGGCTGGTGGTGCGGATTACGTCGCAGCCGGGCGAGACGTTTCTCGACCGGATGATCAACCTGGTGGAAGGGGCGAGCCGCAAGAAGACCCCGAATGAGATTGCGTTGACGATTCTGCTGGCGTCGCTGACGATTATCTTCCTGCTGGCGACGGTGACGCTGCAGCCGTTCTCGGCATTTGCCGTGCGCGAGGC
>CAZBTA010000250.1:0-1955 GCA_964494515.1 uncultured Bryobacter sp.
GAGTGTATAGTCGGACGACTTCGTCGCGAGGAAAGCTTCAATTTCATTACACGCGGCAGGGCTCATCAAGACAGCCATGGGCGGTATGTGTTGAACTAGGTCAATGTCAGGAAATCGAGCGCGCAATTCCGGAAGCATTGCCTCATCCCCACCGATGACCGCGACCTTCTTTCCATTCAGATGTCCCTTCTCGAACAAAATCGCTGTCAGATCGCTGCCTGTGACAACCTTGAGTTCGGTTCCGCGAAGCTTTGCGAGAAGCTGCAAGATACGGCTATCGCATAGGCGGAGGGTGGCCGCACTGTAGGCTTCGACAAAGCGCCTTCTGATGTTTTCATTACTATGTTCATGAAACATGACCAGATGATCGACATTCGGAGTGACAACAAAGGCAAAGGTATCAGACCGCGAGAGCCTGTCGAGCTCGGCCACAACTTCCTCGTAATCGAGGTTCGCGAATTCGACACCAAGAAACTCCGTGGTAGCGCTCTCAGTAAGCATGCTTGTCCCAGAATACCTTGAAGACGGTTTCGATGATGATCCGGATGTCGAGGAGTGGGGACCAGTTCTCGATGTAGTAGATGTCATATTCCACGCGCTTGCGCGCACGTTCGGCGGTGTCGATTTCGCCTCTCAGGCCTCGCACCTGAGCGAGGCCAGTGATTCCGGGCTTTACGCGGTGACGTGCGGCGTAACCGCTTACAGCGTCGAAGTAGAACTTATCGCCAACCCGCATCATGGTTGCATGAGGGCGGGGCCCGACAATCGACATCTCCCCCTTGAGGACGTTGAAGAGTTGAGGCAGCTCATCAATGCTGGTTCGCCTAATGAAGCGACCGACACGCGTGACCCGTGGATCATTCTTCTGGGTTCGCTGCGCACCACTCTGATCCTGCCGATCGACATACATTGACCGAAACTTGAGAACCGCAATTTCGTTGTTGTTGAACCCGAAGCGGGCCTGACGGAAGAGTATGGGACCCTTGCTTTCGAGACGGATAGCAACCGCAGTCAGGATCAGGAGCGGAGACAACAGCACGATGGCAATGATTGCCACCGTATAGTCGATCATTTCCTTGAGGATCCCGTCGATGTCTCGCATGGGCTGCTGCCACACCGCGAACACGGGAAGCGAGCCCAAGAAGCTGACGCGGTAGCTCGTCGTAAGCTCAAGCGTTTCGCGGGGCAACACGCACAGGTCGATGGCTGCAGAACTTAATATTTCAGAAATCTGGTCGAGGCGGGCTTGCGATATACGAGGCACCGCGAGAATGACCTGGTCAAGCCGGCCCTTTCGGGCAAGATCGAGCAAAGCGTCGAGATCGCCCAGATAGTCAAGGTCGGTTTCGTCTTTTTCGCCGCGGTTGCGTTCATCGGCAAATCCGACGAGTCTCAGGTGGGGCAGCCGCTCGAGCTCGAGCAATTGTGCGACCCTGGCCGCGACCCTAGCGCTCTCGGCATAAACAGCAACCCTCTGCCCGATCAGGCCCTCGTCCATCAGCCGCGATACCAGCATCCGGAAGGCAATGCGGCTCAAGAACAGAAGGACAATCGTAAAGACGATGAAATAAAGTGCGAGACCCCGGGAAAACTCGTCCAGCATGTCCAGCTGGATAACCACCAGGCCCGTCAGCGCCGCCGCAAGAACGAACTCCCCGATGGCGCTGCCGCCAACGTCCTTGCCCTGACCGCGGAAGGCGACGTAGCCGTCACGAGAGATCCGGATCAACAGGTAGTTGATGCAAAGGATGATGGCCCCGCTGTGGTGCAGGCGTTCATCATAATAATAGCCGATCGAGGCCGCGTAGGCGCCTGCTGCCAAAATGTAAGCAATGAGGAAGCAGGCTGTA
Source organism: uncultured Bryobacter sp. (assembly GCA_964494515.1). GTDB lineage: Bacteria > Acidobacteriota > Terriglobia > Bryobacterales > Bryobacteraceae > Bryobacter. The sequence continues at coordinate 1,851 of CAZBTA010000250.1, forward strand.
TCATTGGCGATCCCGAGCGTGCGCAAGACGTTCGAGGTAAACCGAAGGTGGCCGCTGCCGCGCCGGGCAGGGGGCGTTACATGCCCGTGCATACGCCCCCTGAAG
>CAZBTA010000250.1:1965-5072 GCA_964494515.1 uncultured Bryobacter sp.
GTGCGAACAAACCGCGCGCGCGAGGAGTGCCGGGCGGTTCATCAATCACGAAGCTTCTTCTTGCAGCCGCCAGTCCGCGATCGACCTTGGCCTTGCAAACACGGTTGCCGAATTCTTCGCACACACGCGCAAACTCCTGCCATGCCTTTTCGGACGAGGGTTTTGCTGTCGCAAGATCCGCATAAAGCGAGACAATCCTTGCCCTGTCGCCGACCTTCCTCAAGAAAGCCTCATAGCGAGCGGCAAGAACTCCGGACTGCGACAAGAAATCTACCCCCCGTTCGAATACCTGCTTTGCTCTGACCTCGCTTCCCTTTGCGAGGTGTGCGTTAGCAAGTGCAGCATATCCTGCATATTCCTGCGGCGCGTCAGATACAACGATATTGGCATCTTCAATTGCTGCATCGAACTTTCTCGCGGCGAGCCGCCGCTCCGCTCGCGCGATGAGAGCATCAGGATTGCGGGGGTCTAGGGCAAGGACAGCATTGATCTGTCTGTCCGATTCTTGGACACGCCCCTCGGCTAGCGCGATGCGTGCCTCAAGCGCCCGCGCTTCGATCGAGTCTTCCGCCAGCGGTTGCGCAAGAAGGATTCTTACTTCTTTGAATTGCGCGGTGTCGAAGTAAAAGCGCGCAAGAGCCAGCCGTGTTGCCAGTGTTCCTGTTTCCGCAATCGTCGATAGCTGCGCTTGGCTCAGTGGCGTCCGGTCGTACTCCAGGAAGAGATTACTGAGCAAAGCCAGGTACGTAGGATCATTCGGTTTTGCCGTAATGGCCTTTGCCGCTTCGGCCCGCGCCTTAGCCATATTGCCTGTCTTGTAAAGAAAGTTGACGAAGTCGATCTGGTAGTTCGAATCCTCACCAGCCGCCGCGATCATCTTCGGAAACTCCGCCCGCATGCCTTGGGCATTGCCCTGTGCCCGGTAGATTTCGAGCAAGGTTGCATTCAGCGCCTCGGTATCACCAACGACCTCACGTGCTCGCGTAACGGTGTCGACTGCACTTTCGAATTTACCCTGCAGCGCCAGCAATCGTGCCGACAGAACGACACCGCCCTCGTCATTGGGATTTTGCGCAAGGATTTCTTTCGCGTAGCGCTCGGCATCCTCGAGCTGTCCGGCCTCGATCGCCAGAAATCCTTTAACGAGCATGGCGCGCAAGGCTCCCGGGAACAGCAGAAGCATGCGGTCAGCCGCTTCCTCCGCTTCGTTCAGGCGACCGACCTCAAGACCCAACTCGGCAATCGCTTGCAGGACTTCGAGATTGTCGGCCTGGAGGTCGAGTGCGCGCGAATAGGCATTAAAGGCGTTTGGCAGTTTGCCATCCTGAAGCTCAATCCGGCCAAGGAGAATAAAGTGATTTGCTATATCATCGCGCGCGATGATCGCCCGTTGAGCGTTCTCCCGTGCCTCCTGGAGATTTCCGGCTTCCAATTGTGCCGCTCCCAGCGCTGCATATTGTGCTGCCTCGTTGACCCGATCGTCGCAGGCCGAGAAGAGGGGCGTGCAGGCCAGCGCGATCATTATCGCGGCCCGGTGCATAGTGAGGGAAGGGCGGATCAGACGTGCTCCCTTAAAGGTCAGTAGGCTTGCCGCCGATTTTCGCTTGGTCTTTGTTTGCGAGGTTGTTAGCAACACCGCAACACGAGCTGCGGCAGTATGACCGGGATAGAAATTTTTAATGCGTCCAAGCGTCATCGCATAAATCATGAGGTATAGTGTGAACAAGCTCTCGGCGATCCATATCCTTGGAGCATTGCTGGTTACCAACGCTGGGCTATGCGTGTCCAGCAGCGTGTTGGCGCAGGAGGGCAATTCTGCACCGCTCGGCGAAGCTTTTCCTGCCGTTGCCTTGCCGGAGTACCGGGTCAGCCCCGGCGATGAACTCCAGATCAGCGTATGGCGTGAGGATCAGCTGCAACGAAGCGTACGTGTCTTGCCCGATGGCAGCCTCAGTTTTCCACTTGTGGGCAGGATCGAAGGGGCGGGGCGCACGACCCGCGAGATCGAAGCAGCCATATCGGCAGGCCTCGCCAGTAAGTATGTCGACGGCAATGTGCCGGATGTTACGGTCGCTGTTGTTCAGACCAGCGGGTTGCAGTTTTCTGTTATTGGTAAGGTTCGCACGCCCGGGACTTTCTCGCCCGGTCGTTATCTTACGCTTCTGGAAGCGCTGAGTCTTGCTGGCGGCGTGGACGAGTTTGCGAGTCTCGACAATGTCGTGGTGGTTCGTAAATCAGGAGACGGGCTGGTCGTAATTCCTGTCAAACTCTCGGATATTCTTCGGAGCCGATCGGTGAGCACTGCTGCGGTCAACGCCCTTCCGCTGATCCGGAGCGGGGATACGGTCATCGTTCCTTGAGGTAAGATGGGGCCACGAATGCTGGAATCCGGGGGGCGCTTCAGGTTTGGTGCTGGGTGTTGTCTTGGTCTTTGGGTAACGGATCGTTCGCAATATCTTTCTGAAACTGATAGCAAGCCCTTGAAGTAGGCTCGCTGTAGGGGGCAAATCATGCACGATACATCACGAGACCGGGATGCCTCCGGGCGCGAGGTGCGGCTTGCCGCGGCCTCACGGATCAAGGCTGGTCGGAGTGTGAGCGTACTTGCGCTTGGCCGCTCGCTTGGTCTTCGCATGGCGCCGAGCCTATTGTTGGGATGCATCGCGATTGCTGTGCCAGAAAACCAGGTTGGAAACCGGGTTAGCGCCATGAAAGTTGCGAGAGGGGCCCCTCATGTTCGGGTTTCTCAGCAGATCCAAGAAAGTGGCCAGCAACCTCGACTGGCTTTCTTGTCGAGTGCCGCGACGACACCGCGTTCAGGGCGGGCGAGAACCCTCGCCCCTTTTCTGGAAGCCGAGTCTGAGACCATGCCTTTCACCGCGATGGCGGCGCGGGTTTCTGCCATCGATCTTTTGCCTGGTAATGTTGGGTCAGTCCTCGTCGACAGTGACGGCGCGTCACAAGGTCTGCATCACAAGGCAGGGTCTGGCCTGAGTGTTGATCTTGCAACGAACAAATCTGATGCGGGCAATGCTGCCGGCTCGGCGGCCATGCAGCTGTCCGTCATTTCTGGCTCCGCTGATGTCGGCCCAGGCGAGGCGTGGCGA
>CAZBTA010000250.1:5082-7073 GCA_964494515.1 uncultured Bryobacter sp.
TGATATTGCCGACCCGATGGAGATTGCTGGTTCAGCCGCTACACTGAACCAGCAATCAGACCTTTGGGATGCTCCGACGATTGCTTACGTACCGGTCTTTCTCGACCCTGCGTTGGGAGAAACAGCATTGACGTTCGGGTCTGCCCGGCAGTCCGGCGTGTCAAACTCCTTCGAGCCTGGTTCATTCATCGAACTTTCAACTGCGCCCGATTTGGCCGAAGTGTCCGCAGCACCAAACACTGATACGGCGGGCAATGGCCAAATCCCGCCACTTCGCTCTGTGTTGAGTGTGCCGGACGTTGTTCTTTTTCGTCCGGAAGAACATGCGACCTTGCTGGCAAGCACGGGTACTGAAGTCCTCTCCGCAAGTAAGCCCACCGAGCCCGCCACCGGAGCGACTACCGTCATTGTAGGGCCTGCCATTGCTACCGACTTTGCGGCGGCGGAGGTCGCTTCATCCGGCAAGCAACGGGAAATGGGCCTGGCGGCTGATTCCCGTGCCAGCATGCGCAGTATTGAGGTCTATCCCGGGAGCGTCGCGTCCGAACGCGTGGGCTTCGTCGCTGAAGGCGTGACTACTTCATCAACGCTGTTATCAGGCGGCGATGTGATAGAATCGCCTATATCGGCAGATCCTGCGTCAGAAATGGTCCCGCTCCGGACACTGGTCGAGCTGCTGAGCAACTATTTCGAACCTGAGGAATTGGCGAGGTTTCGGAATTCGCCTGCTATCGATACCGCTGTGCCTCTCAGTGCATTCCAGAGCGAGGAGCTTGGGCTTGCTGTTGCTCAGTCGGGCTATGCTGCGATGATGGGCCCAACCGGCATGCAGGCTGCTTCTGCCGCTGCGGTGGAGCGATCACCCAGCAGCAGCGGAAGTTCTGGCCTCAAGCACAGTATCGTTGCCACTGCATCGGCCGGTTTCGACAGCAACCCGTTTCTTGGCAACGTCGCCGACGCCTCGGCTGCATCGATCCGGCTGCAGCTGGTGCCGACCTTGTCTCGTTCAAGCGAGCGCAACACATTCCGCCTGTCGGGGCGTGCAGAACACATCGAATATCTCGGGCGCTACCAATCCCTCCAGAACTTCGGTGCTGATCTTTCCGCCTCGCACCGGGCAACGGAGAGGCTTGAGCTCGACGCCGGCCTTTTGTTTAGTAGCAATGTTCTGGCGACCAATGTCGCCAACCCATTCGTGGTCGATGACCTCTCACCTGGTGCTCCGCTTCCCCCAACCGGCAATGATATTACTATCCTTGGCCAACGGCAGCGGCGCACGCAGTTCGGCGCCGACGCCGGACTGACCTATAGGCTCAGTGACCGCGACCAACTGCGCTGGACACTGACAGGCCGAGCTGATCGCTTCGATCAGGCCGCATTGACCGAATCCAATTTCCTCGCGCAGCAGCTCCAGTACTCACGCCAACTGGATGAGGGGCTGTCGATCGGCGCAGTGATCGATGCCAACCTGATCGAGTTCGTTGGCGCACAGGATGGCAAGGCGCGGACCGTTTCCCCGCAGCTTCAGGTGCGCGCGGCCCTCACCCCACGGCTCGAGGTGACCGGAAATTTGGGTCTCGCAATCACACGGCTCGAATTGGGCGGACTTGAAGATACAACCACCGCATTTGCCGGGAACATGTCGCTCTGTAACCGGGGCGAGCGCAGCAATCTTTGCATTACCGGATCGCGGCAGGTTTTGCCAGCTGCCGTAGGAGGAGCTGTCCTTCAGACAAGCGCAGGGCTCTCCTATTCGCTTCGCATTTCCGAGCGTGATACGGTCCAGATCAACGCGAGTTATGCGACGGCTTCCCAGCCGGTATCAGCTGTCGGACTGAATGACTTCGAGAGCATCAACGGATTTGCGCGCTACGAACGCCAGCTCGACGAACGTCTGCGTCTGTTTGTAAGCGCAGGATATCTGAACACGTCGGGCAACCTTCCGGTCGATGCGACAAACATTCAGGCTTTGGTCGGAATCACATTCAATC
>CAZBTA010000251.1:0-7013 GCA_964494515.1 uncultured Bryobacter sp.
ACGCCACTCTGGGCGTAGGCCTCATTCCCTGCAAGGGTTGTCATGAGGAAACCCAAGGTCCACAAAATTCTTGTATAGGCTTTCATGAGATTCGCTTCCTTGTGCTGATCGACGGAAAGCTACTGAATCTTTATGGAGATTGGCGAACAAAAAAAGGAGCCAGACGCTTGATTTGCGATTGGCTCCCCAAAACCCGCAGGAATGTTTCGTTCAATGAATGGATCGGTGAGCTAAGGGAAAGTCTTTAGGGTGAGAGCTCGGGAAAACCCTTTGATTTTCAACTCAGACTTCAGGTTGCGGGCGCAAAATCAACCCCACCTTATGTTCCAAATGGCCAAAGGATAGGTGATGATGGAATGGTGCCTTTTGGGGTCGACGTAAAACTGGACAGGAAAGCGAAGATCACGCTTGGTGTTGCCGTGATTCTCGCGGGTGTACTCCTGTACTACTCCCTGCGTGGGATCAACATTTCGGATTTGGTGACGAAGGTTGGAAAAGCCGACCTCGGTCGTCTGTTGGCTGGATTCGTGCTCAGCTCGTTAGCTCTCGGCTTGCGGAGCGTCCGTTGGAAAGTGCTCCTCGATGCGGGCGCGGCTATTCCTCTGCCAACAGTTTTCTGGGCGAATGCGTTTGGTTACATGGGCAACAATGTGCTGCCGGCGCGCATGGGCGAGTTCATGCGTGTTGAGGCGCTGAAGCGGCGCCACGATGTCTCGCGCACCTATTTGCTGGCGACTGCGCTCATTGAAAGAGTGATGGATGCTGGCGTGTTGGTGCTGTTTACCTCGGCCGCCCTGCTCATGACTCCGGAGCTGCCAGAATGGCTGCACCGGGCGAGCAAAACGTTTAGCGTTCTGAGCGGTGCCGGGATTCTTACGCTTTTCCTGCTGCCCCACGCGGAGAAGCAGGTGAGCCGCATGCTTGGCAAGGTGCCCAAACTGGCGGGTGTGGTGTCCCGCTTTATGGATGGGCTGCGTTCACTGCACAGCTGGTGGCGCGCCGTGCAGTTTCTGGTCTTGACGCTGGTGATCTGGCCGCTTGATTCCTACGTTGGCGTGATCGTTGCCGATTCGATCGGCGTAAAGCTAGACTTTCAGACTTCGATGGTGGTGTTGGCCGCGCTGGGGCTTTCAAGCGCGGTTCCCTCAACGCCTGGATACGTGGGTGTTTTCCAGTTTGTCGCGGTCAATGTCTTGCGACCTTTCGGCGTGCCGGATGCGGATGCGCTGGCCTGGATCTTCCTGTATCAGGCCACCAATTACGTATCGCAGCTGGTTTTTGGCCTGATTGGCTTTGCGGTTCTCTCGCGCCAGCATGCGCGTGAGGCGTTTCAGAAAAGCTGATCGAGCGTCAACGGCTGGTCGGCGCGCGACCACGCAATGCGATACAACGCTTCATTCATGCGAGCTGCGTCCTGTTTGCCCTGCTTTTGCTGTGCAAGCATGAGGCCGAAAAGTGCTCTGCCGCTGCGGCGATTGTTGGCCAACTCTTCACGAAACACTTTCTCGGCGGTAGCGTACTGCCCGTCCGCAATCAACACTGCCCCAAGTGCCTCGCGGGTGGGCGGGTAGTACCAGCCGGCGGGTTCGTCGTAGCTGAGGGCGTCTTCGAGCTTGACGGCCTGCTCCAGTTCGCGGATGGCGGCAGCGCGATCTCCAGCCGCAAATGCAATCCTGGCCGCGAGGCTGTGAGTGGCAATGGCCATGATGTCTTTCTCGGTGTTCAGGCCAAACCCCCGCTCCGGTGACAGTGAAGCGATCGCTTTGCGGAAGGCGGTCTCCGATTGCCGGGCAGCTGGCAAATCCCCTTTGGCCGCAAGGGCCATGCCACGTGCGAAATGCCACACGTTGTTCACCGTCAGGCTGAAGCTCGCCGGCTCCGGCATTGCGAGGATCTTGTCCCACTGCTGGAAGCGTACTTCCGTGAATAGCGGCATGGAGAGCGAAGCTTCGTAAGCGGACTCAAACCGGGCAACCGGTTCGAGCTCGCGGGCCGCCTCGGTCATGGCGGCGATTGCCTGCTTGTATTGACCGGACATGCTCAGTGCAGCGCTCAAGAAATGGAGGTTGTGATACCAGTAAGGCGTGTAATAGGTCGGCCCACCAACCGCCTGGAAGTAAGCCTTATCTAGCGCCGCCGCCTTGATATTGGCCTCAGAGGAGCGGAAATAGTCGCCCGTGCGAGTGAAGATATGGGCGGGCATGTGCACCAGATGGCCGCTGCCGGGGGCAAGACCAGCCAGCAGGTTGGCGCTCGCGAGGGCTCGCTCGGGCGCGGGCGAGGCTTCGACGGCATGAATGTACATATGGTTGGCGCCAATGTGCAGCGGGTCGCGCTGCAGCAGGCCTTCGAGCAGGGCCACAAGCTCAAGGGTGTAGGTATTGGGCTTGCCGTCGCGAGACCATAACTTCCACGGTGTGAGATTCATCAGCGCATCGGCGGCGAGCGTCTGCGCGTCCAGATCGTCAGGATACTGGGCCGCCAGCTTGCGCATGGCCTCGGCAAAGCGCAGATCGAGGTGCCGCCGGTCCTTGGGATTGTTCTCTTCGTAGCGCAAGGCGAGGGCTTCGATATAGGCGACCTCGCGGGGCGTGGCTTTCTCACGCAAGGCGAGCGCGCGCTGGGCGGCTTGCCAGGCGGGCTGTGAGTTTTCTGGCATCAGCGGGGCGTTGATGTTGTTGCCCAGGGCGAATCCAAGGCCCCACCAGCACATGGCGCAGGCGGGATCGAGCTCGGTGGCCTTGCGGAATGACGCGGCGGCTTCGGGGTGGTTAAACGCGTAGACCAGCCGCTGATTGGCCCACTTGCGAGCTTCCTCCGAGGAACTGGTGACGTCAAAGCGTACCTCACCATAACCGGGCCACTGTCGAGGAACGATCTTGCCGGGGTTCGGCATGCCGTGCTGGGCTACCAAGGCCCCGGCACAGGTCAAACTAAGGACAAATTGACGCAACATCTTCTACCAGCGTACGCGTAGAATCGCCATGCTGGTGGATCAAACGCGCCGCATGTTTATTGGATCCCAGCGATAGGCAATGCCGGTCTCTGTACTGAGATTGCACAGCAGAGCTGGCGCCGCTGCCCGGAAGCCGAAGGTGCCGTCCTCCACGGAAGGGCCCGCGCCACGAATGGCGGCGGCGAATGCCTGATGGTGCAACTGATGAGCGTCGACAGCTGGACGGTACACGAAGTCGCTGTCCGCATTGAGCACGGGCGGCCGCGGCGGAAACTGCTTGCGATACTCGCGCAGAAACTCTTCCTGATCCTTGCGGGCGAAGGTATTGATTGTGTAGCCGGGTTCTGCTTCGCGCTTGTGTTTCTCAAGCCGCAGGCTTGAGTAGCTTGTGGTCATGATGCCTTCGCTGCCATAAAAGCGGAAGCCGAACTGTTCCTGCGAGACGCCGCTGGCGAGGTTGACCCTCAAGCTCAGCGTAAAGGCAGGGTGAGAAGCCGCGGCGGGATAGTCGAGAATTGCGAGCATCACGTCCGGGGCATCGCGGCCGTCCTTCCAGAACCGAACGCCACCACTGGCGAAGACCTTGGTGGGGCCAATACTGCCTGTTACGGTATGCAAGCCGCTCAGCAGGTGGATGAACAAATCGCCAGCCACTCCAGTGCCGTAGTCGCCATAGTTGCGCCAGCGGAACAGGCGGATCGGCTCAAAAGGGCGCTTGGGCGCGTTGCCGAGAAAGCGATCCCAGTCGATGTTTTGTGTGGTGGCGTTGACGGGGATTGAATACTGCCAGGCGCCAAGTGCAGAATTGCGATCCAGCCAGGCTTCAACCAGGTTGAGCTCGCCGATCGCGCCCTGACGAAACAGCTCGCGCGCTTTCACAAACACGTGGGAGCTTACGTACTGGCTGCCAATCTGGAGAATCTTGCCGCTGGCTTTCTCGGCGGCAATGACACCGGGGCCTTCTTCAATCTTCTGGACCATGGGCTTCTGGCAGTAGACGTGTTTGCCAGCGGCGAGGGCATCAGTAGTGATCCGGGCGTGCCAGTGATCCGGGGTGGCGACGATCACCGCATCGATGTCTTTGCGCGAAAGGATCTCGCGGTAGTCGCGGGTGATGAAGGTTTGCGGGCCGTAGACCTCGCGCATGTGCTCGAGGCGACTGTCGTAAATGTCACAAGCGGCGATCAGTTTGGTGCCCGGCTGGAGCGTCGCGTTGCGAGCGTCGCCTTGACCCATACCTCCTGCACCGATGAGCGCGATCTGTACGTTATCGTTAGGGGCAAATGGCATGGGGAAATCTCTGGGATCATTCTGCCATAGCTACCAGCTGCCGACGTTGATCGTAATGCCGGTGGAGAGGCGAACGCTTGTCGGATAGCTGGCAAGCTCGGGGCGGGGAAGCCAGGCATAGCTAATGTCGGCGCTTGCCACATGCCAGGTGGCGGAGCGTGTGAGTTGAAAATCAACTCCGCCGCCCGCGCTAACGCTGAAGCCATTAGCCTGGTTGACCTTTGTCCAAAGGCCGTGGAACTCGTAGCCGAGCTTGCGACCCGGGTTGGCGGCTTGCACCGCCGCACGCCGATCGGGCAGAACCTCATCAATCGTCACCCGTTTGCCGCCAATCAGGAACTGCATGTAGGGCATCCAGCGCCCGTTTCGATCCGTAAAGCGCGGCCCGGTCATGTAGGTGAGAATGTCGCCCGAGAAGTTCTCGGGTTGGTCGAGCATCTTGCAGCCACCGACTTCAGCTACCCAACTCACGCTTTCGTTGAGGTTGTACAGAAATGTGCCCATACCGCCAACGCAGTGCAGCGAGTCTCTTGGACCGGGGCTCAGCATGTAGATCGCCGAGGACTTGAACTCAAATGGTGCAATGCGCGGATAGCCGCCAGGCTTGGCATCGGGCTGGTAGATCGGCGCCGAATCCTTGCGGTAGCTGTAGATGCCCTTGCGGGTATCGCGATACCAGGGTTCCTTGAAACGCATGAGATTGGCGAAGCTGCGCGAGGGGTTGAGCCAGCTGCGCACCATCATGCGGGCTATCGGGTGTTCAAAGCGATCTTCGAACTTGCGGACGACGTAGCGATCCAGAATGTCTTCGCCCATTTGCCAGGCAAGACCAATGACGGGCGTCGCGACATGGTCAACAAAGCCCTGCTGGGGGTAGCGGGCCTGAATCTTGCCGATTGATGCTTCGCTGAGGGGGCCGATTTCGAACTGCGTACTGTAGGCAAATGAGAATGCAGTCGCGCGAAGGCGACTCTTCCAATAGAACGCGTTGTTGCCAAATTCTGCTTTCCGGTACTTGCCGTCATTTTGATTCCAGATGAAGCCCGATACAGAACCCTGCAGCGGGTGGCCAATGTAGTTGACGTAGAAGGGATCACCGTCGGCCCACCCGTGCAGGTTGGAGAGGGAGTTGTAGTATCCGCGAAAGAAGGGGCCCTTCATGCCGCGGCGGGTGCCGGGTTCTGTCGCCAGGCGAAATCCGTGCTGGACTCCCAGAAACAGCCCTGACTGTCGGATCAGGTTTTTCCAATCTACCCCGTCCGGGGCGGGATCCTGTGCAAGGAGAGGCGATCGCAACAAACCGCCCAGAAGAAGGATTGAAACAGGAAGCAACTTCGAACGAATCAAATTTCATTTTACAAAACGGCAACAAAAATCCTAAGAGTCGGTGAAGAAAATTTCATATTCTCGCTGGGACGTTTCGGTGTAGTACTTTTGTTGAAAAGTAACGGGTTTGTGATTGAAAAATACTAGGCTATCTCTTGACTAGCTATAGGACTATCTCTATACTCGACAAAGGATGGGTAGTAGAAGAGTCCCAGTACCCATCGTGTACATTCTTGGAGGGTTTAATGAAAAAGTTTATTCTCGTCGCCATGATGGCGATTTCACCTGCTCTTTTTGGCGCCACGGTCACGCAGGAATGCTCGAACCAGGCGAATAGCACCGTTGGTGGTGGTGGTTTTGAAGTTATCAACTGCGCTGCTTTCAATGTGCTTCCTTCGAACTACCAGATCACCTCGGTTGGTATCGTTGCGTTGAGCTCGTTCAACGGCAACGGCACGGCTCTGAGCGGCGCTGATGGCCAGCTGCAGATCAATGTGAACTACAATCCGTCGATCGGCGACCCGGACAGCGCTTCGTGCAACATTGATGCCACTGGCGTCACCGCCTCGCAGGCTTGCGGCACGATCAACGCTCCCCTGTTCATCGCTCCCGGTTCCTTCACCAACACCTACAACGCGTTCACGGTAACGGTATCGTTCTCGAAGGGTTTTGATGCGAACAACCTCTATCAGGGTCAGGCCACTGGCGCTGTTGGTGTTGTCTACACCTACGAATTGATCCCGACCCAGGGCGACGTTCCGGAACCGACCTCGGTTGCTCTGATCGGCGCTGGTCTCGTGGCTGTGGGCGCCATCGCCCGTCGCCGCAAGTAAGTTTCGACTTGCCTTATCTTTCAAATCTTGAGGCCACGCGCAAGCGTGGCCTTTTTCTATTGCTCCGGCCTGAAGTCGGAGTTTTTCTGTTTGCTTGTGTCCTCAGTTGGTGGTTGATGAGGGGCTACTTTCTGGCGAGTTTGGACGAAGGCATCTACACATCCATTCCGCCACGTCTGCTCGCTGGCGAGCGCCTCTACCGGGAGATCTTTACCTTCATCGGCCCGCTTCTGTACTGGCTCGAGACGGGGTTGTACCTGATCTTCGGGAACGACCTTACCTGTCTCAGATTGGGGTCTTCGTTGGCAATTGGGGTGATTGCCGCCGGGGTCTACCGGATTGCAGAATTCATCGGAGGAAAAGGGGCTGGGTGGGCGGCGGCGCTTTTGTGGATCGGCGTGGTGGTGGACCTTGCCAATCGTATCGAGGTGAATCATCGCTGGCTGAGCAGCGCATTCTGGGTTGCCGGAATAGCGATTTGGCTGACAAAGCGCGGGCGGGTGAGCGCCTTTGCGGCTGGCGTGGCGGTTGCTGGGGCGGCATGGACCACTCCAAGCTTCGGGATTGCGATTCTGGTCCTGCTCGTTGTAGTGATCTCGGAGCACAGA
>CAZBTA010000252.1:0-7012 GCA_964494515.1 uncultured Bryobacter sp.
GCCCTCTTTCAGATCCACCTCTGGCTCGGCGTCGGCCTCGGCCTCTACTTCGTCCTGATCGCCCTCACCGGCTCCATCATCGTCTACAAGAAAGAGATGGAGCGCGCCATGATCCCCCATCTCGTGCGCGTCTCCCCGCTCGACAAGCGTGTCTCCTTCCAGTCGATGGTCGATACCGTCAAGGCCGCTTACCCCAAGGCCTCCCTCCAGAACGTCTACCTCTACTGGCAACCCGGCGACACCTGGAGCTTCCGCATGCAGAGCAAGACCGAAGGCCGCATCCAGGTCTACGTCGATCCCTACCGCGGCACAATCGTCGGCGAAGATCGCTACCGCGACAAGTTCCTCCAGTGGGTCTACGACCTCCACATCAATCTCCTCATGGGCGACTTCGGCGAGCTCCTCAACGGCTGGGGCGGCTTTGCCCTCGCACTCATGAGCCTCAGCGGCATTGTCATCTGGTGGCCCGGCCGTCGCTTCTGGCGCACTGGCTTCATCTACGAAACTCGCGCCCGCTGGAAGCGCCAGAATTACGACCTCCACAAGCTCTCCGGCCTCGTCTCCGCTGCGTTCCTGTTCCTGCTCGCCATCACCGGCGCTTACTGGTCGTTCCCCACCCAGTACGAATCACTGCTCTCCGCCCTCACTGGCACCCCGGCAAAAATCGCCACCCCTCGCGTCTCCCCGGTCAAAGATAAAGTCGACCTCGACACCGTCCTCACTCGCGCCATCGCCGCCATCCCCGGCGGCACGCCCACCCTCTTCCGCCCCGCCGCCAAGCCCAACGAGGTCCACTCGTTGCATCACCTTCTCCCCGGTGACTGGCGCACCCAGGGCGACCACGTCGTCTATCTCCACCCCGCCACGGGCGAGATCGTGCGCATCACTCGCCATGAAGACGTCCCCCTTGCCGCCCGCCTCCAGCGCGACATCTACGGCCTCCACTTCGGCACCTTCTGGGGCCACCCCTCACGCATTGCCTGGGTCCTCATTGGCCTCAGCCCCACCCTGCTATTCGTGACGGGCCTTTTGATGTGGTGGAATCGCAGCCTTAGCAAGCGACGCGCCAGCCTCCCCGCGCGGCGCCCAGCGCTCCAGCACCTCAGCGAGGTTGGCGATTGAGATCGGCTTGCTGATGTAGTCGTCCATCCCTTCGCGCAGACACATCTCCCGGTCCCCGCTCATTGCGTTGGCCGTCATCGCAATAATCGGAATCCGCGCCCCCTCCCCTTCGCCCGCCCGGATCCTCCGCGTCGCCTCAAACCCATCCACCTCCGGCATCTGACAATCCATCAGCACCAGATCAAACCGCCCCCGCCCGATCCACTCCAGCGCCTCGGCCCCATTGCCCGCCAGCGTCGCCTCACACCCAAACTTCTCAAGAAACGCCACAATAATCGCCCGGTTCAACAGGTTATCTTCCGCCACCAGCACCTTTGCCCCGATCTGTGGCAACTGCACCAGTGGCTCGCCTTTGCGCAACGGCTCGCCCGCCTGCTCCATCTCCAGCTCAAACCAGAACACCGACCCCCGCCCCACCTCACTCCTCATCCCGATCTCCCCGCCCATCAGCGCCACCAGTTGCTTCGTGATCGCCAGGCCCAGCCCCGTGCCGCCATGCCGCCGCGTCAGCTTGCGGTCCAGCTGCACAAACTCCTGGAACAACTGCGGCTGCAGATCCGCCGGAATCCCCTGTCCCGAATCACACACCTCCACCCGGATCCTCCCCCCACCCGTCACCTTCACCACCACACTCCCCTGGTCCGTGTACTTGATCGCATTGCCCACCAGATTCACCATCACCTGCCGGATCCGGCTCGCATCCCCCATCAGCCACCGCGGCGTCTCGGCCGCATACTCCAGCTCGAGGCTCAACCCCTTCTCCTCCGCCCCCGATCGCAACAGCTCGTTCACCTCGTCCAGGAGCGCCTCCAGATCAAACGCCGCCAGATGAATCTCGAGCTTGCCCGCCTCGATCTTCGAGAAATCCAGCACATCATTGATCACATGCAGCAGCCCCTCGGTGCCCTGCCGCAACGACGCCACATACCGCCGCTGCTCGGCGTTGAGCGGCGTATCCTCGAGCAGTTGCGCCATCCCGCTCACCGCGTTCATCGGCGTGCGGATCTCATGGCTCATCATCGCCAGAAAAGTCGCCTTCGCCGCGCTCGCCTCTTCCGCGCGCTGCGAGGCGGCCAACAGATCCGCCTGCTGCCGCGCCGCCTGCAACGTCTGCCGCCGGATCATCGCCGCCCAGATGCCACACAGAAACACATGCGACACCGCAATGCCGAAGTGAAAGAACAACTTCGTCAGCCCCACATACGCTTCTGGGAAAAAGTACAGCGGCGCTCCCTGATTGTGCAGCCACGCAAACACAATGTGCTGCGAGATGATCAGCAACGCCCCCGGCCACATGCACACCCAGTCCATGTAGATCACCATGATCGTAAAGCCGGTAAAGAAGAAGAAGTGCATCTCCGGCATGCCGTGCAGCTGATAGATATGCAGCGCCACAAACATCTGCAGCGCCACCCCCGCCGCACACCGCGTCACCAGATGCCCCGGCAACAGCCACCGGCTCAGCGTAAACAGGCTCATTGCAATGGCCGTGATCACCGTCGTGATCCACCACGTCTCATAGAACCCCACCAGCACCAGCGCCAGCGCGCAATGCCCCATCAGCATCCACAGAATGATCCTGTCCCCGCGCAGATAAATGCTCTGCAGGATCTTGTCCACCTCTTCAGGGGCAAACCCGTAAGGCTCCCGCACCCAATCGGAAAATCCATTCAGCAGGCGCCCCACGCGGCTCATGAAGCCTTCTTCCCGCTACGTCGTAACGGGCACCCATAGCCCCTCGTCGCCGCCTCTGGCATCTGGGGCAAGGCCCGCCCCGCCAATGCGGCTTCAATGGCGATCCGTACGAACTCGGTCTCCTCCTGCCGGCAATACCGTGCCAGATTGTAGTTCCCTTGAAACACCAGCCGCCCCGCTCCGTCCACCACCACGCCCTGCGGCGTCGCATACGCTCCCGTCGCCCGCGCGATCCTCTCGCCGCTGTCTACAATGGCCGGCAGTTCGAGCCCCATCGCCTCATAGCGCGCCATCACATCGGGCTCCCCTTCAGGCAACACCACCACGGCCTTCACCCTCTTGCCGTAGCGTTGCTGCAACTCGCGGATGTGATCCACATTGAATCGCGAGCACGGGCACGTCGGGTTGAGAAAGTGCAACACCATCGCCTCCCCCACCACTTGCCGGATCCCCAATTCCTCCAGCCGGGGCAAAGCGCCACCCGCCACCGGCAGGTATCCCTCCGGCACCGGTGTCGGGGCCCAGTCGCGCATTTCCTGCAACCGGAATGCGTAGACACTGCAACCCACCAATAGCACTGCGGCTATCAGCACCACCCGAACACGCATCTGGGGGCTGACTTGCACTTTACTCCTTATCGGCCGAAGAGGACTGACTGTGAAGCAGCCTCTTCCTTAGCGGGCGTTGCGATAGGCTTCGTCGAGCAATTCGACGATATGCTTCACCGGCTCCGGATTCGCCTTAAGCTTATCCTTACCGTGCATCTTCGCGCCAGCCGCCAGCTGGATCATGCACCCCGGGTTCGAACTCGCAATCTGCTCCGGCTTCACCGCATTCACGTTCCGCATCTTCGATTCGAGAATCTGCTCGGCCATCTCGTTCTGCACCACGTTATAGATCCCCGCCGAGCCACAACACACATCGCTCGCCGGCATCTCCACAAAGTCCAGCCCCGGGATCGCCTTCAACAGCTTCCGCGGCGCCGCCTTTACCTTCTGCCCGTGGCACAGATGGCAGCTATCCTGATACGTCACCCGCCGCTTCACCTCACCCATCTTCGGGTTCAGCTCGATCGACGCGAGAAACTCATTCACATCCTTCAACTTCGCCACAAACTGCTTGGCCCGGTCGTGATACTTCGCGTCGCCTTCGAGAATCTCGTGATACTCCTTCAGCGTCGCCCCACACCCACCCGTGTTCGAAATAATCGCGTCAAAGTTCGTCCGCAGCAGCGCGTCGATATTGTTCCGCGCCAGCGCTCGCGCCTCCTCGCGCCGTCCGGCATGCGCATGCAGCGCCCCGCAGCATCCCTGCTCGGCCGGCACCACCACTTCACACCCGTTCTTCTGCAACACTCTCACCGTCGCCTCATGCAGCCGCGCAAAAAACACATTCGCGATGCACCCGCCCAGCAGCGCCACCCGATACTTCCGCTCGCCCTCCGGGAAGAACACCTTCCCATACTGCGTGAAGAACGTCGGCAACTGCGCCTCCGGCGTCAAATGCTCCACCTTGCCCAGCGGACCCATCAACTTCGCCAGCCCCGTCGCCCTCACCAATCCTTCGAGCCCCGACTTCTGATACAGCCACAACCCGCCCCCCATCAGCCGCATCAGCGCCGGTGATTGCAGCAGCGTGCCAAACGCAAAGTCCTCCACCTGCTGCCACGGGAATGGCCGCTTCACCTTCGCCTGAATCTCCGTCCGCGCCGCCTCGATCAGCTTGCCGTAATGCACGCCCGACGGGCACGCCGTCTCGCACGCCCTGCATCCCAGGCACAGCCCCATATGCTCGAGGTAACCCTCGTCCATCGGCGCCGCCCCCGTCGCCACCTGCACCATCTGATAGATGCGGCCGCGCGGCGAATCCATCTCCACGCCCAGCTCGCGATACGTCGGGCATGCGTTCAGGCACAGCCCGCAGTGCACACACTTGTCGAGGTCTTTCTGTTGCGGCGCGTCGGGGTGACGGTTCTCAAGCACTCGCAGTGCGGTCTCAGATGCGGCCATAAAGCCTCCCGGGGTTCAAAAGCGCATGCGGATCAAAGTATTGCTTGATCTGCTGCATCAGGCCAAAGTCATTACCAGGCGCCGGCCAGAGTTGCTCGGCCGCCTGCCGTTGTGTGGGCGAAAACTCGATCGCCCCCGCCACGCCCGCCGGCATCGTCGCCGCCGCCGGCGTGTGCGCATAGATCACGCCATTGCCGGCCCGCGCGACCACCGCGTAGCTATCCGGCAGCTTCTCCATTACGCCCTGCATCTCCATCAGCTGTGTCGACAGCCGCAGCACATGCCCGTTCGGATGCCCCTTCAGCCAGTTCGGCGTAAACTCTCTCACGCTCCCCCAGATGTCGTTCTCGATCACCTGGAATCCCGTCAGTTCCTTCTGATACCGCGCGAGCACCGCCTCGCTACCCAGCGCCTCGATCAGCAGCGTCCACCGCGCCGGCAGCCCCAGCGTCGCCGCCGCCGCCGGGCTCGCCACATCGATGGCCGCCGGCTGCAGCACACTCTTCAATATCTGGTTGCGGCGCGCAAACACCTCGCCCGCCGCCGCGTTCTGATACAGAAACGTCCGCGCCCCCACCGGCGCCGGCGCCAGCTTGAAATTCACCACCGTAATGCACGCCAGCGTCCCAAACGATCCCGTCATCAACTTCGCAAAGTCGAGCCCCGCCACATTCTTCACCACCATGCCGCCCGATTGCACCTTGCGCCCGCCGAGGGTCGCAAACTCCATCCCGATCACCAGGTCACGCACCGTGCCGAACAGTCGCCGCCGGTGCCCGGATGAATGGGTGGCGATAATGCCGCCAATCGTCGCCTCGCTCGCAAACGGCGCATCGATCGGCAGAAACTGTTTGTGTTCCCCGAGCACGCGCTCGAGCTCGCTGTAGCGCATCCCGGCTTCCACCGAGATCGTCAGGTCGCGCGGATCATAAGCCAGCACGCGGTTCAGGCCCCGCGTGTCGAGCCGGATATCGGCATCGGCAATGGGCCCGCCCATGCGCTGTTTGCTGCGGGATCCGGCGATCTCCACCCGGAGCTTGGCTGATTGGCAATCCCGCATCAACTCGACGAGTTGGCCGGCGGAGGCGGGCGATTCGACTTTCATGCTGAAGTTCAGATTTTATCAGGCAGGTGGCTGATCCACTGTCGAACAATCGCCTGAAGCGCCCCCTCAATCTCCCTGAGCTGCTCCATCCCCCCGATCTTCACCATCGCCCTGTCCTTGCCCAGCCACTCAAGCAACCCCCGCGGATCCTCAATGCGGACGGCATTCGGCTGCACCTTCGCCCCCAGATGCAACACCAGCCCCACCCCCGTCTTCGCCCTCAGGTGCGTCGTTGCAAAGTATTCACTTGTCCGCCACGACGGCGCATTCCACTTCACACCCTCGGCAATCCGCGGGCTCGCCGCACAGATCACCTCGCGCAGCTTTCGCACCACATCCACATGCGGATGCTCAAGCGCGGCGACAAACTCATCCACCGCGGCGGCTGTATCACTTGCACTAAGTTTCGGCACTTTCTATGCTCCACTGGAGTCTAACTTGCTTCGCATGCCGCTGCGCGCTTCACTCCTCGCCGCTCTCCTGCTGGTGCAGGCCAATGGCGTGGCCGCTGTCACCTTCGCCGACCTCGATCAGGTCGTCATTGTCACCCAAAGATTCGGACACCTGCGGGCTCGCGAAAATTACGTCCTGCGGCGTGTCGGTGCCAAGTTTCTTCGCAACGGCGAACCCTTCGACCCCCATCCGCTGCGTCAATTCGTATCCGCGCTCAATCACCCACCGCTAAGCCGCCCCAGCCGCAACAACCTTGGCATCACCCAGCAGTGGCTCGACGCAAATGCCGAAGATGCCGCACTCACGCAGAATCCGGATTTCGAAGAATGGGACGCCAATCTGAAGTCTGTCTTTCTCGACGCCTTTCGCTCCCTCCCATACGCTTCGCGATCCTTGCCGTACATCTTTGAAACCATCCGCTTTGATGATTACCTGCGGGTGGAGGTAACGGCCAGATTTCGATCTGGCCAAAAGCTGCGATGGAACACTGAGTCGTGGGACCCCTACTTGCTGCCATGGCGTTCGCCACTCGGCGTCAAGAATTTCGATGCCGCACTCTCACGTGCCGTCGCAGCCCTACTGCCAAAGCACGCCATCAACGCACACCGACTCAACGGCTCCGATCTGG
>CAZBTA010000253.1:0-6995 GCA_964494515.1 uncultured Bryobacter sp.
CTGCTGCTGTATATGATGGCGGATCCCGCCCAAGGCGGGCTGGGCTTCCCCATCGGGAAGGCATCGGCGATCTACAGCTTGTACGCTTCGATGAACTATCTGTTGGCCTTGCCGGGCGGCTGGCTTGCCGACAAGGTGTTGGGCTTGCGCAACTCGGTGCTGATTGGTGGCACGCTGATCGCCATTGGCAACGGCCTCATGTACATCCCGGGGTTGACGACTTTTTACTTCGGCCTCGTCGGCATCGTTGTCGGGACGGGGTTGCTGAAGACGAACGCTTCGACTATGGTGGGCACGCTTTATGGCGATAACGACCCTCGCCGCGATGCTGGATTCTCGATCTACTACATGGGCATCAATATCGGCGCGCTCGTCTCGCCGCTTGTTGTGGGCTACCTCGCGCAGAAGGTGAACTGGCGCTACGGCTTCCCGGTGGCATCGAGCTTTATGCTGATTGGCCTCGTGCAGTTTTACTTCGGGGCGAAGTACTTTCCGCAGCGCGTGTTTCAGGCGGTGCCTCCGGCGAATGTGATTGAGCAACAGGAGCGCAAGCGCTACCTGATGATTGGGGCGGCGGCGGTTGCGGCGCTCATTGCTGGCGCTTACCTTTTCATCCCGACAGTGGAAGCGCTGGCCGACAGCTTTGGCGCGATTCTGGTGGCGATTGTGGTGGCGGTGCTTGGCTGGTTGCTCTTGCAGGGCAGTCCTAACCTCTATGAGAAGCGGCGCCTCGCCGTGGTTTGCATTCTGTTCTTTGTGTCGACGTTGTTCTGGTCAAGCTTTGAGCAAGCGGGCAGCACGCTCAACCTCTTTGCCGAGAAGAACACGGTGGAGCTGTTTCCTTCGACCTGGTATCAGAGCTTCAATTCGCTGTTCCTGATCCCGCTGGCGCCGGTGTTTGCCACGTTGTGGGTGCGGATGGGCGACAAGCAGCCGAGCGTACCGGCGAAATTCATGCTGGGCCTGGTTTGCGTTGGGCTTGGTTATGTCTGGTTGATGGTGGGCGCGCAGGGCACAGTGGATGGCGGCAAGGTGAGCCCGATCTGGCTGGTGGGTACCTATCTGCTGCACACGATTGGTGAATTACTGCTATCGCCCGTGGGTTTAAGCGCGATGACGCGATTGGCGCCGGAGCGCATGGCCGGGTTCATCATGGGCGTGTTCTTCCTGTCGATTTCGTGTGGCAACTACATCGGTGGTCGCCTCGCGGTGTTCTATGAGAAGCTGCCGCTGCCCCAGTTGTTTGGCGGCATTGGCGCGTTCTGCATTGTGGTGGCCTTGCTGTTTGGCTTGTTCGTCAAGCCTGTGGCCCGGATGATGGAAGGCCAAAAGAGCTGATCCACTTTTCTGTCGCGCGGTAGCCGCGCACCCCGGCCACTGAGCCCAACTCGCACACGCTCATGGCCGCAGCGGCGTTGGCAAACCGCACCGCTTCGCGCATAGAATTACCCCGCGTCCAGCAGGCGATAAATGCGCCGGCAAATACATCGCCCGCGCCTGTCGTATCGATCGCCTCCACCGGGAAGGCCGGGATCAACTCGCCATCGAGCATGGCGCCTTTTTTGCCACGCTTCATGATGACGTGGCCAGCCGGAAGAGCCTTGAGCGCGTCCTTCCAGTTGCGAGCGCCGGTGATCAGCTTGGCTTCTTCTTCGTTGATGAAGAGGATATCGGTGTGCTCCAGGCAGGGCAGCACCACCTTGCCCCATTCCCCACGCGAATCCCAACCCGTATCGAGCGAAGTGGTCATGCCGAGGGATTGCGCCTTGGCGAGAAAGGCGGGCGCCAGCGTGCGCAGGTTTACCGTGCCAAAGGGATTGGCGACGTGCAGATGACTGAAGCCCTTCATGGGGATCACCGCCGGCAAGGACTCGCGACTCGCTCCGGGCCGATGCACAAACGCTCGTGAGCCGCCGCGCTTGACGAGCGCCATCGTTGTCGGCGTCGGCAACGCGAGCTTTTTGACGCGAGTGACGTCGACCCCGACATCGCCCAGCAGACCAAGCAGTTCGGCTCCTTCAGCGTCTTTGCCCACTGCGCCAGCCAGCGCCACCTCACCACCCAGACGGGCGATCGTGTAGCTGGTGTTGGCGCCATTACCGCCGACGCTGCGCGCAAAGCGCTCCACCCAAACGGTGCCATCCCAGCGGATGTTTTCTACTGGCCAGGCGAGGAGATCCAGAACCAGATTGCCGACGACGAGAGTTTTCATTGGAGAAGTTTTGCCAAAGGAATGTTGCGAGTGATGCCACCCGCGCTCAAAATGAGGGCTTCCGGCGTGAGCCGGGCTTCGACCAGCATGTCGCCGCTTAGGCCGAAGCGGGCAAAGTGCCTGCCTTTGCCACGCATCAGAAACGGCGTATCCGTGACGGCGAAGAGCGGCTTGCGGGCCGCCTCCATTTTGCCGACTTCAAGCTGGTTGGTGGACACGGCAATGGCGATCAGGCCTTCACGCAGTTGCATGAGCGATATCCACTTGCCGGGCTGGCTGGCGGGCAGGGAACAGACCCCCTTCACGCAGTTGCCGGCATAGGCAGAGATCTTCGCCCAGTTAAAGCGACCGCTGGCGAGGTAATAGGCATGGGGCTCGCCAATCACCGCCACAAGGCGATCGAGGTCGCGCCGGAAGTCAAAGCCGGTCTTCTCGACGAAGTCGCGATAATCGGCTTCCTCTCCACCCGCTTGCCCCGCCACCTGACGGATCACCGCGCCATCGGCCACCAGAAAAATGCCATCGTCACTGGGCAGGTGAGCGAGCTGATCGCTGAGCGAGACGCCGCGGTTCTGCAGATAGTAGAACCCCGCGCCCGCCAGAATCACCCCGGCCACCGCCAACCAGACTTTGATGCCCTGAAATCGCACTACGAATTCAGGATACGGCACGGCAGCGTAAACATGAGCTCGCGGAACTGTTCGAGCGTCAGGCTTTGCGCGCCATCACTGAGAGCCTGCTCCGGATTGGGATGGCATTCGACAAGCAAGCCATCAGCGCCGACTGCCGCGGCGGCACGGGACAGGGGAGCTACGAGTGAGCGGCGCCCGGTGGCATGTGAGGGATCGAGGATCACCGGCAGGTGCGTCATCTCCTTCATCGCGGGCACGGCGGCAATGTCACACACGTTGCGGGTGTGCGAATCGAAGCTGCGAATGCCACGCTCGCAAAGCACGACATCGGGGTTGCCGCTCGAAAGGATGTACTCGGCCGACATCATCCATTCCTTCAACGTTGCGCTGGGGCCACGCTTGAGCAGTACGGGCTTGCCACAACGGCCAAGGGCCTTGAGCAGCGCGAAATTCTGCATGTTGCGAGCGCCCACCTGCATCATGTCAGCGTAGGAGGCCACCAGCGGCACATCAGCTTCGGTCATTACCTCGGTGACAATGCCGAGGCCAAAGCGCAGGCGTGCCTTTGCCAGCAGTTCGAGGCCGCGCTCGCCCAGGCCCTGGAACTCGTAGGGCGATGTGCGTGGCTTGAATGCTCCGCCACGCAACAACTGGGCGCCCGCATCGGCAACTGCCGCCGCGCAAGCCATCAGTTGCTCTTCGCTTTCCACGCTGCAGGGGCCGGCCATCACGACAAAGCCACCATCGCCAAAGGCCGCGTCGCCGACACGAACGATGGTGTTTTCCGGCTGCACTTCGCGGCTTACCAATAACTTCATACGATCTCCTGTGAACCAAAAGAAAAAGGCCCACCCGGTTTTCAGTTCCGAGTGGGCCTTTGTCTGAGTCCTGTTGGGTTTAAATCAATCCGTCATGGCAGACAAGTCCACTCGTTCGCGATAGGCGAACCACCAATAACGGTAGCTAAACGAGTGGCTGTGGGCCATTGATTCTGAGCCTAACCAATCCGGTGTGGGAGCGCAAGAGGGTTAGAGGAATTTCATTGCCCACTTTGTAAAAAATCAGTTAAGCTAGCTAGCGCTTTCGTTCTCTCGAAGAAAGGTTATTTCACAAGTGAATCATTTTCCCAACGCCCCGTTCGCGCTGTGGCTGGCGGCTGCACCGAACTCGACAGACGGCCAGACTACGCTGCTGACCATTCTCGGCATCAGCGCCATCGGCATGCTGGTGGCGGGCTATCTGGCCCGCTTTGTGCTTGCCAAGGACACGGGGACGCCCGAGATGAGACGCATCTCGGACGCTATCAAGGCAGGCGCCGAGGCCTATATGAACCGGCAGAATCGGACGATCGCCACTCTCGCCGTGCTGCTTGCGTTGGTGATTTACTTTGCTTACCTGTTCGGCAAGGGCGAGAGCCAGTTGGCCGTCCGCATGACGATCAGCTTTCTGTTTGGGGCCATGTGTTCGCTGGCGGCCGGCTTTTCCGGCATGTGGGTTTCGATCCGTGCCAACATCCGTGTAGCCGCGGCGGCTCGCAATAGCCTGGGCGAAGCGATGGAAGTGGCACTGAGGGGCGGCGCCGTCACCGGCATCGCCGTCACGGCGCTTTCCCTGTTTGGCGTGGGGTTGTTGTTCGCTTTCTTTGACGGGCTGGCGCGACCGGAAGAAGTGCCGGCGCAGATTGTGGCGTTTGGCTTTGGAGCGAGCTTTGTGGCTTTGTTCGCGCAGCTGGGTGGCGGCATCTATACGAAAGCGGCCGACGTAGGCGCCGATCTCGTCGGCAAGGTCGAGGCGGGTATTCCCGAGGACGACCCACGCAACCCGGCCGTCGTGGCGGACCTCGTCGGTGATAACGTCGGCGATTGCGCCGGCCGTGGCGCGGACATCTTTGAATCCACCGCCGCTGAGAACATCGGCGCCATGATTCTGGGCGTGACGCTGTACAAGGTGTTTGGCCTGTCGGGAATCCTGTTTCCGCTTTACACCTGCGCGCTTGGATTGCTCGCCAGCATTGTTGGTGTTTTCGTCGTCAAGCTGCGCGGCAATGAAGACCCGATGGCGGCGCTCAATCGTGGCTTCTACGTCTCAAGCGTGATCGCGATCGGTGGCTTCTACATCGCCGTGCAGCAATTGCTCGGAGGCAATATGTGGTTGTTTGGCGCCGGGGTGATCGGCATCGTGACGAGCTTTCTGTTCGTGTTCCTTACGCAGTACTACACGGATCACAACTACCGCCCGGTGCGATTCATCGCCGAGAGCTGCACGACCGGCCCGGCGACGACCATGATATCGGGGCTGGCAATTGGCATGGAGTGCACGGGGCTGGTGGTGGTCACGATTTCGCTGGCGATCTTCGGTTCCTACTGGATGGGCATTCAGGCGGCTCTGCCGGGGGTGAGCTCACTTTCGAGCGGCCTATACGGCACGGCCATTGCCACGATGGGCGTGCTCTCGACGGCAGCTTATGTGCTGGCCATGGACACCTTTGGGCCGATCACCGACAACGCGGGCGGCATTGTCGAAATGTCGAAGCAGGCGGCCGAAGTACGCCATCGCACCGACTTGCTCGATGCCGCCGGCAACACAACCAAGGCGCTCACCAAAGGTTACGCGATCGGCAGCGCGGCGCTGGCGGCCTTCCTGCTGTTTAGCGCCTACATTGATGAAGTCAAGATGGTGCTCGCCAAGCGCCTGGGCAAGCCGTTTGAGGAGATCCCGTTCAGTGTCGATATCGGCCAGGTTCCAGTATTCATTGGCGCGCTGCTGGGGGGGATGCTCGTGTTTGTGTTCAGCTCGCTCGCCATCCAGGCCGTGGGCCGCGTGGCGCAGACGGTGATCAAAGAGGTGCGCCGCCAGTTCCGTGAAAACCCGGGCATCATGAAGGGCACGAGTGACCCTGATTACGGCCAGTGCGTTGATATCGTGACGGCGGGGGCGCTCAAGGCGATGATCATTCCGGGGGCGCTGCCGGTGTTGGCGCCGGTTGCCGTGGGGCTGATCTTCAAGAATCTGCCGCCGGCGGCGGATGGCACGCCAATGGGAGCATGCGCCGTGGCGGCCATGCTGATGGTGGGCACGATTGCGGGCATCCTGATGGCCACGTTCATGAACAATGGCGGCGGCGCCTGGGATAACGCCAAGAAGTACATCGAGCTGGGCCACCATGGTGGCAAGGGCTCGGATGCGCACAAGGCTTCCGTGGTGGGTGACACGGTGGGCGATCCGTTCAAGGATACGGCGGGGCCCTCAATCCACGTACTGATCAAGCTGCTCAGCACGATTACGCTGGTGGCCGCGCCGCTGTTCCTTTAAGGTTGGATCGAGCTGAGCAGCCATTGACCGTAGCTGTGAGCTCCAGAGTATTGCCGGCTGGGAGCGCTAATGGGCAATCGCACATTGCGCCCCGGCGCGGACTCTCCGCCAGACATGAGCGATTGGCCGCCCTTCCAGCGATTCTGACCGTAAAGTGGGGATTGCAACGATGGATCGTAGGCACCAAATGGGTCATGCGCGACCAGTGTGAAATCGATGCTCGACATGCCGGGTCGCTCGTTTTCATAGCCGACGACGAGAATAATGTGGCCAGTGGTGTTGTTGGTGTGCGTAACGCTGCACAACACAGGCATACCGCCATTGACTTGGCGGACGAAGAAATCGTGTGCCTCCGAGACGACCGGCGTCGCAAGATTGATCGCCTTCTTGGAGGGGAATTGCTGTTCAAGCCACCAGCGCAGATTGGCGTGAGAGTTGTAGTTGGCCTTGTCGGGACGGTTCGGGTTGTTGTTGACGTCTTTTTTGACGTCTTCCGGGTTCAGAAATTGCGCTCCAATGTTTACGCCGATGCGGTTCTGCAGGTAGAAGGCGAACATCTTGAGAACAGTTGCCTGGCAGGTGGTGCCTGTCGGCTGGGCAAAGTAGGGGACGGGAAGAACTTTCGAAACGCCAAGACCCATTTGGTTTTATTTCCTCGGATAGCCGGGTGAGGCTTTCACCTCGTCAATTTGCGCAACGTGACGCTGCGTGTGACCGGCAATCATGAGGAAAATCTGGTAGGCGTCCATACCCATCTGTGGCACCAGCTTCAGGCGCAGGTCCTGATCCTGGGTGGTTTCGACGTAGGCGATCGCTTTGTCGCGGCGTTCCTTGAAAGC
>CAZBTA010000254.1:0-6970 GCA_964494515.1 uncultured Bryobacter sp.
AGCTCCAGCGCCAGCAGCAACGTCATCATCCACATAGCTGCCAGCATAACTACCCACTGCCTAGAAATCGCCCTCCCGGACATACGGATAACTCCATAACGTCACTTGCAGAATCACCGACTTTACCCACGCCTGTTGCATCTTCTCCACCTCCTCAGCGCTATGCCCCTGGGCCCCCAAAAACGGTTTCAATGTCGCGGTAATCGGATAAATGAACGCCGGCAGATACCGAAAGTGAATATGATCCACCGCGGCCACACCATCCGTCACATTCTTCCCCACCCGGTGATGCCGGCGGCCGATCTCCGCCTGATAATCAAGCCACCGCTGGTCATAGTTCCCCGCCGCCGTGTCCAGAATCCACTGCCCAAATCGCTTGCGCACCGCCGCCAGATACTCTCCATCCGGCTGCCCATCGCTTTTGCGACCAAAGTAATGCACCAGATGCGGATGCCCATCCACAAAGCCGTACCAGACATCCAGTACCGCTTCCGTTTGCCCCGCCAGCACCTCATGCGACATTCGCAAATAACGCACATCCTCTTCCCCAAACAACACCGCCTGCTTCAGCAGATCCAGCTCTTCAAGCGTAATCGGCGCCTTCGGTAAAGCCCCGCCAAACGCATATCCGGGAATCGACATTCTTCACACCTCATCTTCAAAATTAGTATCGTTACGATACTATCTAAACGTAGCCGCCACTCCCCGCCCGTGTCAAGATAGTATCGCTGCGATACCATTAAAAAGATGCCCACCGACCGCGCCCTCCTCCTGCTCGAACGCCTCTCCGCTCTCCTTCGCAGCGAACTCCGCGCCGCTGCCGCCACCGAAGGCCTCGAACCCGTTCACGTCCTCGCCCTCTGGTATCTCTCCCGCGCCAATACCTTTTCCGACAATCCACTCGCCGTTGGTGAATTCCTTGGCTTGAGCAAGGGCAACATGTCCCAGCGCCTCAATCTGCTCGAATCGAAGGGCTTCCTCCGCAAAGTGCCCGACACCAACGATCGCCGCCGCCTCCATCTCTCCCTCACCCGCTCCGGCAGTGCCGCCCTCGCTCGTCTCTATCCTCCACCCAGCTGGACACCCGCCACCAATCCCGACCTCGAGTCTTCCCTCGACGCGGCCCTCCGCGCCATGGTTGCCGCCTCCGGCGCCAAAACCTTTGGCATCTGCAACACCTGCCGCCACCACCAGCCCCGCGCCACCGGTGGCTTCTGTGGTTTGCTCGAAATCGAACTCTCCGCCCGCCAGTCCACCCAGTTGTGTCAGGAACACACACCCGACTGAAGCCGCTGCCAACATCCGCTACGATAGACATGTTGCCGCGCGCGAGTCTTTTCCTGCTTTGCCTCGCTCTGCTGCTTGCCCCCGTTGGGCAGGCCGCCAAACCAAAACGCCTTTCACAATTTCATCTCACCTCCTGGTCACAAGAGCACGGCCTTCCCGGCGGCGCCCTCTCTTTGTCACAATCTCCTTCTGGCGCCTTGCAGGTCGGCACCTCATCCGGCTTCAGACTCTTCGACGGTCTCCGCTTCACCACCCCCCAACCACTCGACGATCTCCGCGGCGTCTCCGCCATCATCCTCTGCCAGGCCATCGCCCCCGATGGGTCCCTCTGGATCGGCACCAACGGCGGCGGTCTCTACCACCTCTCCGGCACCAACCTCCGCGCCTACACAAGCAACGACGGCCTTCCCAGCACCACCATCAACGCCCTCCATTTCGCCCCCTCCGGCACTCTCTGGATCGGCACCAATCGCGGTCTCGTCAGCTTCGCGCACAACCGTTTTTCCTCACCCTTGCTCGACAATTCTGTCTGGTCCCTGGCTGACCATCCGGCGGGCGGCCTCCTGCTCGCCACCTTTGGCCAGGGCCTGCTCCATCTCAGTGGCACCACGCTCACGCCCGTCGTCGGCCTGCCATCCCGTGAGGCGCGCACCATCTATCGCTCTCCCCGCGGTGCGCTCTGGGTCAGCTTTCCCGGCGTGGGCCTCTTTCAGCAAGAGGGCGACCACTGGCGCCACATCGCCCCAGCCAATCCCGGCCTCCGCGACGTCTGGAGCCTCCTTGAGGACTCAAGGGGCCACCTCTGGATCGCCGGCGGCGCCGCCGGTCTTTCTCGTTGGGACGGCGCGACGCTCGACACCCTCACCGAGTCCACCGGCCTGCCCCACCCGTATGTGCTCACGCTCTTCCGCGATGCCGAGTCCAACATCTGGGCCGGCGCGCGCACGGGCCTCATGCGCTTCCGCGACGATGAGCTTACCCGCTTCACCACGAGCGAGGGGTTCCCCACCAATTCCCCCGGCCCCCTGCTCGAGATCACTCAAGACCACTGGCTCGTCGGCTCGCAGAATACCGGCGCCTATCTCTGGCAGCCCTCCACCGCCACCACCCGGCCCATCCCCACCCTGGCCAACCACCGCGTCTTCGCCCTCCACCGCGATCCCGCCCGGCACATCTGGCTGGGCACCGACCACGGCCTTGCCGAGCTCTCCGGCTCCACCGCCCGCCTTCTTCCAGCCCCCATGGTCTTCACGATCGCCAGCGCCGGCCCCGGCCGTCTCTGGCTTGGCACGCTCCGCGGACTTTGCCTGCACAATGGCACTGAGTGCCAGCCCCACACCGCCGCCGCGCAGATCCCCACCCGTCCCATCTTCGCCATCCATACAGCGCGTAACGGCGCCCTTTGGCTCGGCTACGGCGAAGGCCTCCTCTGCCGCGTCCTCAACAACAAGGTCCGCTGTTGGACCGACGCCGATGGCCTCGAAGGCGCCGACATTTTTGCCCTCGCCGAGGACGATCGCGGCGACATCTGGGTCGCCTCCATGAGCGGCCTCGCCCGCGTCTCAGGCGATCGTCTCTCCTGGCTCCGCTCCGCCCAGGGCCTTCCCTTCAATCCCGTCTACGGCCTTCTCCACGATGGCGGCCAGCGCTTCTGGCTCGCCTCGGGCGATAGTCTGTTCGCCACCACGCTGCCCGCCCTGCGCGCGGCCTTCACCATTCCCACTTCCTCCATCGCTGGCCACCTCTTCACCCGCTTCGACGGCATGCCCCCCGCCGTGGCGGGCGCTTCGCCCTCGGCTTCGCTGTCCACTACGGGCGAAGCCTGGTTCCCCACCACCCGCGGCGCCATCCAGCTCCCTGCTCATTCCCCCTCGCCCCCCAGATCTTCTCCACCTCCCGTCATTGAAGAGATCCTCGTCGATGGCCAACTATCCCCCTCGGCCATTCCCGCCGGCGCTCGCAACCTCGAGATCCACTACACCGCCTACCAACTCGCCACCCCTGAGAAAACGCGATTCGAATACCAGCTCACCGGCTACGACACCTCATGGATCCCCGCCGGCACCCGCCGCGTCGCATACTATACCGGTCTCCCCCCGGGCACTTACACGTTCCGCGTTCGCACCGCAAACGCCCCGCCTTCAATCCCCCTCACGCTCACCCAGCAGCCCTTCTTCTGGCAAACCAACACCTTCCGCCTCACCCTGCTCGCCACCGCGCTTCTCCTCATCTGGCTCTGGAACCGCTGGCGCCTCGCTCAGGCCCAACAACGCTTCGCCGCCGTTCTTGCCGAACGCGCGCGCATCGCCCGCGACCTCCACGACACCATCCTGGGCGACTTCACCGGCTTCAGCCTCCGCCTCGGCGCGTTCACTCTGCCCAATCAGCCACCCGTTGCGCCCTCCACCCTCGAACCCATCGTCACCCGCATGGAGCAAAGCCTCCGCGAAGCCCGCAGCGCCATCCACCTCTTGCGGTCCACCGAAGAAGACGACCAGGGCTTCCTCACTCTCCTCCAAAACGTCTGCCAGGATATCGCCCGCGCCCATTCCATCGCCATCTCCTTCAACACCACCGGCCAGCCGGCCGCCCTCAGCATCACCACCCGCGATTGCCTCTACCGCGTCATCGTCGAATGCGTGCGAAACGCTGTCAAGCATTCCCGCGCAACCGCCATCCACATCGACCTTTCCTTTGCCGGCAACACTCTCGCCGCCCGCGTCTCCGACAACGGTTGTGGCTTCAACACCACCGCGCCCGCTCGCTCCAACAGCTTCGGCCTCCGCGGCATGCACGAGCGCGCCACCGCCGCCGGCGCCGCCCTCAATTGTGAAAGCTCCCCCGCCGGCACTACCATCTCCCTCACTTGCCCCACTTAGTAGACTGCTGTTATGTTTCGCCTCTTCGCGCCTCTGCTGCTCGCACTCGGTATCTCCTCCGCCGTCGTCACCTTCAGCGTCGCCGATAGCCTGCTCTTCAAACCCCTCCTGGCCAGCGAACCGGCTCGCCTCGTACGAGTGGTCACCGTGCGCCCGCGCATCGGCCCCCGCAGCTTCTTTAGTGCCAGCTACGTGGATTCCCTCCGCCAGAGTCCTCTCTTCGCGGCGGCGACCGGCAGTTACGAATACAGCGGCGGTTACGAAGACGATGGCAAACTCGAGCGCATCTGGGTCGCGGCAGTCGATGCCGATTACTACAAAGTCTTCGGCGTCAGCCCGGTTCTCGGTCGCGCGGAAGGCGGCGCCGTTCTCTCCTACCGCTTCTGGCAAAGCCGCTACGGCGGCAGGCCAGACGTCCTCGGTCGCAAGATCATCGTTAAAGGCATTCCATTCTCCATCGTCGGCGTCACCCCAGAGGGCTTCAACGGCGCTATGGTCGAAACCGGTCCCGCCGTCCGCGTGCCCCTTTCCGCCATCGGTGTCCCGCTGGAGGATCTCCAACTCGAAGCCGTCGCCCGTCTCGCTCCGCAGGTCAACGAAGCCCAGGCTCGCGAAGCAGCCTACGCTCTCCTCAAACCCTCCGTCCCTCGCAACACCTTCGCCCTTGAGAACCTCGCCCAGGGCGCTTCCCGCTGGCGCGAGCAAATGGGTACGGCCGTCCGCATTGCCTGGCTTGGCGCCACGCTCCTGCTCGGCCTCGCCTGCGTCAACCTCTCGGGCTTACTCCTCTCTCGCATGATGCAGCGGCGTCAGGAACTCGCCGTCCGCCTCGCCCTTGGCGCCTCCAGACAGCGCCTGATCGGGTTGGTGCTCCGCGAATGCGCCGGCATCGGCGCTCTCGGCACGGCCCTGGGTCTCGGCTTCGCCTGGCTCGCCCTCAAATGGCTGCCCTCCGCGTTGCCCCCCGTGCGCATGCTCGACACCACCACTGCCGCTCTCACCCTGCGCCTTGACCTCGACTATCGCGTATTTGCCTTCGCCGCTTGCGCCGGCTTCGCCACCCTGCTCCTCATGAGCATCGCCCCCGCCTGGCTGTCCATGCAGGTCAATCCGGAATCAGTCCTCCGCGAAGCTCGCGGCACCTTGCGCCTCCCCGGTTGGCAATGGGTTGTCGCCATTCAGACCGCCTTGTGCACCCTGCTCCTCATGAATGCCGCCGTCATCGAAGGCACGCTTCAAAAGCTCACCCAGGCCGACACCGGCATGGCTCAGGATCACCTCGTCACCTTTAGCGTCGACTCGCAACTCGCCGCTGACAAGTCACCTGATGGCTGGATCACGACGCTCGAAGAATGGCGTCGTCGCGTCCGCCAACTTCCTCAGGTCCAGGACGCAACTCTGGCGAAAGTCCGCCTCTTCCGCGGTTCCGGCATGAAGTCCACCGTCGCCCTTGCCGGCTCCCTCGCCACTCCCGAAGACTTCATGAACACCAGCCTCCAGAGCGGCAGCCCCGAGTACTTCTCCACCATGGGACAGCGCCTGCTCGAAGGCCGTATCCCGGCCGCGCAGGAAAAGAATGTTGCCGTTGTTAACCTCGCCTTCAGCCAGCACTTCGGCAAAGGCCAAAGCATCATCGGCCGCAAGTTCGGCTTCGGGGTTGGTCGTATCGCGAAAGAAGAAGTGGAAGTCGTTGGCGTCGTCACCAACGCTCGCTACCGTGGCATGCGCGAAGATCCCCACCCCACGATGTACGGCGGCCTCGACCCCGCCATCAACCGCGTCCACCTCATTGTGCGCACCACGGGCCGCCCGCAGGACGCCATCACGCCCGTGCGCGAAGCCCTGCGCGCCGTCGCCCCTGCCCTCGTCGCCGAAGACATCGCCACCATGCAGCAGGACATCGCCGATTCGCTCTGGAACGAAAAAGCCCTCAGCCTCGTCTCCCGCGGCTTTGCCACCCTCGCCATCGGCATCCTCATGGCCGGCGTCTTCGGCCTGATGTCCCACCGCGTCCTGCTGCGCCGCCGCGAACTCGCCGTCCGCCACGCCCTCGGCGCCCAGCGCGAACACCTCGCTGGCCTCACGCTGCGCGAAGCGCTGCTGCCCCTTGCCGGCGGCCTCTCGGCGGGCCTCGCGCTTAGTTGGTCACTGCAGAGCTTCGCCTCTACATGGCTCGTCGGCTCGTCATTCCACGACCTCACCCTCATCGCCACGGTAGCCCTGCTCCAGGTCGCCACGGCCATCATCGCCTGCTTGTGGCCCGCCTGGCGCGCCGCCACCGCCGAGCCATGGTCCGCCCTGCGCGAAGGCTAAAACGGGATACCGCAGAAATAATGCCCACTGGATGCGACCCCATGCGAAACCTCCTCCATCTCGCCTAGCTCATGACGGACCCGTCCTCATTTCAATACCCCACCATGGCCACGCCCACTGGCCTCAGCCCCACTGGTGCCGCCACTTTTTCCGACGCCATTCTCCGCCTCACCCCTCTCGCCAAACACCAACACGGCGCCGTCTGGACGCTCAATCGGTTCCCCGCATCCCAATCCTTCTCGACGACCTTCACCTTCCGCATTACCCGCTCCCCCCAGCGCTTTGTCGAAGGCTCCGATGGATTCGCCTTCGTCATTCAGAACATTGGCCCCACAGCCCTCGGTGGCATCGGCTCCTCCGGCGGCTTCGCTGTGGCTCGTGGTGACAATCCCGCCCGCCCCGGCATCGAACGCAGTCTCGCCATCTTCTTCGACACCCATCGCAACCACTCAGAGAACGACCCTTCCGACAACTCCATCGGCCTGTTTACC
>CAZBTA010000255.1:0-6969 GCA_964494515.1 uncultured Bryobacter sp.
GTCTTTATCAATTTGTGCGGCGCGCGGTGCGATTTCGGCAGCGCTAAATTTTGCCTGGCCGTGAGCTGGTGGCGCGAGAAGGTGGCGCCAGGGCTCAAGAAGGCGACGCCCGTGGACCCGGCGCAACTGTACCCGATGCTCGAGCTGCTGCATGTGGTGCGCGATAACCTCGAGATCGACCTGAGGCAGGAATCGCCGCAATACTTTCTCGACCTGCCGTTGACGCAGATGCTGGGCTACTACCCGGCACCTTATCCAGGCCCGGATAACGAGTTTCGCGTGGCGTTCTTTGCCGGGGATGGCGAGCCGGACCTGAAGCTGGCGACGATGATGCGGGCGGCGGAGCTATCGCTGGTGGCGCTCGATAACAATGCGGAGTTGGCGCAATCGTTGCAGGGGTGGCTGATGCAGGACCGGTATTTGTTGCGGTCGGCGCTGGGGATTCCGTATGAGTTTCTGTGGGCGAATGCTTACCAGCCGGGGCTGACCTATCATCACCTGCCGAACTCGTATCATGACCGGCGTAACGGGCGACTCTTCATCCGTGATCACTGGGAGGAGGAGGCGAAGTTTCTCTGCTTCTACGACGGGAAGATCCAGCTGTTTGAAGACGGCAAGCGGAAGCTGTTGCGCGTGTCGACAACGACGCCTCCGATTGAGCTGGGCGGGGCGACGATTCTGGTAGGGGCGCAGGAGCTGCTGAAGCCGATTCAGTTTGAACTGGCGGGCGGGGAGCGCGAGGCCTGGTACATTGTGGGGCTCAAGCCGAACACGGTGTATGACGTGGAAGTGGAAGACCAGGAGCTCGAAGAAGTGGTGACAGATGCGGGGGGCATTCTTTCGCTCGAGTACACGCGGGCACTGGCGAAGACGCCGGTGCGGATCATGCCGGCGCGATTTGTGAAGGGTAGCGAATGATGACGCGGAGAACTTTGATTGGAGGGCTGGCGATGCAGGCAGTGCCGCAGGGGCTGCGCTATGAGGTGTGGGACGTGTTTACGCGGAAGGCGTTTGGCGGTAACCCGCTGGGTGTTTTCTTTGACGCCGATGGGCTGAGCACGGAGCAGATGTTTGCGCTGACGCGGGAGATGAACCACTCGGAGACGACGTTTGTGACCCGGGCGGGGAAGGTGAGGATCTTTACGGCCACGCAGGAGCTGCCGTTTGCCGGGCATCCGGTGCTGGGCACGGCGTTTGCCTTGAGGCGGCAACAGCCGGGGGCGAAACGGATCACTGTGCGCGTGCCGCAGGGTGACGTGCCAGTAGACTTTGAAGGCGATGTGGGGATGATGCTGCAGGCGAACCCCGAGTTTCGCGAAGTGCATGAGGCGAGCGTGGTGGCGCCGATGCTGGGCGTGAAGCCTGAGGACATCGATACGCGGTATCCGATTGAGAACGTCTCGACAGGGCGGCCGAATCTGATCGTGATGCTGAAGACGATGGCGACGATGAAGGCGGTGAAGCTGAACTGGAATGCGCTGACGGAGTACTTTGCCAAGGGCGATGTGCAGCGTGGCGTTTATCTGCTGACGCAGGACGTGCTGGAGAAGGGGAATGCCGTGCATGCGCGCAAGCTGACCCCGAGGCTGGAGGACCCGGCGACGGGATCGGCCGCGGGATGCGCGGCAGCGTATCTGGTGAAGCACGGGATTGTGGCCTCGGGCCAGGTAGTGAAGATGGAACAGGGCCATCTGATGCAGCGGCCGAGCGAGCTGCTGCTGGCGGCGGTGAAGCAGGCCGGCGGGGCGGTGGGCGCGGTGAGAGTGGGCGGGAGCAGTGTGTTGGTACTTGAAGGGATGGTAAGCAAAGGCGTATGAAGATCTTGATTTGTCTGGTGAGCGCCGGGGTGATGCTGGCGCAGCAGTGTGTGATTCCGGCGGAGACGCCGAAGACGCGGCCGACGCGCGTGGATTACAAGAACCCGAACATCCCGACGGATTCCTATGCGTTGGCGGTGAGCTGGTCGCCGGGATTCTGCAATTCGCCGGCGGGACAGAATAACCCGAACAACCGGTTTCAATGTGTGGAGAACAGTTTCGGGTTTGTGGTGCACGGGCTGTGGGCGCAATCGGCGAAGGCCAAGCGCAATGATGAGCATCCGCGGTTCTGCAAAGAGCCCGAGCTGTTGCCAGCCGAGGTGATCAAGCCGATGTTGTGCACGATGCCATCGGCGCAACTGGTGCAGGATGAGTATGCCAAGCACGGGACGTGTTCGTTTCCGAATGCGAAGGTGTACTTTGAGCGCGTGCAGCAGCTGTGGAGCAATCTGAAGTTTCCGGAGTTGAAGGGCGGGATGACGACGGCGGGAGCGATCCGCAAGCAGATCGTGGAGCTGAACAAGAGCAAGGGCATGAAGCCCGAGCACTTGAGCGTGAGTGTGGCAGGCGGCAACCGCTTCTCGGAAGTGCTGGTGTGCTACGACAAGAAGTTCAAGTTGGCCGCCTGCACGGCAAAGGGGACACCCGATGATATTGAAGTGCGGGTGGCGGCCAAGCGCTAGACGAAGGTCTTGAATTCCATGACGTCGCCGTCCTGGACGATGTATTCCTTGCCTTCGGTGCGGAGCTTGCCGAGCTCGCGAGCGCGCGAAAAGCTGCCAATGTCGACGAGGTCCTGATAAGCGATGGTTTCGGCGCTGATGAAGGACTTCTCGAAGTCGGAGTGGATGACGCCGGCGGCCTGGGGGGCCTTCCAGCCGGCCTGGATCGTCCAGGCGCGCGTTTCCTTCTGACCGGTGGTGAGATAGGTGCGCAGGCCGAGCAGGTGGTAGGCTTCGCGAATCAGATTGCCAACGCCGCTTTCGGTGACGCCGAGGCCTTCGAGGTATTCGGCGGCTTCTTCTTTGGACAGCATGACGAGCTCGGACTCGATCTCAGCGGAGACGACGACGGCGCTGGTGTCGTGATGGGCGGCGACGTATTCGCGCACCTTGCCGACGTAGGGGTTGGCTTCGGGATTGGCGAGGTCGCCTTCGGCGACGTTGCAGGCGTAGATGATGGGCTTGTTGGTGAGCAGGAAGAGGGGCTTGGCGAGGGCTTTCTCTTCAGGCGTCATCTCGAGGGTGACGGCGTACTTGCCATCGGAGAGATGGGGCTCGAGCCGGGCCATGAGCTCAAGGGTGGAAGCGGCTTTCTTGTCGCCACCACGGGCGGACTTTTGCAGCTTGGCCTTCTGCTTTTCGAGCGAATCCATGTCGGCGAGCAGCAACTCGGTGTTGATGATCTCGATGTCACGGATGGGGTCGACGGTATCCATGACGTGCTCGATATTAGAGTTCTCAAAGCAGCGGACGACCTGCACGATGGCGTCAACCTCGCGGATGTGGGCGAGGAACTGGTTGCCCAGGCCTTCACCCTTGCTCGCGCCGGCGACGAGGCCCGCGATATCGACGAACTGGAAGACGGCGGGGACGAGCTTCTCGCTGCCGGAGAGCTTGCTCAAGACCTCGAGGCGATCGTCGGGCACGGTGACCATGCCTTCATTTGGTTCGATCGTGCAGAAGCGATAGTTAGCGGCCATCGCCTTGCGGGACTTCGTCAGCGCGTTAAAGAGCGTACTTTTACCTACGTTGGGCAACCCAACAATTCCTGCTTGCAACATGTGAGGGAAATCCCAGTTTAGCGTTAGATTGGGAGTGATGATGGTTCGATGGTTGGCAATGGTGCTGACGGCCGTGGGTTGCTATGCCCAACTGGCGACACAGCCCGTGGTGACGTATCGGGGTGTGGTGAACGCGGCGAGTCTGGCGCCGCCGGGTTTGCCGAATGCGGGGATTGCGCGGGGCAGCGTGTTTACGATCTTTGGGACGAACATTGGGCCGACGGCGCCCGCGACGGTGAATGCGTTTCCGTTGACACCGATTCTGAATGGGGTATCGGTTTCGATTTCGCAAGGGGGATTGAGTATTGCTGCGATACCGATTTTTGTCAGCGCGAACCAGATCAACGCCATCTTGCCGTCGAGCACACCACTCGGGATCAATGCGTTAAGAGTGAGCTTTGGCAGCAGGCTGAGCGCACCGGTGCCGATTGAGGTGGTGGAGAACGCACCCGGTATCTTTGCGGTATCGAGTGGGGGCTTTGGGCCCGGGGTGGTGCAGAATTTTGTGACGCAGAGCGAGCAGCCGGTGAACTCGCTCGATGTGGCGGCGGCGCGGGGCCAGGTGATCACGATCTGGGCGACGGGGCTGGGGCGAGTGCCGTTTCCGGATAACGTGGCGCCAACCGCGCAGAATGTGGATGTAGCGGTGAGCGTGACGATTGGGGAGAGGGATGCGATACCGCTGTATGCGGGACGAAGCCCTTGTTGTGCGGGAGTGGACCAGATTGTGGTGCGGGTGCCAGAGGATACGCCGCTGGGGTGTTATGTGCCGGTGCGCATCAAGGCGGGACGCGTGGTGTCGAACACGGTAACGATGGCGGTGGCCAATACGGCGGGAAGCCGCTGCAGTGACGCGCACAATCCGTTTACCAATCTGATGCGAAACAGCCGTCGTCAAGGCATGGTGTTGCTGGATCGGACCATCAACTTGATCGATACACACATAACCAGCGTTGAACAGAACACTACGGAGGCCGTAAAGGCTTACTTCTGGAATCGCGAGCCGGGGCCCTTTGTCTTTGATCCGAATTTCTCGCTTCCCCCACCGGGGACCTGTACGCTTCAACAAACGAATGGCAACGTGCTGCGCGGGGCACCGCTGCGTGGGGTTGCATCCGCGACGAGCGCGCTCGACGCAGGAGCGAGTTTAAGACTGACCACCCCATCCAACGGCACGGTGGAAATTGGAAGGGTCTCCGCACCGGCAACAGGATATGCGGCAATGGTGGGGAGCAATCGACCGAGCGATGGGGTTGGAATCCCCAAGCTTGATACGCCGCCGAACGTTCGCATCAGCTACAGCGGCGCAATCGGAGAGACGAGTGTTACGCCCAATGCCGCCAATCTCTTCTCGTGGCCCAATCGGCAGTTTACGGAGCGGGTGAGGCGGGATGTAATCACGAGGATTGCGTATACCGCGACGGATGCGAATCCACAATATGTGTTGAGTCTGGTGGCATACGCTTCCATTCCGAATGCGTCGAGCGCGATCACTTGCGTAGCGGCGTCGGGGAGTGGGCAGTTTGTGCTGAGTCCTGACTTGCTGGCGAACCTGCCGGTGTCTTATGGCCGTCCGGACGGATCGATCGCAATGCTTGGCGTGGGCAATATGCCTTTGTTGCAGGCCGTGCCCTTTAGCAGCCCGGGGCTTGATGGGGGATTGTTGTTGTTCTCACAGTGGCAAACGAGGACGGTGTATATCCAATGAAGATCGTTCTGAGTCTGGTGATAGCGGGAGTGGTGGAACTGCTGGGGCCGGGGTCGCGGCAGGCGGCGCGTAACCAGCAGACGGAGCGCGCCGATGGGACGGGACAGTTCTGGGAGATTGCCATGTTTCCCGCGCCGGGCGTGAATGGATCTTCTCGTGTGCAGGTGTGGCAGAGCAGGCGTGAGGCGGGGAAGTATACGCGGATGAGGATGCTTGAGAGAGAGTTGCAGATCCCCGAGCCGCAACGCATTGCGCGCGAGCTGTATGACTTTGCGATTCCGCTTTATACGAACCAGAACTCGGCGCTTGCCGAGAACCGGATGGCGGTGTTGTGCGGGACGACGGAGAACACCCTGCGGCTGGTAAATGTGCAGAGCCTGACGGTGGGTAGGTCGATTGCCCTGCCGGCAGCGGCGCGCGCGCTGGCGCTACGGCCGGGGCAGAGCGAAGTGTGGGTGGCGCATGGTGGGGTGAACAATCAGGTCTCGATTGTGGACATGGTGGGCGAGCGGGTGGCGGGGGCGATTCCGCTGCGGTTGAACCCGCAAGTGACGCCGGTGGGCGTGTTCTTCAGCGCCTCGGGGCGCAATCTGTATGTGGTGATGCGCCAAGCCGAGTCTACGACGGATCGTGGCTTTGTGATCGTGATTGACCCGGCGGCGCGGACGATCCGGGCGCAGGTGTCGTTAGGGACGACAACGCCGCAAGCGGCAGTACTCAGCCCGGATGGCAATGCGCTCTATATCGGTGGGACGAGTATCAACGAGGCTGGGGTGAGCGAGCCGAGCCTGAGCACGTTTGAGACGGTGACGAACACGGTGAGCGTGACGGCGGGCGGGCTGCCAGCAGTGCCGGAGCAACTGGCGCTGCACCCGAACGGGCTGCGGATTTTTATTCCGTTTCCGACGACGTTTGCGCTCGATGAATATGATGTGCAGGCGCGCAGGGTGGTGCGGCGGGTGCAACTGCCGCGGTTGCTTGTGCCGCAGAATCTCGAGTTCACGCCGAATGGGGATGTGCTGATTGTGCGGGATACGGCGGGCCAGCAGGCGGTGCACCTCGATCCGGAGAGCGGCGAGGTGCTCGATAGCCAGGTGATCCCGGCGGGGCCGGGTGTGGCGGTGGTGCGGCCTTAGACTTTTTCGCGCGAGAAACGTTCGACGAGGCGTGGCCACTCGACGTGGACCTTGCCACCGTTCTCTTCGTGGGAGCGGCTCCATTCCTGGATCAGGTCGAGGCAGGAATGGTCGAGATAGGTGAGGCGCTCGAAGTGGATGTGGAGGTCGGAGGCGGGCGGGATGCGATCGAGGGTGTCGGACAGCAGCGGGAGCTTGAGGAAGGTGGCCGAGCCTTCGAGGTAGAGATCGGTGCGGCCGCTGTGATGGGGCACGAGCTTGAGGCCGAGGCGAGAGGCCTTGTGCATCATCTTGACGATGGTGAGGCCGATGCCGATCATGACGCCGGTGAGCAGGTCGAAGACGACGACACCGATGAGGGTGGATGAGTAGATGGTGAGCGGGATCCAACCATACTGGCGCAGCTTGCGGATGTGTTCGATGTTGACGAGCTTGAAGCCGGTCATGACGAGCACGGCGGCGAGGGCGGAGGTGGGGATGCGCTCGAGGATGTGGGGGATGAGCAGCACGGTGACGAGCAGCCAG
>CAZBTA010000256.1:0-6932 GCA_964494515.1 uncultured Bryobacter sp.
CTTCAAGCAGCCAGCGCGTTCGCGTCGACCTCGGCGTCCAGGGCGCCGCAGAGGAACATGGCGAGTTCTTTATGGTTTCTCCCCTCAACAGCCAACCAATCTCAGCCAGTACCGCCCTCGCTCTCGCCCCCCTCCCTGTCGCGTTTGACGCCTTCGGCCCGGTGCCGACAGTCCTCTCGCCGCGCGGCAACGGCGGCTATTCACTCCCCATCACGTATTGGATCAAATCCCCCACCAATCTCATGCTGGTCTTCACCGCCGATTGGTATGGCGGCAAGGGCGGGCGGCAGACCTTTCAGCACAAAGTCTCCCTGCCTTCGGCCGAACTCCGCACCATCCCCATCGAATTCCCCAACCTGTTGAACGAGCCCGAAAAAGGTCGCCTCATCGTCCGAGCCTGCCCTCAGAATCCCCAGTCCGCCCAACCCATGCCAGGCGGCTGCGCGGAGAAGTCCTCCGATTTGGAACTCCTGAGTGGTCCTTCACTGGCCGCTTCCCCCATGCCGCTGCTTCTGCCAGCCAGCCTCTCGGCCGCCGCGATCCTCTTCGCCGTGTTCTCGGTTCGGCTCATCAAGGGCAACGAGATCACGATTCTCCACGAGAATTTGCCACAATCGCTGACTTGGAGCTTCGACTTGAGTTTCGCCACCAACCTCAACGCGCTCGGCGCGTTTCTCTCCGGATTGCTGCCCCTCTTGCTGAACTCCGGCGTGCTCAGTCCCCGGTTTACAAACAATGAGGTCTCGTTCTGGGCCGCGGTTTACCTGACCTCCGCTGGCCTCGCGCCAGTAATCTACAACATCACCAAGGTGCATAAAGGCCAGGGGGCAAGTCCCGCCTCACCAACCGTCCTCGGCTTTTACCTGAGCACTTGGATCACCCTTTTTGGCACCTTCGGTAGCCTGCTGCTGACCTATGAACAGCTCAAGGTCGTTGGCGAGACCACGCTCCTCGATGCCTTCACCCGTAACGTTTTCCTCACTCTGCCCTGGGTCTTTGGCCTCTTGGTCTTTCGCCACACCGCCAACGCATTCAAGGCCCAGAGCGTCACTGAGGGTACGCCGATCCCAACCCGCACGCTTTAGCGTTCCAGAAATTTTGCAACTCTATCTCGTTCAACTGCAACACTTTGGCCGTCAAAAGCTGAAAACCACTTGAACCACCTGCTATGGTGTTCTCCATCCAGGCGCCCCGGCCCAGCCGCGGGCGCTTTTCATTTCAGCCCACGCAAAAAAGGAAACAAACACCCATGGCCACCGCCGCCCAAATCGCCGCCAATCGTCGTAACGCCCTCCGCTCCACCGGCCCTCGCACCGCCGCTGGCAAGCGCCGCTCCGCCGCCAATTCCACCAAACACCAGCTCCAGTCCACCCCCGAAACCCTCTTCACCACCGATCCGACCGAACGAACCCAATTCGAAAATCTCCTCGAATCCCTCCTCCCCACCTTCTCCCCCACCACGACCAAACAAACCCAATTGCTCCGCGAGTACGCCTTCGCCATCTTCCAGCTCCGCCGCGCCACCCGGTTCGAAGACGCCCTTTTCGCCCCTGGACCAAACGAACCCAATCTCGATTCCACCCTCCGCCGCTCCGAACAACTCGCCCGCCTCGCCCACCGCCAACAGCGCGCCGCCGCGCGTCTGCTGGCGGCCCTCAAGGCCACCAGCACAAACGAACCCAATTCAACGAAACCAAATCAAATCAAGGATTAACGCGCCAAATCAAACCTGATGGCTCACCGTCTTGAGTTGCTCGAGCTTGGCTTTGGCCGCCCCGCTCGCCAGCGCCTCAAACGCCTTCGCCACACCCGCCTTGAAGTCCGGCACCAGCCCCGCGGCATACAGCGCCGTCGATGCGTTCACCAGTACGATGTCCATCTTCGCGCTCGGCACCACTTCAAGAATCGCTTGAATATCCTCCGCTGACTGCTTGCCATCAGCGGCATGTAGCTCGGCCACGGTCGCCTGCGGCACCCCGAAGTCCGCCGGCTTGATCGCCCGTCGCGTGATCGAGTTCCCCTCGACCTCATAGATCATGCTCCGGCCCGTCGTGGTCAC
Organism: uncultured Bryobacter sp.; assembly: GCA_964494515.1. Lineage (GTDB taxonomy): Bacteria > Acidobacteriota > Terriglobia > Bryobacterales > Bryobacteraceae > Bryobacter. Next base: position 2,060 of record CAZBTA010000256.1, read on the forward strand.
CTCATCAAGGCCGTCCTCGCCGTGGGCGATCACGCTCTTCATCGTCCCCAGTTGCGACAGCGCCTGGGCCATGATCCGCGCCGCCTCAAAGTTCGGCGCCCCGATCAACTGGTGGTGCGCCCCTGCCGGGTTCGACAGCGGCCCCAGCAGGTTAAACACCGTCCGCATCTTCAACTCGCGGCGCGCCTCGGCGGCATACTTCATCGCCGGGTGCACGTTCGGCGCATAGAGAAACGCAATCCCCGCCTGCTTCAGGCAGGCTGACATCTGCTCGGCCGTCAGGTCCACCTTGATGCCCAGCAACTCCAGCACATCGGCGCTCCCCGTATGCGAGCTGAACGCCCGGTTGCCGTGCTTGGCGACATGCACGCCACAGGCGGCCACCACGATCGCCACGGCGGTCGAAATGTTGAAGGTCGAAAGCCCGTCGCCCCCGGTCCCGCAGGTGTCCAGCACCAGCGCGCCCTCGGGCGGCGCTACCCGCGTCACCCGCGCGCGCATCGCTTCGGCAAACCCGGTCACCTCTTCCACCCCGTCGCCCAATACCTTGGTGGCGGCCAGAAATGCCGCAATCAACGGCGTCGAAACCTGCCCGTCCAGCATGGCCTCCATCGCCTCCCGGGCTTCATCTCGCGTCAGGCCTTTACGGGCGCATACTTTGTGAAAGTGATCTAGAAACGGCATGGTAAACTTAAAAATTCCAGCAGTCCCCAGCATAGGACAGATCCAATGAAAATCCATGAACATCAGGCCAAGGAAATCTTGGCCAAATACGGAGTCCCTGTGCCGCGCGGCATTGTGGCCTACACTGTCGACGAAGCCGTCAAGGCAGCCGAACAGTTGGGCGGCGGTGTCGTCGTTAAGGCCCAGATCCACGCGGGCGGCCGCGGCAAAGGAGGTGGCGTTAAGCTCGCCAATTCTCCTGCGGAATGCCGCGAGAAGGCAGAAAAGATCCTGGGCATGACGCTTGTCACCCACCAGACCGGCCCCGAAGGCCGCCTGGTGCAGCGCCTGCTCGTTGAAGAACAGTTGCCGATCGACAAGGAATACTACGCCGGCATCGTTCTCGACCGCGTCACCGGAAAGCTGGTCTTCATGGCCTCTTCCGAAGGCGGTATGGATATCGAGGAGGTCGCCGCCCACACTCCCGAAAAGATCCTCAAAGAGACCATCGAGCCCGGTCTCGGCCTCCAGCCCTACCAGGCCCGCAATCTCGCCTTTGGCATCGGCGTGCCCACCGGCAGCATCAATGCCGCCGTCGGCTGCATGATGGCCCTCGCCAAGGCTTATGAGGCCATGGATGCCTCCCTTGCTGAAATCAACCCCCTGCTGCTGACCAAGGACGGCCGCATCGTCGCCCTCGACGCCAAGATCGCCATCGACGATAACGCCATGTACCGCCACAAGGACTTCGTCGAACTCCGCGACCTCAACGAAGAGGACCCGCTCGAAATCGAAGCCTCCAAGTTCAACCTCAACTACATCAAGCTCGACGGCAACGTCGCTTGCATGGTCAATGGCGCCGGTCTCGCCATGGCCACCATGGACATCATCAAGTACGCTGGCGGCGAACCCGCCAACTTCCTCGACGTCGGCGGCGGCGCCAACAAGGATCAGATCCGCAACGCGTTCCGCATCCTCACCTCCGACCAGAACGTCAAGGCGATCCTCATCAACGTCTTCGGTGGCATCCTCCGTTGCGACCTGCTCGCCAACGGCGTCGTCGAAGCCGCCCGTGAGCTCGACGTCAAGATCCCCATCGTCGTTCGTATGGAAGGCACCAACGTGGAGTTGGGCAAGCAGATCCTCAAGGATTCCGGTTTGAATTTTGGCCTTGCCGACGGTATGAAGGACGCGGCCGAGAAAGTTGTGGCACTTGCAAAATGAGCGTACTCGTAGATAAGAACACACGCCTGATCGTTCAGGGTTTCACCGGCAAGGAAGGCACCTTCCACGCCGAACAGGCCATCGCCTACGGCACCAATGTTGTCGGCGGCGTCACGCCCGGTAAAGGTGGCTCCAAGCACCTCGACCGCCCCGTCTTCAACACCGTCGCCGACGCCGTCAAGGAAACCGGCGCCAACGCGAGCGTCATCTTCGTGCCGCCGCCGTTTGCCGCCGATGCCATCCTTGAAGGCGCCTCCGCTGGCCTGCCCCTTGTCGTCTGCATCACCGAAGGCATCCCGGCCACCGACATGACCAAGGTCTGGTCCATCATCAAGGATTCCAAGACCCGCCTCATCGGTCCCAACTGCCCCGGCGTCATCTCGCCCGGCAAGTGCAAGATCGGCATCATGCCCGGCCACATCCACAAGGAAGGTCGCGTCGGCGTCGTCTCCCGCTCCGGCACCCTCACCTACGAAGCCGTCGGCCAGCTCACCGGCCTCGGCATCGGCCAGAGCACCTGTATCGGCATCGGTGGTGACCCGATCATCGGCACCAACCACACCGACGCCATGAAGCTCCTGCTCGACGATCCCGACACCGACGCCATCATCATGATCGGCGAAATCGGTGGCGACAACGAAGAGCGCGCCGCCGAGTTCGTCAAGAACTACCACATCAAAAAGCCCGTCGTCGGCTTCATCGCCGGTCAGACCGCGCCTCCCGGACGCCGCATGGGCCACGCCGGCGCCATCATCTCTGGTGGCAGCGGCAAGGCCAGCGACAAGATGGAAGCAATGGAAGCCGCCGGTATCACCGTCTGCAAGACGCCCGCCGAGCTCGGCATCACCATGCAGAGCCGCATGAAGCAAGCGGGCCTCCTCTAACTCGAAAAGGTTTTCTCTATGCAAAAAACGTTTGCCATCATCAAGCCCGATGCCGTCGCCAAGAACCAGATCGGCGACATCCTCGCGGTTACCGAAGCCGCCGGCTTCAAGATCAAAGCTCTCCAGTTGACCCAGCTGTCCCGCAAGCAGGCCGAAGGCTTCTATGCGGTTCACAAGGATCGTCCCTTCTTCGGTGAGCTCGTCGAATTCATGACCGAAGGTCCCTGCGTCCTGATGTGCCTCGAGCGCGAAGACGCCGTTGCCAAGTGGCGTGAAACCATGGGCGCCACCAACCCGGCCAACGCCGCTGAAGGCACCATCCGCAAGCGCTTCGCCGAGTCCGTGGGTCGCAACTGCGTCCATGGCTCCGACTCGCTCGAGAACGCGGCGATCGAACTCGCCTACTTCTTCCCCGGCAACATCCTGAGCTAGGGCTCAAGCTCCGCTCTTAACAGACTCTGGGCGCCAACCGTCGTCTGGTTCAACCGAACCAACGCCTGTTGCGCCCTTTCTGCTTTTTGGCGCGCATCTTTCAGCGCCTCGCCATAGAGCGCGCAGGCATCGGCAAACGCCACCACCTGCTTCATGCTGACATTGGGCCCGCTGACCAGCTTCACGGCCTGCTCAAACGACTCAAGCGAACGGTCCATGTCACCTCGCTCGGCCTCGATCAATCCACGCTTCCAGGCCAGCACCGCCTTCACCCGCGGCAGATGATCCACCGACGCCCATAGCTCGCCGATCACCCCGAGCGCCATCTCGTCCAGCGGGTTCAGCGCCTGCGCCGCCTGCTGCCAGCTCTGATTGGCTTCAGCCTGCTGGCCCAACTTGGCGAGCACCGCGCCATAACGTACCTGTGCCAACACGCGGTCCATCCCCTTCAGGATGCCCACCGCCGCCCAGCACTGCCCTACCGCGTCCTGATACTTGCCCTCAATCGCCTGCGCCGTACACAGGTTGCTGTGGGCCAGGCCAATGGCGCGGTCAGACTTTACCCGCTCCGCCGTGCGCATCGACTCGCGATAGCTCTCGATGGCCTGCGCCATCTCGCCCTTCTTCAGCTGGCTGTTGCCCAGCCGGCGCTGGGCGTTGGCCAGCTTCTCGCTCGGCGGCAACTTCTCGCGCAGCCTTACGGCGCGCTCGATCAGGCCCTCTTCCATCTCGGCGGCCTGTTCGTATGCGGTCGCCAGGTCCTCGATCAGCGAGGGGTCATCGCCCGAGCGTGCTGCCAGGTCCTCCAGGTGCTTGACGGCCGCCATGACGGCCTTACGCCGCGCTGGCGCTGATCCCGGCACGTCCTTGAGCGACTGGTTGACGTCCGACAGGATCGAGGTCGCAAGCGACCGTACATTCTGATACCGCGACTCGGCCGCCGCCCGTTGTTCGAGCGTCGTCACCACGCCTGTGATGATGCTCAGCAGAATCAGCGCGCCCGCGCCCACCCCATACCGGTGGCGCGTGATGAACTTCCCTGCCCGGTAGGTCCACTTGTCCCCCTGGGCAAGCACCGGCCGGCCGCTCAGGTGGCGTTCGATGTCTTCGCGCAGTTGGTCCACCGAGGCATAGCGCCGTTGGGGCTCCTTGGCCATCGCCTTCAGGATGATGTTGTCGAGGTCGCCCACAAGCTTCTTGCGAAACTTCGGCGGCGCCATCTGGCTCGGTCGTGGCGTCTGGCTGCTCACCACCGCCTGCATCATCTCGCTGATGCTGCCTGAAGTGATCTGATAGGGCCGCTCGCCGCTCGTCAGCGTATGGAACAGCAGCACGCCGAGCGAATAGATGTCCGAGGCTGTCGAGATCGCCCCGCCCTGGATCTGCTCGGGGCTGGCGAATTCCGGTGTCAGCCGTACCGATACCGTGGCGGTCTCATCGCCCTGCGCCTTAAGCACCTTGGCAATGCCAAAGTCGAGTAGCTTCGCCTGCCCGGCCTTGGTCACCAGGATGTTCGAGGGCTTGAGGTCGCGGTGAATGATCAGGTTGCGATGGGCAAAGGCTACCGCCTCCATCACCTGTATGAAGAGCCGCAGAATCTCTTCAACGCTCAGCCGGTGCTGCTCGATGTACTGATCGAGTGGCAGCCCGTCAACGTACTCCATGACGAG
>CAZBTA010000257.1:0-6772 GCA_964494515.1 uncultured Bryobacter sp.
GAGAAGAGCTGGGCGTTATTGGGTTCGTTTGCCCACGCGTCTTGAGAGGTGATCTCGAGGGCGCGGGTACGGTCAGCCATTTTGAGCGCATGGACATAGCGCTCCCAGGCAAGCTTTTCTACTTCGCCGTATGGGCGAATCTCGTCTTGAATTTTGTTTGCATTCAACATGTGTATGTTGTTGCATGCGGGTGGAGGGAGTCTTTGGGGTGGGGTGGAGAAGTGATTGATTCTGGGCGAAATAGAGTTTGAAAATTTCTGGACTGATTTTTGCAATTCAGTTATCCACGAAGCTGGAGCTTACTGCGTCAAGCCTGTGAGACTCATCGAAATGAAGTTTTCGCAGGTTTTATTCAGTTCAATCGCGGTAGCCCAGTCGCTCATAGGCGGTATGGCCACTGACAACGCCAAAGTAGTGGTGGAAGGCGTGAGCGCAGGGTGGGTGACGCCCGCAAAAGGCACGAAGGAACTTGGACCAGCGGCCAGTTCGAAGGCCTGGTTTGCCGTCCGGGATGAGGGCAGCAAACTGGTTTGGACTTTGACACCATTCGCGAGCACAGGCGGAGCGCGCGACGCGACGGGGGAGATCGAGCAGCAGGGCGTGTGGAAATGGATTGCCTGGTCATTGGCCATTAACGATACAGGCGTGGCGGCGATTACGGCTGGGGCTCATGACGCAGCGGGAGGTATTGAGAATGGCATTGTCGTGGTGGAAACGGCAAAGGGGACGACGTCATGGATTCGGGTTGGTAAGTTCTTCCCGCATTGGGTGCAAGTTGACGGAAAGAACCGTATCTGGGTGATTGGAACCGAGATGGCGAACCTCCGCGAAGAGGAGCCGGGCGACTTGCCGATGGTGCGCGTGTATTCGCGGGAAGGCGTGGAACTGGCGAGGGGGCTTACAAGATCACAGACGGGGGAGGCCCAGGCAGGGCGAGCGATGAATATGGCGTTTACGGGGTTGCTGTCGGATGATTACCTGGTGCAAGTGAAAGGACATCGCGAGATGCATCGGATCCGGCTGGATGAGAAGAGCAGAAAACTGGAAGTGACCACGATTGCTGGCCCGGAAGAGCTGGGTGGAAAAACGGCCAGAGTAACCGCAGCGATCGAGTGTGGACAAAAGGTCAGCATGCGATGGGTGACCGAAAGCCGGGATTTGCGTTTGGTGCGTCATGAGGCCGGCAAATGGATTCCTTTCGAAGTTGCGCGAGATGGCAAGGTGGGTCATGCACCGCGCCTGGTTGGCTGTACGGCGAATGGAGAGGCGATAGGAGTAGCGGCTGGCGGAGAGTTGCTCGAGTTCACCATCCCTTAGGCATGTTGGAAGCCGATCGGGCAGTAACCGAAACCAACGTGAGGGTGAATGGACAACTGGGGGTCCTCATCTGATGAAGCTAAAACTTTTGGTTGCCTTGCTGGCGCCGCTCACGCTTGGCGCGGTTGAATATTATGTTTCTGGTTCCGGGAGTGACAGTAATACGGGAACCAGCCCGGAGAGCGCATTTCGCACAATTCAGAAGGCGGCCAATCTGACGCAGCCGGGAGACATCGTGAATGTCATGAACGGCCAATACTCCAACTCCTGCCCGGCCTGCTCGGTTGTTGACATCACGCGTTCGGGTACGGCGGAGGCATGGATCATCTATCGCGCCCATGAGGGGCACAAGCCGGTGCTCAAGTTCAACGGTTGGCATGGATTTCAGATTCGCGGTGGCGCGTCGTACATCGAGATTGTGGGATTTGAGGTGCAAGGTGGGCGAAGCGGGCAGACGTTTGAATTCTGCAGAGCGGAGCGGCTGAACAGCAATCCGCTATGCAACGGCAATGGCATCACCGCTGATGGCCGCAATGATGGGGAACGGAAGCCGCACCACATTCGGATCGCGAACAACCGGGTGTGGCAGTGCGCGGGAGGCGGGATCAACGCCATCCAGGCGGACTACGTCACGATTGAAGACAACATCGTGCACGAGAATGCGTGGTATGCCCGATTTGCCAACAGCGGCATCAGCGTTTACCAGGCGTGGAACTCGGATGCGGAGACGGGGACAAAGATCATCATCCGGAGGAACCGGGTGTTTAACAACCGATCGCTGGTGGATTGGATTGCGACAAATCGCCTGAGCGATGGCAACGGGATCATCATCGATGATCTGCGGAATACGCAAAACAATTCGCAACTCGGGCCCTATCGGGGCGGCGTGCTCGTTGAAAACAATCTCTCCTTCAATAATGGCGGGGGTGGGATTCAAGCGTTCCTTTCGGATCGAATCGACTTCATCAACAACACGACCTATCTGAACGGCCAAGTGGTGGACTATGGCGAGATCCGCGTGAACCAGTGCTCGGCCGTGCGCGTGCTGAACAATATCGCGGTGGCACGGCCGAATGGTCGCGCGATTGAGATCATCCGTGGCGTTGATGTTCTTTCGGATTACAACATTACGTTCGGCGGGACGGTGGCGCCACCGGGGCCGAACGACCTGGTCGCCGACCCGCAGTTTGTGTCAGCCAGCACCGAATGGGCGCTGGCGGATTTTCGCCCCACGGAGAAAAGCCCCGCTGTGGAATCCGGAGACCCAGCGATTGTTCTCGAGCTTGACCTCGACCGGAAGCCGAGACCGGTGAGCGGTCGCATTGCGCGTGGCGCACTGGAACCGGCAGCGCCGAAAGCCATCGAGTAAGCATCCCAGGTTACTTCTGGAATGCGATCTGATGGGTGGCACGCCAGCCCACACTATCGAGGGCGAGGCGGGGAGTGGGCGGGACGTGGCAGCCGAGGTGGGAATCGAAAGCGTCAAGATCGTAGCCGGGAACCAGCGGCGTGATCATGAAGTTGAACCAGGCGCGCCAGCGATTGCTGAAGATGGGGCGAGCGATGGGTAGGGCGGCGTAGCGAAGGGCGATATCGCGGAAAGATTCCGCTGGCTGACCGGTGACTTCGCGAACGACATCATTGGGAGCACCGACGGCGAAAGCGCCCTGGCGATGGTCGCGAATGTAATGGCGGAATCCACTGAGCTCGAAGGCGCTGACGCCTTCCAGCCGGGCCGCCTTGAGGAACAGGAAGAACGGCATCTCGACACGACGAACGCGATGGCCGAGGACATCGCTGAGGATGGAAGCCATATCGCCGGTGGAGAGCAAAGCGGGGCCAGTGGGGCGGTAGGAGCGAGCCGGAAAGGCCGCGGGATTGATGAGCACGGAGGCGGCAACACGGGCAATGTCTTCATTGGAGGGGGGAGCGTTGCGGCTATCGGCAGTGAGCGAGGGGAGAACGCCGAGATGGGCGGCAAAGGGGATGAGCCGGAGATAGTTGTCGGCAAAGAAACCGGGGTTGAGGACGGTGTATTGCGTTCCGGGAATCGCAGCGAGAAGCTGATCGGCAAGCCAGTGCTGGCGCGTGGCGAGCGAGGGATGATCGGGACTTGACAGCCACTGGCTGAGGCCGACGACCGACTCGAGGCGATGGCGGCGTACGGCGAGAGCAAAACTGGTGGCCACCTCAAGCATGTGCGGATGAAAGGGCGGGCACCAATAGGCGCGCTGGACGCCTTGCAGAGCGGTGTCGAGAGCAGCGGCATTGAACAGATCGCCAGATATCACCTCGGCACCCAACTGACGCAGGTGAGCGGCGCGAGCATCGTCGGAACGGACCAGCGCACGGACGGGCAACTGGCGACGGCGGAGCTCGGCGACAAGGGCGGCGCCAGTCTTGCCGGCGGCGGCGGTGACGAGAATTTTCGGTGGGGTCATGCGGAATCTCCTTTAGATGATGGTTGACATCTATAAAGATGATGCATATCATCTAAACAGTCAAACGAAAAGTGGGAGGAGTCGCATGAGAGTTTCGGGCGAGGAAAAAGAGAAGAGCAAGCAGCGCATCATTCGAAGCGCGGCGCGGCTGGTGAGGGAACGCGGGATCGAAGGGACGAGCGTGGCCGATGTGATGCAGGATGCGGGCATGACGCACGGGGGATTTTACCGGCACTTCGAGACGAAGGAAGAGATGCTGGGGGCGGGGATTGCCGAGGCGTTTGCGCAGGTGACGGGGCTGACGCGGGGGCTGCAGCAGAAGCTGGGGCAAGAGGTGGGGCACCAGGAGTTTCGCAAGTTCTACCTGTCGCTGCAGCATCGCAAGGAGGTGGGGGCGGGGTGTCCCGTAGCCGCGCTGGGGACGGAGCTGGCGCGGGTGAGCGAGCCGATGAAGGAATCGTTTGAGCAGGGACTGGAGGGGATGCTCGAGGTGATCGCGGAGGTAAAGCCCGGGCGAGCCGGGGACAAGCGAAAGGCGGCGATCCAGGAGATGGCGATGCTGGTGGGGGCGATGGTGATGGCGCGGGCATGTGGAGAGGAGAAGGCGAAGGAGATTCTGCGGGCCTGCCTTGAGAAACAAAGCGAGGCAAAAGGCGCGTGATGCAGGAGACGAACAAGCCGGAACGATTGTTGAGCCTAGACGCACTGCGGGGGCTGGTGATGGTGGTGATGGCGCTCGACCATGCACGAGATTTTTTCTCGAGCGCGGCAGTGCAGTTTGATCCGACGGATCTGGCGCGGACGACGCCGTTGCTGTTTCTGACACGATGGGTGACGCACTTTTGCGCGCCGGTGTTTGTGTTTCTGGCCGGGCTGGGCGCGGCGCTGTCGCTCGAGCGGGGACGGGACCGGAAGGAGCTGGCGCGGTTTCTGGTGGTGCGGGGATTGTGGTTGGTGTTGCTGGAGGTGTTGGTGGTGTCGCCGCTTGGATGGTCGTTCCGACTGGACTTTGCGTTTACGCGGCTGCAGGTGATCTGGGTGATCGGGATCTCGATGGTGTTGCTGGGAGGGATGGTGCTGGTGGTGCAGCCGCGGGTGATCGGGGTGCTCGGCGTGGCGATGATCGTGCTGCACAACCTGGGTGATGGAGTAAGGACGGGGTGGTGGGCGGCGTTGCACCAGATGGCGTTTTTCAAGGTGAGTGATGGGGTGGTGATGGCATCGTTGTATCCGCTGATCCCGTGGGTGGGGGTGATGATGGTGGGTTATGCGGCGGCGGAGATTTTCCGGATGGAGACTGGGGCGAGACGGAGAGTGTTGGCGTGGAGTGGAGTGGGGCTGACGGTCGGATTTGTACTGTTGAGGGCGAGCAACTGGTATGGGGATCCGCTGGGGTGGGCGTGGCAAGCGAGCGGGGTGGGAACGGTGATGTCGTTTCTCAAAGTGAACAAGTATCCGCCGTCGCTGCTGTATGTGCTGATGACGCTGGGGCCGGCGCTGGGGTGGCTCGCGCTTGCCGAGGAGAGGCGGGGCAAAGTGATGCGGTGGTTGAGCGCGTTTGGGCAGACGCCGCTGGTGTACTACCTGCTGCATTTGCCTTTGCTGCACGGGTCAGCGGTGGTGGCGAACTGGTGGAGCTATGGCGAGGCGGGCTGGCTGATGCGCGACATGCTGACGTTGCGCGGGGCGGGGGTGAGACTGCCAGCGGAGTACGGCTACGGGCTGGGCGGCGTTTATGTCGCTTGGGTGGGCTGTGTGCTGGCGCTCTATCCCGTTTGCCAGTGGTATGGCCGCGTAAGGCGGCAGCGGAAGGAATGGATCTTCCGGATGCTGTGATGCTAGCGGCGGGGCTGAGATGACTTGAGCTCGCGGACGACCAGATAGGCGAGGGGGCCGAAGGAGCCGGCAAGGAGCGTGGCGAGGATGAAGGGCCAGGCGGGAATGCCGCGGGGGCGGGCGTCGCCGGGTAACCAAAAGCAGATCAGACTGCAAGAGATGACGAGGTCCCAGAAGACCTGAGCAGGACCCCAATTGCGGAAATGGGGCTCGAAGATGCCCCAAATGCCGACGTCGAGGATGGCTTTGGTGGTGAGTGCGCCAAAGGCTAGGATGACGGTGAAGAGGGCGATGAGGCGAGGATTCATGGCTTGATTTCGAGCATGAGCCATTGGGGGGATAGGGGCAATTACCTTGGGGGTAATTGAAGCGGTGCAGTGTGGGCGCGAGAATGGACGTCATGCAGGCAATGTTGCAGGTTGTGGAGAACGAGGGGTTCGCGGGGATGCTGCGGGAGTGGCGACAGAGGCGGCGGTTGTCGCAACTGGCGCTAGCGGTGGAAGCGATGGTGTCGCAGAGGCATATCAGCTTTCTCGAATCGGGGAGGGCGATGCCGAGCCGGGAGATGATTCTACGGATCTGTGACACGCTCGATGTGCCGCTGCGGGAGAGGAATGCAATGTTGCGGGCGGGAGGGTTTGCGCCGGTGTTTGCAGCGCGGCCGCTCGAGCATCCGCAGATGCAGCAGGTGATGCGGGCCGTAGAGATGATGCTGCGGAATCATGAGCCGTATCCGGCAGTGGCGCTGGATCGGGCGTGGAATATCCGGCAGGCGAATGGGGCGTTTCAGAGGATTGCTGGGGTGTTTGGGGAGGATCTGTGGGAGCGGATCGGGGGGCAGCGGCCGAATCTGTTGCGGGCGTTTTTTCATCCGGCGGGGATGCGGCCGTATGTGACGAATTGGGGGGCGATTGCGCCGGTGTTGTGGTGCCGGGCGAAGCGGGAAGCCGAGGAGTCGGGCGGGGCGGAACTGCGCGAGTTGCTGCGGGAGATGATTGCGCATCAGGATGCAGGGACGCTGCATGTGAGCGAGGGGACGGCGCTGCTGCCGGTGTTGCCGGTGACGGTGGAGAGGGATGGGGTGAGGCTGTCGCTGTTTACGGTGATTGCGACGTTTGGGACCGCGCAGGATGTGACGACGGATGAGTTGAGGATTGAGACGCTGTTTCCGGCGGATG
>CAZBTA010000258.1:0-6726 GCA_964494515.1 uncultured Bryobacter sp.
GTATTGTTGTCGACCGAGCGGATGAATTCGTCGTTGGCGAAGTTCACGCTGTAACCCGCGCGGAAGCTCGTCTTGCCATCCCCAAACAGGTCATAGGCAAGGCCGAAGTTCGGCGCAAAGTTGTTGAGGTCGCGCTTGTACCAGCGACGACCCGCCGAGTTACCGGCAAAGTCCAGCGTACCCACCGGATTCAGCAGCGCGGCGATGGCCGACTGGCCATTCAGCACCGGCAGCAACGCGAGCGAGTCCTTTTCGTCCACCGGGGTGAAGTAATCCCAGCGCAGACCAAAGTTGAGGCTCAACCGGCGGCTGGCCTTCCACTTGTCGGCGATGTAGCCGGCATAGTTGTCGCTCGTGAAGTTGCGAACGTTCGGCTGATTCGGCAGGAAGCCCGACGTGCGGTCCTTCACGTTGAAGGTCTGCGTCGAGCTCGCGATAAAGCCCGCGTGCAACGAGAGCAGCGCGTTCGCCGTGGCGCGGTCAGCGGCGCTGATGCCCGGCAGCGCGGCATCGATGTTGATCGGGTTGGCGGCGCTGATACCCATGGTGTAGGTGGCAGTGATGCCCGCGTCATTGTACGAGCGCACACGGATGTACTGGCTGTGGTAGCCGAACTGGATCGTGTGGCGACCCTTCACCCAGGTCGAATTGTTCTGGATGTTGTAGGTGTTCGTATTGCGGCCCTGCGCGCGGAACGTGTTGAGCGGGTTGCTCACCAGCGTCGGAGCGATAATGGCCTGGTCAAACTGCTGCGACGTGTTGAACGGGGCCGGCGCGAGGTTGTAACCACCACGCAGCTCGTTGGTAAACGTCGCCGTCGGGCTCCAGCGGTGCGTCAGCGACAACAGCTTCGTCGCGCCATCGTTGGTCACTACTGGCACGGCCTCGAAGTTGTTCATCAGATCGGGACGGTCCAGAATGTCGCGGTTCCACGTGTAGGTGCCAGCGAAGGAGTGCTTCTGGCTCAGGACGTAATCCACCTTGCCCAGCACGTTGTCGCGGGTGCGGTTGTTGCGGATGTTGAAGCCATAACCGCCCGTGTTCAGACCATCACCAATGTCGGGGCGGTTGATCACTTCGGCGCCCGGAACAGCGGCAATGATCTGCGCGGCGCGCGGATCAGGGGTCAGATTGGCGGCCGTCAGCACGTTCACCTGGCGCAGCGTACCGCTCGTATCGCGGTAGCTCACAATGCCGCGGCGAGCATCGGCACGCAGCACCGTGCGAGTTGCCGCCGTCTGCTGACGCAGACGCAGACCTTCATAGTTCGTGTAGAAGAACAGCTTGTCCTTCTTGATCGGGCCACCAAACGAACCACCAAACTGGTTCTGGTTCAGGAAGGGCCGCGCGATCGCACTGCGGTTGTTAAACCAGGTATTCGCACTGGCGATATTGTTGCGGTTCAACCAGACGAGGCTGCCATGGAACTGGTTCGTACCCGACGGGGTCGTCAGGTTGATCTGCGCCGAGCCATTGCCGAGCGACGGATTCGAGTTCGACGTCACCAGCGTGGCTTCGGCCACCTGGTCGAGCAGCAGCAGGTTCGGCTGGAAGTCCAGCGTATTCGTGCGGATGAAGTTGTCCTGGATGTTGATACCGTCGAGCGTGATGTTCGAGAACGACGGGCGCAGACCGTTAATGGTCGTGGCCGTGCGCGCGTTCGAGCTCACGCCAGCCTGCGTCTGTAGCAGGCCCAGCGGGCTGCGGTTCAGCGAGGGCAACAGGCGCAACTGCGCATTCGTCACCGTCGTCGAAACTTCGGCGGACGAAGTCTGCACAACGGCCGATTCAGCCGACACTTCCACCGTTTCCGACGTGGACGAGATTTCAAGCTTGATGATTTTCAGCGACAGATCCGCACTCGTATCCACCTTCAGGTTACGGATGATTTCAGTGCGGAAGCCCTTGCTGGAGATTTGGAGACTATAGGTTTCAGGGCGGACACCAGCCATGACAAAGTTGCCATCAGCTGAGGTTTCTACCTTGATGAGCGGGGTTTGCCCACCAGGCAAAAGCAATTCGACCGTGGCGCCTGGGATCGAGGCGCCGCTAGCGTCGGTAACCGTGCCGGTAATGCGACCGGTCACCTGGCCATAAAGGGACGAGATGCAAGCCAAAGCGAGCACTAACAGGGTGTGTAAACGGAGATTCATTTGTACCTTTCCCTTGAAGTGTTAACTCAGTTTAACACCATCTGGTATCAGCCGCGCTTATAGCGGGCTGACTGGGATCAGGCGGTCTCTGAAGGGGATTTCGCCACAATCAAGGCGCTGCTTTTCAGCTTCGCCATCTCGCGCTTGGCAATTTGGGCCCACTGACTTGTTGAATCTATTGCCAGATACTGCTTCCAGTGCCGTATGGCTTCCATCGCGCGGCCACGCGTTTGAAACAGTAGCGCCAAATTGTAATGGGCATCGGCGTAGTTCGACTGCAACTCAAGGGCTTTTTTGTAGTGCTGAATCGCCAGAGAGGTACGCCCCAATTCCTCATGGAGATTAGCCAGATTGAAATGACCCAGCGGATACGCCGGGTCTGCTTCGATCGCGCGCGTATAGAACTTCTCCGACTCGCGCCACTTGCGCGCGTTGAAGAAGATCGTTCCCACATTCACCAGCGCGCCGGCATGCTGCGGATTCAGCTCGATGGCCTTCTCATAGGCCGCGATTGCCTCGCGCTTGTCCGCCCCGGCCTGCTCGAGTGACAGCCCCCGCTGAAAGTGATCTTCCGCCTCGGCCTTTTGCTTGCGCTGTGCGGCGGCGTCTTCCTTCTTGCCGGCCGGAAACGTCAGCAGCCGCCGTAATTCCGCCTGGTCGAAATCGAGCAACAACTGCCCGCTGAGCGCCTCCATCTTGCGCCCTTCCGTCTGCACGCGGATCCGCTTGCCCTCGACGTACACCCGCAGTTCAGTGAGCGGATTCTTGACGCCCGCCAGCTTGCCCTGCACGCTGTGGAACACCGCGGTCAGCTTGGCGGCCGACACCCCAAGCTCCTTCAGCCGCGCGAGTACGCGCAGCTCGAGCAGGTCTTCAAATGAGTAGATTTCCTTCGGGGTGAGCAGGCCCTGACGCTCCCATACCTGCACTTGCCGCGATGTCAATTCGCATTGGCGAAGCGCTTGGGCTCTCGTCCAGGAGTCCCCCTTCGACTGGATCTTTTTGGCAGGCTTCAGCGCCACAACTGGATGCGAGTTTACCATGCGAGGCAAAACCCGCACCCAGCCTTGTGGCCCAAAGCTAGAGGCCCATGATGCGACGGTTGCGCGCCGCGTCGGTCGCCTGACCCGCAAAGTCGTCAAACGCCTTCGTCGGTACGCTGATCAGGTGCGAGGCGATAAACGGCGCGCCTTCGGCGGCGCCCTGCACACTGTCCTTGAAGCAGCATTCCCACTCGAGCACGGCCCAGCCAGCGTAGCCATTTGCCGTCAGACGCGAGAACACCTGCTTGAAGTCCACCTGCCCGTCACCCAGCGAACGGAACCGTCCCGGACGATTCGTCCAGCCCTGATAGCCGCCATACACGCCGGCCTTCGCGCTCGGGCGGAACTCGGCATCCTTCACATGGAACGCCTTGATGCGCTCGGCATACACGTCGATAAAGCCGACATAATCGAGGCACTGCAGGATAAAGTGCGACGGATCGTAGTTGATCGCCACTCGCGGATGATTGCCCGTCGCATTGAGGAACAACTCAAACGTTTCGCCGTCATACAGGTCTTCACCGGGGTGCAGCTCATAGGCGATGTCGACGCCATGCTCATCGGCAAAGTTCAGGATCGGCAGCCAGCGCTTGGCCAGTTCCTTGAAACCCTCTTCCACCAGCCCCGCCGGCCGCTGCGGCCACGGGTAGATGAACGGCCACAACAACGCACCCGAAAACGACGGCGACACCGTCAGCCCAAAGTTCTTCGTCGCCTGGATCACATACTTCAGCTGCTGCGTCGCCCACTCGCTACGCGCCGCCGGGTTGTTGCGCACTTCAGGAGCCGCAAACACGTCAAACATCTCGTCATACGCCGGGTGCGAGGCCACCAGTTGCCCCTGCAAATGGCTCGCGAGCTCGGTGATGACCAGCCCGTTGGCCTTCCCCTTGATTTCGTCACAATAGTCTTTGCTCTCGGCAGCCTTCTTGATATCGAGGATCCGGCTGTCCCAGCTCGGAAGCTGGATGCCCAGATATCCCAGATTCTTCATGTAAGCCGAAATGTCCGGCAGGTTGTTGAACGGAGCTTCGTCCCCCATGAACTGCGCCAGGAAGATCGCGGGGCCCTTGATCTGTGTTGAAAATTTCTGCTGCATAGTGCGCTATCCATCCTATGCTCTGGACAACGGCGTGTCGAGGCTGCTATAGTGGGAAAGTTGCGCGGATGCGTTCCGCTGCATTGCTACGTCCGCTTTCGTCGGACACCCCACATGGGAGCGATTGCAGACTTTATCCGCCCCCAAGGATTCTCCACTCATGCCGAAGAGAACATTTCAGCCGAATAACCGTAAGCGCGCCAAGACGCACGGCTTTCGTAAGCGTATGAAGACAAAGGACGGCCGCGATGTGCTGGCCCGTCGTCGTGCCCGCGGTCGCTGGAAGCTGACCGTTTCCGACGAGCGCCCTGTCCGTCAGGCCAAGGCCGCCGCTTAACCCAGGTTTTTCTCCTACTTCAAAGGTTTTGTCTGATCATCTCCTGCCGGAGTTAGCCCACCAGCTAGCTCCGGCTTTTCTTCGTCATGCCGGACTACCCCAAATCAGCCCGCATCCTGCGCCCCCAGGACTTCCGGCAGACCTACGACCAGGGCACGCGGCATGCCTGCGCCCTGTTTGCCGTCTTCGTCCGCCAGCGTGAAGATGCCCTGCCCTCCCGCTTCGGTTTCACCACTCCACGCGCTCTCGGCAAAGCCAATGTTCGCAACCGCCTCCGGCGACGGCTGCGCGAATGTGTGAGACTAGAAAGAGATCGATTCCCGCATGGTTTTAACATCGTCTTCAACCCTCGCAAGTCGTTGCTCGACGCCCCATGGGCTGAAGTCCAGCGGCAGGTCGACAAGCTCATCCAACGCTTAATCACCCAGACTGATACTGCGCCGTGCGACTCATCCTCATCGCCATCCTGAAGCTCTACAAACGGTTTCTCTCCCCGATGCTTCCGAGCGCTTGTCGTTTTCATCCCACCTGTTCCGTTTATGCCATGGAGGCCATCGAGCGCCACGGCTCGCTGCGCGGCTGCGTCATGGCCGCCAAAAGACTTTGTAAGTGCCACCCGTTGCATGCGGGCGGCTTCGACCCGGTTCCCTGAACAACAAGAAAGATTCAATGGCTCAAGAAATCAAGCTCCCCGGCTCTCCCAACGAGAACCCGGGAATGGAAAAGAACCTCCTCCTCGCCTTCATCCTCATGGGCGTAGTGATCTTCGGCTCGCAGTACTTCATGCCCAAGCAGCCGGCCCCCAGCCCGCAGAAGAAGCAGGAAGCCCCCAAGGCCGCGGCACCCGCCACACCGGCTCCCGCTGCCGCCACCGCCGCCGCTACTCCGGCCGCTGGCGCCCCGCAGGCAGTCGTCGCCGCCAAAGAAGAGGTCTACCGCATCGAGACCGATCTCTACCGCGTCGAGTTCTCCAACAAGGGCGGCGTAGTCACCTCCTGGGTGCTCAAGAATTTCAAGGACAGCCTCGGCAAGCCCCTTCAGCTGGTTCACAACAACGGCACCAGCCGCGTCGGCTACCCCTTCTCCGTGCAGGTCAACGGCAAGGAGATGAACCCCAACCTCAACTGGTATCTCTTCGCCGCCAAGCCCAGCGCCGACGGCCTCGGCATCGAGTTCAACTACCAGCAGGGCAACAACCGCGCCCGCAAGAGCTTCCGCTTCCGCAAGGATCAGTACCTCGTCGACGTTGAATCCGACCTCACCCTCAACGGCGCCCCCGTCCAGCACAATCTCGCCTGGCGCGGCGGCTTCGGCGATCATGCCGCCTATAACGCCTACTCCCTCGGCACCACCGTCCGCTACGACGTCTCTCGCGGCAAGCTCGAAACCAAAACCGCCGCCGAGGCCGCCAAAACCTGGTCCACCGATAACGGCAACTTCTTCTTTGCCGGCATCCAGGATCAGTTCTTCGCCGCCGTCGCCGTCAACAAATCCGGCATCCCCCTCGAGCTCCAGACCACTTCCGACACCTTCGTCCCCGTCTCCGACAAGGACAACAAAGAACAGCCCAACATCGGCATGGCCGTCGGTGGCGCCGCCGCCAACAAGCTCAGCTTCTTTGTCGGGCCCAAGGATCTCGACATCCTCAAGGCCGTCGATCCCCGCCTCGAGCAGATGGTCGACTTCGGCACCTGGTTCGGCATCGTCGCCAAGCCCCTGTTCTACGCCCTCACCTGGCTCAACACCAACTTCATCCACAACTACGGCTGGTCGATCATCGTCCTCACGATCATCATCAACCTCCTCACCCTGCCCCTCAAGCTCTCGAGCATGAAGTCGATGCAGAAGACCGCGCTCATCCAGCCTGAACTGCAACGCATCAACGACAAGTACAAGGGCATCTCCATGACCGACCCGCGCGCCGCCAAAAAGAACGAAGAGGTCATGGAGCTTTACAAAAAGCACGACATCAACCCCGCCGGCGGCTGTCTGCCCCTCATGCTCCAGATGCCCTTCCTGATCGGTTTCTACTCGGTGCTCAGTGTCGCCATCGAAATGCGTCAGGCCTCCTGGCTCTGGGTCGGCGACCTCTCC
>CAZBTA010000259.1:0-6709 GCA_964494515.1 uncultured Bryobacter sp.
ACTTCTCAAGCAGCTTCACCGCTTCATGCTCGGGCTTTGCCGCCAGCAGCGCCGGCAGCGGCTTTTCAAACCACGGCAGATAGCTGTCGTAAGCCGCGGCGAGCAAGCTCTCCACCGTGAAATCCGTCTTGCCCTCAAGCACCTTCAGCGCGTGCACGCCGCGGGCCGATGCCGTGCCGCTCTCGACATAAGCCGGATACTTCGCCGCATCGAGACTGCCCTTGCCCGCGGCCCACCACGGATAATCATTCGCGTTGTAAAGCCAGCCCGCGCGCGGGTTCAGCAGGTTGGGCGTGTCATCGATCGCATGCAGCGCGCCCCATTCCGTGCCGGGGTCCGCGCCATCCACCGGCTTGGTGAAGTCGTAGCGCGTGTCCCGTCGCGGTAGGAAGTTGCCGTGAAAGTAAGCAATGTTGCCGCTCGCGTCAGCAAAGATCGTGTTGTTCGACGAGTTGGTCTTGAGCTCCATTGTTTCGCGAAAGCTCTTGTAATCCGTTGCCTTCGTGCGCAGGTAGGATTGCTGCAGTGCCTCGAGGGGATTGTTCATCAGCCGCACGCTGATCCACTTGCCGCTCTCCTGCCGCACCACCGGGCCATGATGCGTGAAATATGCGGTGTAACGCTTCTCCGCCATGCCTTTCGCGGTCTTGTAGGGCAGCACGATCGTCTTCGTAATCAGTGGCCGCTCCTCGTTGCCGTACTTGTAGAAGAACTTCTCACCCCGCTGCGTCACTGTCTCGGCATATTCGTCAATCACATCGACGCCGCTTGAGGTGTGCATCCAGCCAGCCTTCTCGTTGAACCCCTGATAGATGAAGAACTGCCCCCACGTCGAAGCCCCATAGGCGTTCAGCCCTTCCTTGCTCACCATCTGCAGCTCGCTGCGGAAGTAGAACGATGTGTGCGGGTTGATGAGCAGCAGCGCGGCTTTGTTCTTCGTGTTTGTCGGCCCGATCGCGACGCCGTTGGATCCGCGCGGTTCCCGATCCACGTCCGCCTGGGCCAGGATCGACGCCTTCGTATCGTAGAACTCACCTAGCCCCGCCAGCTTGATCTGCTCAATGTCGCCACCAATGCTGCCCTCCGTAAAGCTCAGCGCCATCCACGGCTCAAAGCGTGTAATCACGCGCGGCTTCACATTCGGATGGGTGGCGAGGTAGTAGTTCAACCCCTCCGCCCACGCATCCATCAGCTTCTTGAGCCAAGCGGGGCTCTTGCCGTAGAGTCGTTGCAACTCCGCCGGGTCGATGAAGAGCTTCATCCGCAAGTCCTCCACCAGCCGGCTTGCGCCTTCGGCCTCTGCCATGCGGCCCATGGCCTTCAGGTAGTTGGTCTCCACCCGATTGAAGTCATCCTCGGCCTGCGCGTAGATGGCGCCAAACACGGTGTCGGCATCCGTCTCGCCATACACATGCGCGATGCCCCACTTGTCGCGGATGATTTCCACTTTCCGGGCGTGCGTCGGCTTGGGCGGCGTGTACTCAAGCACCTGCCCATCGGCCAGCAGCTTTGCCCGCAGCTTGTCATAGGGCACGTCCTGCACGTCGAGCTTGCCGTCGATCGCCATCGCCGCTGCCGTCGCCGCGCTCTGGCCCAAAATCATGAACACCGGCTCCATACGGATCGAGCCATACGCGATATGCGAGCTCGACAGGCACACCGGCACAAGCAGATTCGCTGCCTGACCCTTCTTTGGCACCAGCGCGCCGTATGAGATCTGGTAAGGCCCATTCGTGCTCACGCCGATATCGCCTTCGTTCTGCACGTAGCCCTCGGGCGTGATGTAGCGCTGGATGTTGTGTGAGTCGATGCCATAGCTGCCCATGCCCACCGATTCCGGGGTGGGCCGCCGCTTTACCAGCTCGTTCTCGGTCATCACATAGCGGCCAATCATGCGGCGCGCCTCGCGCACGTACATCTGGTGCGGCCAGTTGCCGTTGTCGGTGAACTCATCCTTGGCCAGCCCCCACTTGGCAAACTCGTTGCGCACATCGGCTGGTACGCGCGGGTCGTTGGCGATGAAGTACAGCAGCCCCTGCTGGTAGTTCACATGCTCGTCGATGATCTCCTTGCGCCGCTCGTAGCTCGCATCGGGGTAATCGTAGTTGCGGCCGATGTTGTCGGTTGAGAATGGCCCGTGGTTGTTTGTGTCGGTCTTGAAATTGGGGATCGGGTCAAACTTCTGGAACGTCTCGCGCCACCCGGCCTGAAACACCCGCAGCAGCAGCTCATACTCGCGCGCGTCATACTTGGCGGGCTTGGGGAAGGGCACGCGGTTCGCCTCATGCTTCGTCAGGCACATGCGGAAACAATAAGCCTGTACCTTCTTGTCGCCCTCGCCATAGCGGCCCGGCGGCTCGGTGCTGACGCGGGGCAGTACGCCGCTTGACGGGTCACCCGGCACCACATACGGCGAGATCGGCTGCGGTACGGCGCCAAAGTGATGGCGGTGATGCAGCACGCCCGTCTGAATGCCGGCCCACTGTTCGTTGTAGGTCGCCATCGATTCGCGGCCCACGTGGTAGTCCACCCCGGCGCTCGCCATCAGGTCGCCCTCATAGGTGGCGTCGATGAAAATCTTGCCCTGGTAGGTCTTGCCGTCGAGCGTGCGGATCGACTCGATGCGGCCCTTGTTCATCTTCACGCCCTTGGCCCGATCGAGCCACGCATTTCGGATGATCGGAATCTTAAGCTCCTTCACCCACTCTTCGTACACCTGCTCGGCCACATGCGGCTCAAAGATCCACATCGTGCGATTGGTGCCGTCGATCGCTTCTGTCCCCTGGCCCTTGTTGCCGTACTGCTCGCGCTTCTGCCACTTCCAGGCCTCATCCTTTTGATACTTCTGCCACACGCGATGGTAGAACTCCCGCGAGAGACCGCCAATCACCGCCTTGTTGCCGGAATCGGTCCATCCCAGCCCACCCGCCGTTAACCCGCCCAGATGCTTTTCCGGACAGACCATGATCACCGATTTGCCCGACTTCTTTGTCTGAATCGCCGCCGTGATGGCGCCTGACGTACATCCGTAGATCACAACGTCGGCGCTTGCGGCTGCCAGCACCCCGCAGGCAGCCAAAATAAAGGACAGAATTCTCAGCATTTCGTAATCCTGTCACATCTTTATGCAAATGCAACTCGGTCAGGCTACACTGATACGCTGTGAGATTACTCAAACTTTATATGCTGGGGCTGCTCTGTCTGGGGCAAGCTCTGGCCCAATCTACGTTCGGCGTGGTTCTTGGCGACGTTGTCGATGCTAGCGGAGCGCGCGTAAGCGGCGCTGCCGTCAAGCTCACCAACGTTGGCGAAAACACCACCCGTGAAGCTGTTGCCTCTGAAGGCGGTATTTATGAATTTCAGAACGTGAAGCCTGGCACGTATACGCTCGAAGTGAGCAAAGCCGGTTTCCGTTCCTTCCTCGCAAAGGATCTGACCCTCGTCGCTCGTCAGACGTTGCGCGTTGATGTCAAGCTGGCTGTCGGCGACGTCACCCAAACGGTTGAAGTCACCGCCGATGCTGGCGTAATCGCCACCGATACCGGTGCAATCTCCTCCAACCTCACCCCTGAAAAAGTGGCCAGTCTGCCCGCCAACTTCCGCGCGAGCACCAGCACCACTCCATACAACCTCCTCCAGACCCTGCCCGGCGTTCAGGCCGATAACGGCGTGGGTCTTGCCATCCAGGGTGGCCTGCCGGCTCAGTCCGAATCAAGCGCCGACGGTATCTCGATCACCGGCCTGACGGGCAACAGCCCCAACCGTAACCTCTTCCCCTCGATCGAATCGATCGGTGAAATTCGCGTGCAGGGCGTCGGCAACGCTGCCGAATTCGGCCAGCCCGGCGACATCACGATCGTCTCCAAGGGCGGCACCAACCAGTATCATGGCGCGCTCTTCTGGTACCACCAGAACAAGGCCCTCGATGCCCTCACCTTCGGTCAGGCGACCCTGCCCGCCAAGGTCAGCAACAACTTCGGCGGCACGCTCGGCGGCCCGGTCCGTATCCCCAAGCTCTACGACGGCAAGAACAAGACGTTCTTCATGTTCGCCTGGGAAAGCCTCCGCTACCCCCGCCAGTCCACCGTGCAGAATACGATCCCCAGCGAACGTCTCCGCAATGGCGACTTCACCGCTGAAGGCGTAACCGTGCGCGACCCGCTCACCGGCCAGCCCTTCGCCGGCAACGTGATCCCCTCGAGCCGTATCAACGCCGTGGCCAAGGCAGTGATCCCCTTCTACCCGGCCATCAACATTGGTGATGGTTCCCGCCGTACGGTGAACAACTTCGTCGTCAACCGCCTCGCCAACATCGAGTCGAACCAGTTCGACATCCGTGGCGACCAGACGATCTCGGCCAAGCATGCGGTGTTTGCGCGCTACACGTGGAAGAAGAACCCCACCTTTTCGCCCAACAACCTCACGCTCCCCTCCGACACCAACAACAACGACCACCAGCAGCTCGTCGCCAGTCACACCTGGACGATCCGTCCCACGCTGCTCAACGAACTCCGCGGCGGCTACAGCTATGCGGAAAGCCGCACGGACTTCCCCTTCGACGGCCGCGCGTTCACCAACAGCCTGAACCTCGCCGACATCCAGAGGGACATCTTCTTCAACGGTCTGCCCAACTTCAGCATCGACCAGTACACGGGCTTCAACAAGGGTCGTCCGGGCTTCGGCATCTCGAAGAACATCCAGTTCATCGACAACCTCACCTGGATCAAGGGCAAGCACACCTTCAAGTTCGGTGGCGATTATCGCCGCCTGCAGGCGCGTAGCTCGCTCGGCTTCACCACCGGCAACAACTATGGTGACTTCAACTTCACCGGCGCCTTCTCGGGCAACTCCTGGGGCGACTTCCTGCTCGGCACCCCGGCCTCAAGCCAGATCGCCGTTCTCACCACCGATAACGACGGTCGCGCCGGCCACTACAAGTTCTACGCGCAGGACAGCTGGCGTCTGACCAACAAGCTCACCATGGAATACGGCATCCGTTACGAGTTCCACCCGGGCTACTATGACGCCGGCTTCAACATTGCCAACTTCGACCGCACCGTGCCCCGCACTGGTCAGGTTGTCATCATGAGCGACCCCAAGGCCCGCCAGCTCGTGGCCCCGGGCGCGATCACCTCATTCAATGGTTGCCCCGGAACGGCGATCAACGGCGTAGGTTGCACGCCGATCGTCACCGCCGAACAGGCCGGCCTGCCCGAAGGCCTTCGCAAGAACTACTACAAGCAGTTCCTGCCCCGCCTCGGCTTTGCCTACCGCCTCAACAACAAGACCACCATTCGCGCCAGCGCCGGCATGTACAACATGATCACGCTCGGCAGCGTGTTCTTCTCGCTCACCGGCACGGTGCAGAGCGACGTCCGCCTGTTCAACAACGTGGGCACCGATGGTCGTCCGATCTTCACCCTGCCCGCCACCCGCACCCCCGGCAGCGGCATCCGCTCGGGCGCCATTGGCAGCTTTGAGTTCCGCACGGCCAACCAGATCGACTTCCATCCGCCCCAGATGGCGCAGTGGTCGCTCTCGGTTGATCGCCAGTTGAACGCCACCACCGGCCTCCGCTTCAGCTACATCGGCAACAAGAGCTCCCACATGCCGTGGGCGCCCGATCTCAACCAGATGTTGCCCGACACGCGCTACTTCTCGCAGCGCCCGCAGACCGATCGCCCGTTCCCCAACTTCGGCATCGTCTTCAGCCGCGACGCTGGCGCCAATACGAACTACCATTCGTTCCAGGCCGAAGTGAATCGTCGCTTCTCGAAGGGCCTCTCCTTCACCTCGGCTTACACGCTCGCCAAGGCGCTCGGCGACAATGCCGGCCCCAACCCGAGCGGCTTCGCCGGTGAAACCGGTGGCGGCCGTGTCACCAACAGCTACAACCGCGCTGGCGATCGTGGTGACATCTACGCCTTCCGCCGTCACCGCGCGCTGATCAACCTCGTTTATGAACTGCCCTTCGGCCGTGGCCGTCAGTTCATGAGCAACGTCAATCGTGGCGTCGACGCCGTCCTCGGTGGCTGGCAGATTTCTTCTGTAGTTACCCTGCAGAGCGGTCCGTTCCTGACGCCCACCGTCAGCGTTGGCGACCCCTCCGGCACCAATGCCCGCGCTCGTGGCACGCAGCGCCCCGATCGTGTTGGTGCCGCCAACGGCAGCCTGTCGAGCCCCTCGGCAACGCTGTGGCTCGATCGTTCGGCCTTTGTTTGCCCCGGTCGCACGCCCGGCGCTTCGAACCAGTTCGACTGCCAGGTCGGCGAAGTTCCCGGTCGCGATATTGCCCCGCTTGGTCGCTTCGGCAACTCGGGCGTCGGCATCGTTGTCGGCCCCGGCACCTTCGCCTGGAACATGGGCATGCTCAAGGCCGTTCGCCTGACCGAGAAGGTCAGCCTCCGGCTCGAAGGCAGCTTTACTAACCTGCCCAATTGGAATAACCTCGGTGACCCGGTCATGAACGTCAACGACAATTCGTTTGGTGTCATCCGTGGTGCCCGCGGCGTTGATTTCGGCGGTGGTCGTTCCGGTCAGATTGGCGCTCGCCTGCAGTTTTAGGCCAAGCTGCTTCTCCTTGAGAAAGCCGCCTTCCCCCAGGAAGGCGGCTTTTTTATGCGCTACCGGCGGCGCAGGCTCGGTGGTGCCGGCAGCAGGTTGAATCCATGCTGTGCAAAAATCGCTCGCCCCGCCTCCGACTGCAGGA
>CAZBTA010000260.1:0-6694 GCA_964494515.1 uncultured Bryobacter sp.
AAGGCCGCCGCCGCTTAACTGACCAAACGAACCCAATCCTGCGGGATTACAGCTCTCCGACAATTGAATACACCGCTACTGGCGAGTCACCCTCACCCAGCGCGCACTGTGACCTTCCACCATCACAGGCTGTCGCAGGTCCAGCATCTCGCCAGTCACCGCATCGCGCGCCACGCCACGCATCGCGGGGTTGAGCCTCATCTTCGTCGTCACACCGTCGTTGATCAGAAAGTAATGCTCAGCCCCCGGTGCGGCCAGTCGATAGGCAATACCGCCCTCACACTGGTACACCGGCTTCAGCCCGCCCAGCGTTGCCTCTACCAGCATGCGCTCAGCCGTGGTCTGCCCAGGCGCGAACACTGCATGCGAGGCATCCCATCCCAGCACCACCGCGCTGCCTTTGCCCACTTTATGCTCCACCACTGCCGGCTCGCCGGTATCAAACTTCTGCTTCACCGTCGCCTTCGTGGGCTTCACGTGCCAAACGAACCCATTCGCCTTCCACCCATTCACCTGTCGCGGCTCGTTGCTCGAATACTGCAGGTCACTCAGCTCCACGCCAAACAGCTTTTCAAACGCGCTCCCGGTCACCGTCTCGAACACCTTGCCGTGCTCATCGTACGCAGCGCCCGGGCTGTCGATCACCACGCGCCCACCCTCTTTCACATACTGCTCGAGCAAACCCAGCAGTTCCTCGTTCAAAGCCAGTTGCCCCGGCAGATAAATCACCTTGTACCGTGGCCCGAGCCCCGCTTTCAGATCCGCCGGCGTCACATGCTCCCATGGCACATTCGCATTGATCAGCGCCCGGCTCACGCCCACTCTCGCCTCCATGGGATAGTGCTTGAAATGATCACGCCCGCGCAGTGAAATCGCCGCCCAGATTGCGTCGTTGTCCCAGTTGTACATCACCCCCACCAGCGGTTCCTTGTGGGCCTGCCATAGCTCCTCACGATACTTCCGCGCGGCCTTGGCGATCTCCCCGGCCGCCACCGCGCGGTCTCCCGGTTGCCCGTTCCGGTCAAGCAGTGCATACTCGCCACCTTCCCATCCGGCCCGCCTGAAATTCCACGTCCACAGTCCCGCGCCCTTGAATCCTCCAGCCAGAAAGCTCAACAGCAGCTGCTTCATCGTTCCGGCCGAGACACTGAATCCCGGCGTCGTCTCCGCCTGCTCCCGGTTCCAGCCCTTCGCTCCGGTCAATTGCTGCGGTCCACCCGTGCTCTCCCAGCCACCCGTCCAACCGCCCTTAAACAGATCCACGGCAAACGAAGCCTGCATGTAGATCGGCCGCGCCACCTCATAGTTCACCTCACCGTAGTGCCACGCAAAATGAATCGACGGATAGAACGACCCCGCCTCTCGCTGCGTTGCCGCCAACGATTCCATCCGCGTGGCGCGGTAAGCAAACGGCAAAAACAGCCCCATCTCCCCGCCGGTTCGCGTCGGCGCATACGGATTCTTCTCTCGCGCTGCTCTGGCATTCTCGGCTACTTGCGCCGCATGCGTGTCGGCCTTGAATCGCAGCACGTCCCTCACCCTGCCATACTCGCCGCCATAGCCTCGCAGGTTGTTCGCCTGCTGTGACATTGCCTTGATGCCTTGCTCGACATCGGCCCACGTTTGATACAGGCGTTCATCAATACCCACTTCGCGCTGGTTCCACGCATCGCTCAGCGTCCTGACGTCTTTGTAGTTCCGCTTCAGCCAGTCGAGGAAAAACGGCACATCCGCCGGTCGCAACAACGGATCTGGCACAAACTCAAACTTCGCCCCCTGCCGCGCCTCAAGCATCGGATGCCCACTGTTGAGCGCAATGCCGCGCCGCAACACTTCCTTCTGGTGAGCCACCATCTTCGGATGCCGCCGGATCGCTTCCGCCCCCAGCTTCGCGTCGATACCCAGCCGCTCGAGCAGCGCCGGCGTGATCTCTTCCCATCCCGCCTCGCCATACCAGAACGGAATGATCCCCTCTTCGAGCGCCACTTCCATGATCCGCTCCTGCGGCCATTCGGGCGACGGCATCGTCTGCTTCAGGTTGTCAAAACCAAGCTCCTTCATCAGCCGGAAGTGCTTGCGCATATCCGCTTCCGTCATCCCGGCCCAGGGCAGAAACACCACCCCAATCGGCATTGGCGCCTCGCGCCGCAGTCGTTGCTGCAACGGCGAGTCGTTCAACCGGTCATACAGTCCATGCAGGTAAGGGTCCTGCGCAAATGCGGGGGCGCTTAGCACGCCCCCGACCATCACGGTAATCCAGAACTTCATCCCATCTCCTAAAACACAAAACGGGCGCCAAACTGCATCGTCCGCGGGCTATTCTGCAGCGACTGCAGGTAACCAAATTCCGAACGCTGTATGTTCTGCGCGTTGCCATCCAATTGGAACACCGGATGATTGAAGAAATTCGTGCTCTCCAGTCTCACTTGCAGAAACACGCCTTCCTTGAAATTGAAGTTCTTCATCACCGCAAAATCCGTTTGGTTGAATCGCGGCTGCCGGTAATTCGGCAACACCTGCGGCACCGTCCCAAACGCAAACCGGTTCGTCACCGCAAATCCGTTCAGATCGATGTACCGCGGCTTGCCCGCCACCGGGAATCCCACCGCTGCATCCACGCCCGTCGACGTCTGATAGTTACCCACCAACGTCGGCCTCAGGTTGCCATAACCCAGGCCTCCCGTAAAGTTATCACTCTGGCGAATCTGCAGTGGATACCCCGACTGGATCATCGTAAATCCCGACACCTTCCAGCCGCCAACCACACCGTCCAATACCTTCGCCGCCCCGCTCTGCGGCGCTCCCAGCAACTTCTTGCCCCGTCCAATCGGCAGATCGTAGAGGTAAGTCGCCACCAGCTTCTGCGGAATGTCCTGCACACTCAAACCGCGAAGATCCCGGAACGTCACACCATCCTGCGGCAGCCCATACTGCGTGCTCGTCTTCGCCGCCGTATCTTCGATCAGCTTCGAGATCGTATAGCTGAATAACAGGCTCAACCCGTTCGAGTAGCGCCGCTCCAGCCGGAAGAACCCGCTCGTGTAAATCGAGTTGCCCGTCGAACGCTGCAAGCTGCGCACTCCACCCGCCATCTGCGGATTCGACATCAACAGATACTTGTAGGCCACCGTCGGCTGGTTCAGCACACTCGTGTTGTTCGGCGCCAGCGTCCCAAAGAACGGGTTCGGCACCACCCTGTCGAGGTTGGCCCCAAGGCTTAGATATTTCGGGTCCAGCGTGCTCAAAAACGGATTGCCGCCCACATACAGATTCACGCCGCGATTACCCACAAAGCTCGCCTCGGCCACCCACTTGCCCGCAAACGACCGCTGCAGCCCAAAGTTGTAGCTGATCTCATAGCTCGGCCGGTGGTCGAGCTCATAGCCAAACGCGAACGTGCCCATGTAGCGCCGCATGATCTCGGCCTCATCATTCGTCGCCGGGTTCAGCCCCACGTTGTTCGGGTACGGATTGCTTAGACTTGCCGCCGCCGTGGCGCCATTGTCACGAGTCATCACCGCCGTGCCGCTCGAGTTGAAGAAGTTCTGCATCGAGAGCGAGTTAAACCCCGACGCATTCCCCGTAAACCCGCTGTAGAGAATGCCCACGCCCGTGCGCAATACCGTGTTCGAATCGATCTGATACGCGAGCCCAAGCCGCGGCCCGAAGTTCTTGTAGTACGGATTCGTGCCCTGGCGCGAGCCGCGCACCGAGCTCGACACCAGACCCACACCACCCAGAAACGGCCCCGACAGATTCGGCACCGGCGAGCCCGCCGGCAGGATCCCGGCCCCGATCACATCGCGGGCAAAGTTGTAGTTCGGGTTCACACGATAGCCGTTATCAATCTTCTGGTCCACAAACACCAGCCGGTTAAACCGCTCCGTCTCCGGCGCTTCAAACTCCCAGCGCAACCCCAGGTTCAACGTCAGCTTCGAGTTCACCTTGAAGTCGTCCTGGACAAACAGGCCATGGTTGGCAAACAGCACCGCCCACCCATACTTGTTGCCATCGAAGTTGAAGTTGTTCGGCAGCCCCAGCAGATAGCTCGCAAACCCCGAACCCTGCTGCGCAAACGCCGCATTGTAGTTAACCCCCGTCCAGCGCCCGTCAAAGCTTGCCCCGCCCGACGGCGTGCCCGCTTCATTGTTGTTCAGATAGCTGCGCCGCTGTTCATAGCCAAACTTCACCGTATGCCGCGCCCAGATCTTCGTCGCGCTCACATTGCCAAAAAAGTAACGGTCCCGCAAAAACGTAGTCCCGAAGTTCACGCCCAGCCCGGCCACCTTCTCAAAGTTCATGTTCGGGATGAACCGCGGATCAAGCTCGTTCTTGGCGTTCGCCGCAAACGGAATCTGCGTCGGGTCAAACCCGCTGAACACTGGATAGTAGGTAAAGTCCCGCGGCGCCATGCCCAGTTGCGCCGACACGATAAACGTCGGTCGCGCCGTCCAGTTGTAGCTCAGCGTCGACCCGCCCTGCGTCTCCCAGCTCGGCCTCACCCCACTCGTCGCCGGCCCCGCCCAGTAGTTCGGGTCCGTGTTCGCCGCCTTGCGTGTCAGCCTGAAGTACACCCGCTGGTTCGATCCAAAGTTCTGGTCAAACCGTGCCGTGATGTCATTGCGCTGCGAGAACGAACTCGACTGCCCCGCAAAGTTGTTGATCCCGTTGCCCGGATCACCAGCCCGGTTCGGCAGCGGCCACAGCGACAACATGTACTTCGACACCGGATCAAACCGCGATTCCGGAATCCGGTTACCCGCAAACGGCTGCCGCGAGTTCGTCGCCGCGTTATAGGTCGTCGGGTCGTAGACAGTCACTGCCTGGCCCGACGTGTTCAGCGTCTGAGAGAAGTCGCCCGCCCGCTCTAACTGCGTCGGCATGGTGGCCAGCCGCAGACTGCCTTCCTGGTTCTGCCGCTCGCCGTCAAAGTTGAAGAAAAAGAACGTCCGGTTCCGCCCGTCATAAACTTTCGGGATCACCACCGGCCCGCCAAACGTGCCGCCAAACAGATGCCGCGTAAACGCCGCCTTGGGGTTGCCACGCCGGTTCGAGTCCCAGTCATTGGCATTGAAGAAATCGCCCATCCCAAACTCATACAGCGACCCGTGCGGCTTGTTCGTTCCCGCCCGTGTCTGGATGTTGATCGCCCCGCCGCTTAGCCGCCCATACTCGGCCGACAGGTTATTGGTCTCAACCTTGAATTCTTCAATCGCGTCAATCGAGGGCAGCGCCGTCGACCGCGCATCAGCCACCGACGAGGTCGGCGAGCCGTCCACGTAGAACTCCACCAGCCGCGTCCGCCCGCCGCCGATCCGCAAGTCGCCCAGATTGCTCGATTGCCCGCCCACCCCCGGCGCCAACTGCACCAGCCGGTTCGGGTCGCGCCCCGGCAGCGGCAACTCGATAATCTTCTTGTTGTCGATCACCTGCCCAAGGCTCGCATTCGTCACATTCAGCAGCGGCGCCCCGGCCGTCACCTCGATCCGTTCGCTCACGTTGCCTATCTCGAGCCTGATGTCGAGCCCCACCTTGTCGCCCACGGCCACCTCGATCCCGGCCCGGCGAAAGCTCTTGAATCCGCTCGCCTCCACCGTCACCTCATATACGCCGCGCTGCAGCGCCGGAAACAGATAGTTCCCCGCCCCCGTCGTCGTACTAGTCGCCGCCACCCCGGTCGCCTCGTTCCGGAGCTTGACCGTCGCTCCCGCCACCGGCGCTCCGCTCGGATCCGTCAGCGCCCCCTGTATCGAAGACGTGTTCACCTGTGCCGCCATCACCATGGCGCTAAGCAATGCTACGAGGATTCTCATGGGGTCGAACTCTATCAATCCCCCCCACCCCAAAGAAGTGCGAACTCACGTTACATACGGTGTGAAACCTAGAGAAGTGTTAGAGTTAGAGCCATTCAAGGTGTCCACCATGACCGTCTCTCCCGCCGAATTTCAGGCCCAGGTCGACCGCATCCTCAACTCCCCGTCCTGGGCAAACGCCGATTCCCAGCGCGCCCTGCTCCGGTTTCTGGCCGATTACAGCCTCGCCTCGCCCGACACCACCCCCAAGGAACATGAGATCGCCGTCAAGGTCCTCGGCAAGTCAGTCGACTTCGATCCCAAGGTCGACCCCATCGTCCGCGTCAAGACCAGCCGCCTCCGCTCCAAGCTCGCCGAGTATTACGTCAATGAGGGGCTCAACGACCCCATCTTCCTCGAGGTCCCCAAAGGCGCCTATTGCCTCCAGCCCACCCTGCGAAACCAGCCGCAGCAGCCAGCGCCCGCCGCACAACCGAAACTCTGGCGCTATGCCATCGCCGTTGCCCTCTTCGCCGCCGCGGCCGTGCCATTCTGGTTCAGCCACCAGCGCCACGTGGGCGCCCGCCGCATCTGGGGCCCCTTCTTCGATTCCTCCCACGAGGTCCTGGCCGTTTTCTCCAACCCCAAGTTCGTCGGCTCCTCCAACACCGGCTTGCGTCTGTTTGATCCCGCTACCGACAAAAATGAAACGATAAACGGCGGCTACACCGGAGCTGGCGAGGTGGGTGCGGCAGCGGCTCTTACTCGCCTTTTCTTCGCCCTCAACCAACCGCTTCGCTTCAAGCGTGGCCAGATCTTCACCTGGGACGACGCCCGCGTGTCCAACCTCATCTTCATCGGCGCCGGCTCGCACAATGTTCCGGTCCTTGACTTCCCCATCG
>CAZBTA010000261.1:0-6658 GCA_964494515.1 uncultured Bryobacter sp.
CTTTCATACGCCGCTATTCAAGGACGAAATTGAGGCTTGGGTGCATGGGCCGGTGGTTTATTCGCAATACTTGCGGTTCAAGCAGTTTAGCTGGATGGACATCACCGAGGAACCTGAAGAGCCCGCAATTGGCGAGAGCGAGCGGGAGCACCTGAATGAGGTTTACCAGGTATACGGCATCAAATCCACATACGAGCTGGAGCTTCTCACACACGATGAAGATCCCTGGAAAATCGCTCGCGGTGGCATTCCGGCCGATGAGCCCAGCCGAAACATCATCACACTAGAGAGCATGGAAGCGTACTACGCGCAAAGAGTGAATGTCTAAGATTCCTCCCGCGGCAGCGAAGAAGCAGGCAGGAAAGATCACTTCATCGCCAGTGACGAGAGAACAGCCAATTGCCTTCCGGAGCACAGAAACGGCAGACAGGCGGACATATCATTCAACGGTCTTGGAGCGTACTCCCAAACCGTTTATACATTGGCAAATAGCTTGGGCGGTAGCGGCGGAGGGCCGATTGTTATTCATTCAGATCACTATCATTTGAGATTTCAATACCAGGACATCACCATGCTCAACAATTTTTCAATGTTAACTTGTCTCGCACTGATTTGTGCTGCAACGGCAACAGCTCAGTCAAAGCTAAAAGTGTCCGCTGGACAGCCGAATCTGCCCGACAAACCAAAGAGTGAGCCCGGAGATGAGGTGTTTTTAGATGCATCCAGCAAGGAAATAGTAGTTCGCTCTCGAGGCGTTTCTCTAAGGATTCCTGAACGGAACAAGATCGATCCCATTTGGGCATGTGAAGTGCAGAAGTCCGGATCACAGTTCTCTTATGAGTGCAGCATGGCGAATGGGCCAAATGCCCAAAAGAGAATTTCCGGGTTCGGGATCCAGTGTTTGTATCCAGAACGCGTTCAAAGCTTCGGGAAGGATAGCTGGGTTCCAATCCCTCGTGGTCCGGCCCAGATGATTTTCAGCATCATATTTATCCATGTTGTAAAGGATGAGGACTTTGGCAATCATTTGACGCGAGGGAAGATTGCGGGGCCGTTCCGTCTGGTATCGGAACTCTTGCCCGGACTTGTTCGGGTGGAAGTTCACGCTGAACAAGAAAGGAGCCGAGAAGCAGTTTCGATTCAAGAAGGGTTGGATTCGATTTCGCCATGGGCCAAGCTTCGCGCTGATGAACTAGACACAAGAGAAAGACACGTAAAGTATGTTTTTGGAATCGGCCCCAAAGTTGCTCCAGAAGGGGATTCTTTGAAAAACATTCAAAGTGAGTTGGCAATCGCGTCAGGGCTTGAAGGATTCGAGCTTTGGAGTACAAAGTTGCGATCTCTGGGCCGAGATGAAGGCGGGGATATTGCGAGCGAATTAATGAGTCTGCCCACTTCGTCGTCACTAGCGACACAGTTCCGCCAAGCAATGCTCTGGCGATTGGAAGCCTTAACACGAAGCGGTGCCGGACGGTAAGGCACACACTACCGAGCCGCATGGGTTTGGCCTAAAGATCCCCCAACTGGAAGACATTCCAGGGTGGCAGTTTTCCATTTCGAGCAATGAATATGGGCGCATACATGGATTCTTCCTTGACCACATATTCCACCTCGTCTGGCTCGACCCCAACCATCTGCTTTATTCGAAGAAGCGTTGAGCCGCTGCCTGTTTAGTAGGCGTCGAGCGGATGCGTTCGCCGGTCAAACCGAAGATTCGGGGGGATGGATCATGACTCAGGCCCGAGTACGGTAAGCGGGACGGACGTATTGAAGAGCCTCGTTGATGATCTGCTCCGCTTCCTCATCGCTGACCGGATTGCGCAGTGCGTCTACCCTGGCGCAATATTGCTCGAAGGCATTGACGATTTCGGCGCGTTGCTCGGGCGTAGTGGTTACTTGCTCAAAGACGCTCAAGCTTACCGCTTCGCTGTCTTTCACGGGGCGGTCGAGCAGGGTTTCAAGAGCGGCCCGTTTGGCGGGGGACAGATCCTTGATGTTGAGGACCATGGTGACGATTCCAATTGAGGATGGGGCGCCAATCACTTGGCGCCAGGCTTTATTGTGTCATGTGGAGCACGAAGCCACGAGCCGAAAAGAGACGGTAAATTTCTGGAAAGACCTAAGGGGGACCGCAGGGTAATGACGAAAGAATGAAGAGAGAGGGTGGTGGGCAACATGGCGCAAGAGACTATCTGGACGACCCTGATTGACGCGGAGAAAACGCCGCTGTTCTCGTGGGCGGGAAGCGATGGCGTATCGCAGTTGATGCGGCAGGCTGGCGAGGGTGAGGAGGGCATGCGGCGGCTGGTGCAGACTTTTGCGTCTTCGCGGTCCGGGGCTTATGCGATGGCGGTGATGATAGCGGTGGGTGAGTACACGAAGGAGCTGGCAAAGGGGCAGAAGCTTGATTGGTGGTTGCTGTACTTTGAGCATCTGCGGCTGCGTTCGCACCGGGCGATCCTTAACAGTCTGGTGAGCAGGGTGAGTTATCTGGTGCAGGTGGAGGGAGTGGAAGCGCATCAGCGGGAGAGGCTTGCTGAGCTTTGCTACTGTGCGCTTGAATGCGGCGAGGGCGTTGAGATGCTGCCGGAGAGTGTGGCGAGGTTCAAGCATCTGCTGGAGGGAACGGAGTTGATTGCGGAGTATGGGTTTACGGGGGAGGCACGGGAGAGCGGCGAGATCACAGAGCTGTTCTGCTGGCTGCAGCGGGCACGGGAGATGCTGGCGCAGCTTGAGAGGAACGAGGATACGCGGCGGTTGGGTATTGATCGCGCAAACGCAGGTGCCGGGACGAAGATGTAGTCCTCTACTGTATTGACTGGACGAGAGGATGGTTCCAGTTGAGGGTGAAGATCGTGTAGGGGTTGGGGTCGCCTTCGCGGGTCTCGATGGTGATGGCGGCGTTGTCGCGGAGGCGGCTGATGATCGCTTTGCGATCGGATTCGGAGAGCTCGGGGATCTCGGCGCGGAGCTTGTGAAGGTAAGGCGACATCCAGATCTCGGGCTTGTTCTTGAAGTACTTGAAGACGACCTGGATAGCGAGTTTTTCGTATTCGAACTCGGAGCCGATCGGGCCGGGGGCGGCGGGAACGGCCGGTCCGCTGACAGTGGGCTCGCTGACGGGGGGAGCGACGGGCGGAGGTAGCGGAGCGGCGGGCAGTGAAGGACGGGGGAGAAACTGCTGGCCGTCGATGAAGAATTGCTGGCCGAGAGTGGTGAGGAGATCGCCAGAGGTGCTGCCGGGGAAGCCGACGACGCGGACGACGCGGGCTTTGCGCTTGAGGTGCTGCAGGAGAGGTATGTAATCGCGGTCGCCGGCAATCAGAACGAAGGTGCGGATCTCGGGGCGGGTGTGGAGCGTTTCCATGGCGTCGATGCAGAGCTTCATGTCCGCCGCGTTCTTGTGATCGGTGCCGAGGACGTTGTGAGTGGTGAAGCCGAGGAGATACAGAGCGCCCTGGGCTTCAACGTCAATGCGCTCGAAATCGGCGTAGGCGTCAAGGCTGATTGTCGATTCCTGGTACTCGGACTCGAGAAACTGGCGCAACTTCTGGAGCAGCTCGACGATGATCTGCATGGCGTCAAGGTTGCGATAGTTGGGCTGTTGCCGGATGAAGTAATAGAGATTTTCGAAGTCGACGAGCAAGGCCGCGAACTGGGCGTGTTGAGATACAGCTGTCAATGGAGATCCCCTGCGGGTCAGTCTAACAGGGTGACTGCGTCGCCGACGGCGAGGGGGCCGGGGGTGACTACGGCGGTGTCGAGGGCCATGACGCCGTTGAGGTCTTTGACGATGCGGCGGAGGACGTTCATGTCTTGCTCCAGCGTGTCAGGGTCGTAGGTGGTCATGACGCAGCGGCCACGGAGTTGGGCGGGGGCGACCTGGGCGGGGCCGATGCGGAGTTGTTTGCCGGGCCAGGTGCGTTCGGTGAGTCCTTCAACACCGCCGATTACAAGGTTTGGACGCAGGCGACGACCGTCAATGCCCTGATGGGCGATGGCGCCGTCGGTGGCGACCAGGAGCGGCAGGATGTCGAAGCGCTCGGGGCCGGTGTGTTCGACGAGGGTGACCGATTCGGAAAGTGTGTCTGAGATGCTCTCGGCGGCTTCGCGCCAGGGGAGGCCGTCGATGAGGACTTCCCCTGCGGAGTTGATCGTGGCGTGGTGGCCCAAGAGGCGATGGTGGGTGCGCGCGGTGATGATGCGGCCGGTGCGGCGGGAGGCCACAAGGATCTGGCGATCGCCCGCGAGGCCCAGCGGGGTGAGCGTGGCGGCGGAGAGCGACTCGCCGCCGAGGGATTTGACAGGGTAGCGCCAGATCTCTTTGAGGAACATTAGAGGATTCTCCGTTCTGAGGGTTGGATGGGGGCGTCGTTGATGGAGGCGATGCGATGGCGCATGAGGCCTTCGTCGTCGAATTCCCAGAGCTCGTTGCCGTAGGAGCGGAACCATTGGCCGGTGGCGTCGTGCCACTCGTACTCGAAGGTGACGGCGATGCGATTGTCGGTGAAGGCCCAGAGCGTTTTGCGGAGGCGATAGTCGAGCTCGCGTTGCCACTTGGATGCGAGGAAGGCGCGGATCTCTTCGCGACCGCGGAGGAAAGTGGCGCGATTGCGCCACTCGGAATCGACGGTGTAGGCGAGGGAGACACGGGCGGGGTCTTTGGTGTTCCAGGCGTCCTCGGCGGCCTGGACCTTCGCGGCCGCGGTGGCGGCCGTGAAGGGAGGTTTGAGGGGGGTGGCCATGTCAGGCCACCTCGGCGGCGCGAACGACGGGGAAGTCGATCGTGGTTTGGGCGATGTGGTTGAAGTAGTTGGTGAAGATGTTGAGGGCGACGGTGGCGATGATGTCGGTGATCTCGGCATCGGTCCAACCAGCGGCGCGGACAGCGGCGAGGGCATCGTCAGAGATGAGGCCGCGGTAGAAGACGATGGCCTGGGCGAAGCGGAGAGCAGCGGCGCGCTTTTCGTCAGTAGAGCGGGCCTGGCGGCTGGCGCGGATGGTGGCGGCGTCGAGGCCAGCCAGCTGGCCGAGGGCCGAGTGGGCGGAGAGGCAGTACTCGCAGGCGTTGGCCTGGCCGACGGTGAGGGCGATCTCTTCGCGGAGCGTCGCGTCGAGCGAGCTCTTGGCGAGGGCGCCGGAGAAGTTGAGGTAGGCCTCGAAGGCGGCCGGGGAGTTGGCCATGGTGGCCATCATGTTCGGCACGAAGCCGAGCCTGGACTGGACGCCGTCGAGGAGCTGTTTGGCCTTGCCTTGCGCGGCAGAGGGCAAGAGGGGTTTGATGCGGGGCATGAGAGTTCTCCTTAGTTGTTGGTGTTGAGGTTGCGGTTTAAGAAGTTGAGGATCAGCGGAGCGATGGTGTCGACTTCTTCTTCGAGAGCAAAGTGGCCGGTGTTGATGGCGTGGACTTCAGTGGCGGGGACATCGCGACGGAAGGCTTCGGCGCCGGGGAAAGCAAAGATGGGGTCGTTCTTGCCCCAGACGGCGAGGATGGCGGGCTGGTGCTTGCGCAGAGCGGCGTGCCAGGAGGGGTAGAGCTTGACGTTGGACTGGTAGTCGATGAAGAGGGCGATCTGGATGCGGTCGTTACCGGGGCGATCGAGGATGGATTGGGCGTGCTGCCAGGCGTCGGGGCTGACGTTGCGGGCGGGATCACGGAAGCCCTGGGTGTACTGGAAGCGCGTGGCCTCCGGCGTGAGCACCCAGCGGGTCTTGGCGATGGCGGCGGGGTCGGAGGGGTTCTTCCAGAGGGGGTAGACATACTCGGCCCAGAAGGGAGCGAGGCCTTCGTCGTAGGCGTTGCCATTCTGGGTGACGATGGCGGCGATGCGTTCGGGGTGCTTCATGAAGAGGCGGAAGCCGACGGGAGCGCCATAATCCTGGACGTAGATGGCGTAGCGGGTGAGCTTGAGGTCGGTGAGGAAGGCGTCGGTGAGGTCGGCGAGATTGGCGAAGGTGTACTGGAAGTTGGCGGGGGCGACGGTGTTGCCGAAGCCGGGGAAATCGGGGGCGATGACGTGGTAGGAGGGGGCGAGCTGGGGGATGAGATCGCGGAACATGTGGGAGGAGGTGGGGAAGCCGTGGAGGAGGACGATGGTGGGTTTGGCGGGGTCGCCGGCTTCGCGGTAGAAGATGTTAACGCCGTTCACATTGCGGGTGTTGTAGGTGGTTGTGCCGGCCAGGGCGGTGGCGGCGAGGAGCAGGGTGAGGAGAGTGTGCTTCATGCCGTGTTAAGAGTGCAAAGGGAGGGCCAAAGCTTCTTGTTGATTTGATTGGACTTATCATTCATGAAATCTCATGAATCGTGAAATCTCATTGCCAATTCATGAGATTTCATGTATTGAGTGGGTATGGACCTGAATGCGCTGCCGAAGGTGTTGCTGGCGATTACGGAGGAGAGGTCGCTGGACCGGGTGCTCGAGCGAGTGGAGGAAATGGTGATGAGCCAGGAGGGGGTGGCGCTGGCGCGGGTGTGGCTGAAGGAGGGTGGGGCGAGTTGTCCGCATTGTGCGGAGGTGGGGCCGGTGAAGCAGGTGGCGCTGCACTTGCGGGCGAGTGCGGGGAGCCGGCCGGAATGGAGCCGGACGACGGGGGCGTTGCATTTGGTGCCGCTGGAGGGGGGGCTGAAGATTGGGCGGATTGGGGTGACGGGGGAGCA
>CAZBTA010000262.1:0-6645 GCA_964494515.1 uncultured Bryobacter sp.
GCCTCGAGTTCCAGCGCGTCGACCGGTGCGGGCTGAGCCGCAAAACCTACGATGGAATGGACGCCAGCAATTGTGCCAATCTGCAATCGCTGCGAAGGGTGGAAGCGCACAAAGATGTATCCCGGCAAGAATCGCAACTGGACCGGCGTGAATCCGTAGCCCAGCAGACGATCCCTTACCTGGCGATCGGCGCGGTGGTTGGTGCGAATGACAAAGTGCGGCTGTCGCGGCGCTGCGGCCGTAACCAGCTCACGGACGAGCAAGTCCGTGAGGTCTCCTGCGCGAGGAGCATGGTTTCCCATCTACTGCGCTTATCGACCCCGATTGGGACTTGCTACGTATTCCAGCGTGATTTTTGGGGGTTAAGCGATTGGCTTAAGGCTCAACTTCAACTGGTTGAAGTTGTCCCGGTCGAGCGGCTTCGAGCTCGCCAGGCGCGCATGCGGAATCGTTACCAGTACGTTGTACTGGTCGCGCACTTCCGGAAACACTTCAATGTCCTGAGCGCCCTTGGACTTCAGCTTCTCGGCAAACTCGGTCGTCGTGTAGCCCACGATGTGCAGCGTGCCGTCGGCAAGCTTGTGCATCTCAAAGGACGAGCGCGACGGCTTCATGAAGAACCCGCCATCGCTGCTGCCGGGGGTATAGGTAAATCCGTAAACGCTGTTGGAAATCTTCGACCAGCTGATGCCTTCGTCTTCCTTGGAGACGGGTACGACGCGGTTTGCGGCCCGCAACTGTTCAATACTGTTCTGCGACATTTCGATCTACTTCTCAAATTTCAACACAAAATTGTGAGAACCTGAAAGTTTCAGCATGTCTCAAGACGCCAAACCGGCCCCGGTTATGGCCACGGAAGCTTGGGAAGACACTCTTTCAAGCCTTCTTCACTCCAAATTCGCCATCGACAAGCGGGAGTCCTACCGTGGCCAACCGTTCGCGGTAACGACTCCGGAACAGTTCTTCGACGTAGTCCGCTGGCTGCGCGATGAGCAGGGCTTTGACTATCTTGTTGATTTCACAGCAGTTGACTATCCCAAGGACGAGGCGCGCTTTGAGCTGGTTGCGATCCTGTACTCTTTTGTAGATAATCGATATCTGCGGATCAAATCCCGCATCCCGGCCGGTTATGAAGCGGCCTCGCTCTCGAGCCTCTATGCCGGAGCCAACTGGCTCGAGCGCGAGATCTTCGACATGTTCGGCATCCGTTTTGCCGGCCACCCGAACCTGAAGCGTATTCTCTTGCCTGAGGAATGGGAAGGATTTCCCCTCCGCAAAGAGAAGTCGATCGTCGACATGGACCAGAACTGGGTGCGCCAGAATCTGGGAATCGAGAGCGGCCAATGATCAACCACCTCGAGACCAAAGAGATGGTGCTCAACATGGGCCCGCAACATCCGTCGACGCATGGCGTGCTGCGGCTGGTTCTCAAGCTCGACGGTGAGCGCGTCAAGGACGTTGAGTGCGTCATCGGCTATCTCCACCGCGGGGTCGAGAAGATTGGCGAGAACCGCACTTACGCCCAGTTTGCGCCTTACGTCGACCGCATGGATTACATCTCGGCGGTCTCAAACGGGCTCGGCTACTGTCTGGCCGTTGAAAAACTGATCGGCGCCGAAGCGCCGCCGCGGGCCCAGGTAGTCCGAGTCATCTTCGCCGAGCTGAATCGCATCGCCTCACATCTGCTCTGGCTTGGAACTTCCGCGCTTGATCTTGGCGCGATGACGGCGCTGTTTTACACCATGCGCGAGCGCGAAGAAGTGCTCAAGATTTTTGAGAACTACTGCGGCGCGCGTTTGACGACACATGCCTTCCGCATCGGTGGTCTGCAGTATGAGCTGCACGACACGTTCGAGGCGGAAGTACGCGCGTTCTCGGAGATGTTCAAGCGGCGCATCGACGAGTACGAGAAGCTCTTGACGAACAACCCGATCTGGAAGGATCGTCTGAAGGGCGTCGGCATTCTGACGGCTGAAGAATGCAAGTCCTACTCCGTGAGCGGGCCGATGATCCGCGCGGCTGGCGTTAAATGGGATCTGCGCAAGGCGCAGCCGTATTCGGGCTACGAACAGTTTGACTTTGACGTGCCGGTGTTTTACGCGGCCGATTCCTACGATCGCTACCTGGTGCGCATCGAAGAGATGCGCCAGAGCCTGCGCATCATCGATCAGGCCGTGGAACGCATCCCTGATGGGGCGATCATGGCCAAGGTGGCGAAGGTGCTCAAACCACCGGCGGGAGAAGTCTACATGGCGATCGAGGCGCCCAAGGGCGAGCTCGGTTACTTCATCGTTTCTGATGGGGGCCTGCAGCCTTATCGCATGCGAGTCAGGCCGCCAAGCTTTATCAATCTGGCGTCGCTCGAGAAGATGGCCATCGGAGCGCTGGTGGCGGACGTGGTTGCCATCATTGGCACCATCGACATCGTGCTCGGCGAGGTGGACCGATAATGAAAGAGAGCTCTCAGCATGCTTGAAACTCTGAAGCGGATCTTTCTGCTCGATCTTCTCGATGGCCTCTGGGTTACCTTTCGGGCCCAGAAGACGAGTAACATCACAACGGAACAGTATCCGAAAGAACGTCCGAAGGTGGGCGAGCGTTTTCGCGGCGCCCCACGGCTGAACATCAATCCGGATAATGGCGAGACGCTGTGCATTGGTTGTGACCTTTGCGCGAAGGCCTGCCCGGAAAATCTGATTGTGGTCGGCACAGAACGTAACAAAGAAACGCGGCGGCTCGATTTGACGCACTTCACTTACG
Organism: uncultured Bryobacter sp.; assembly: GCA_964494515.1. Taxonomy (GTDB): domain Bacteria; phylum Acidobacteriota; class Terriglobia; order Bryobacterales; family Bryobacteraceae; genus Bryobacter. Next base: position 2,761 of record CAZBTA010000262.1, read on the forward strand.
ATCTGTCGCGGTGTATGTTCTGTGGCATGTGCGAAGACGCTTGCCCGGTGGACGCGCTTGAGTTGACGCAAGATTTTGAGATGGCGTCCTACAGCCGCGAAGGGCTGATCTGGGACCGCCAAATGCTTGAGGAAGGGCCGAGGCCGACGCGCTACACCCGCTAATGGACGCTGCTCTGTTCTACATCTTCGCGGGGATTACGCTCGCCGGCGCGTTGGCCACGGTTACGCGGCGTAACCCGGTGCATTCGGCGCTGGGGCTTATTTTGTCGTTGCTGGGTGTGGCCGGGATTTTTCTGCTGCAGGCGGCCGAGTTTCTGTTTGTGGTGCAGATTCTGCTCTATGTCGGTGGCGTGATGGTGCTGTTTCTGTTTGTGATCATGCTGATCAATCTGGAGCAGGTGAGCAAGCAGCGGCAGTACAGCCGGCAATGGCCGGTGGCGCTGGCGGCACTGTGCGCCGTGTTTCTCGAGATCGGCTTGTTTGTGCGCATTGGCGTGCCCACGCTGCCCGCGCCGCCACAGGTGACGCGGCCGCTCGCGGGCAACACCGAGCGCATTGCTGATTCGTTGTTCTACGTGTACGCCCTGCCGTTTGAGGCGGCCTCGGTGCTGCTGCTGGTGGCAATTGTTGGCGCTGTCTGGATGGCGCGCAAGAAGGAAGAGGTGGAGGGATGAGCCTGACACCGATTACTCCGGCGCACTACCTGGTGCTGAGCGCGGCGCTGTTGCTGATTGGCGCGGCGGGCTTGCTGATGCGCCGCAACGTGATCATCATGCTGATGTCGATCGAGCTGATTCTGAACGCGGTGAACATCAATCTGGTGGCGTTCTCGCGGCACTGGCACCAGGTGACCGGACAGGTGTTTGCGATCTTTGTGATCACGGTGGCGGTGGCGGAAGCGGCTATCGGACTTGGCATTCTCATCGCGCTATTTCGAAATCGGGGAACCGTTTTGTCGGACGAAATCGACTTGCTCAAATGGTGAACCTCGTCGGCAATTTCTGGTGGATTCCGCTGTACCCGTTGTTGGGCGCGGCGTGGTGTGGCATTGTGCGGCGCGGGGCGGCGACGGTGGCCACCTCGATGGTGCTGCTTGCGTTTCTGCACGGGCTTGCGGTGTTTAGCGCGCCCCGGGCCGGGGCGCTGACGCACACGGTGGGCCAGTGGATGCCGAACATTCCGTTCCGGCTGGTGGCGGATGAGTTGTCGCTGATGATGGTGCTGATCATCACGGGCATCGGGTTTTTGATCCACGTTTATTCGAAGGGCTACATGCGCGACGAGGGCGGCTACTGGCGCTACTTTGCGTGCCTGAACCTGTTTGTGTTCTTCATGCTGCTGCTCGTGCTCGCGAGCAACCTGGTGGTGATGTTTGCCGGCTGGGAAGGCGTGGGGCTGGCGAGCTATCTGCTGATCGGTTTCCACCATGACCGGCCGATGGTGAACCGCAATGCGAACAAGGCGTTTCTCTATAACCGCGCCGGTGATGTGGGCTTTCTGCTGGGGACGCTGATTCTGCTGGCGGTGGCCGGCACGGTGGAGTTTACCGATTTAAACAAGCTGCCCGGCTCGTCGCTGATGATGGGCGCGGCGTTGTTGCTCGCCCTTGGCGCCTCGGGCAAGTCGGCGCAGTTGCCGCTGTTTGTATGGCTGCCGGACGCGATGGTGGGGCCGACGCCGGTGTCGGCGCTGATTCACGCGGCGACGATGGTGACGGCGGGCATTTATCTGTTTGCGCGGCTCGATCCGTTTCTCGCGGCGAACCCGGAGGCCGGGTTTGTGATCGCGGTGGTGGGCGGGCTGACGGCGCTGATTGCGGCGACGGTGGCGCTGGTGGAGCACGACATCAAGCGCATTCTGGCCTACTCGACGGTGAGCCAGTTGGGGCTGATGTTTCTGGCCGCGGGGCTGGGGGCGACAGGGGCGGCGATGTTCCATGTGGTGACGCATGCGTTCTTCAAGGCGCTGTTGTTCCTGACGGCGGGCAATATCATTCACGCGTTGCATGGGGAGCAGGACATGCGATTCATGGGCGGGCTGAAGGACAAGATGCCGTGGACGTTCCGGCTGATGACGCTGGGGGCGCTGAGTCTGGCGGGTTTTCCGGGGCTGGCGGGATTCTTCAGCAAGGACGCGATTCTGGTGGCGGCGGTGAAGTCGCCGGTGCTGCTGGGGCTGGGGTTTGTGGTGAGTTTTCTGACGGCCTGCTACGCGGGCCGGATGTTGTGGGGCATCTTCTTTGGCGCCTACAACCGTGAAGGGCATGAGGCGCACGGCGGCATGTTGCATTCGCTGTGGCCGCTGGCGATTGGCAGCGCGGTGGCGGGCTACTTCGGACCGCACCAGGAAGGGGCGCTGGGCATCATGATCGCCTCTGGCGTGGTGGCGATCGTGGGGCTTTATGTGGGGCGGCACATCCGGTTGCCGATTCTGCTGAAGGAGTTCTTCAGCAAGAAGTGGTACATCAATGAGGGCTATGAGCAGGTGTTTGTGACCGGTGGCGGCAAGTATGCGGCCGAAGGGCTGTCGTGGTTTGATCGCAATGTCATTGATCTGGCGCCGCGGGCCACGGGCTGGATGACGGAACTGGCGAGCGTGCTGAGTGGCTGGTTTGATCGCTTTGTTGTGGATGGGGTGGTGAAACTGGCTTCGTTTGGCGTTGAAGCCGCGAGCTATCCGGTGCGGCTGGTGCAGCATGGCCGGGTGCATAACTATGCGCTGATCCTGGTGTTGACGGTGGCGGCGACATTTGGGTGGTATCTGCTGCAATGACGTTACTGCTTGGAATTCCGCTGCTTGGGGCGTTGCTGGTGATGCTGGCGCCGCGCAATCTTGCGTGGTGGGCGGCAATGCTGGCTTCCGCGGCGACTTTTCTGGCGGCGCTGGCAGTGGATGTGCCGTCGACGGTGCGTCATAACTGGATCCCGGCGATTGGCGCGCAGTTTCTGCTTGAGATGGACGGGATCAGCTTTCTGTTTGTGGTGTTGACGGGGCTGATGACGCTGCTGGGTGTGATGGCCTCGCCGGGCAAGCCGAAGGCGTTTTATGCGATGCTACTGGCGCTCGAGGCCGGCTGCCACGGTGTGTTTGTGGCGCAGGATCTGCTGCTGTTCTTCATCTGCTTTGAGGCCGTGCTGGTGCCGATGTACTTTCTGATTGCCGTCTATGGTTCGGAAGACCGGCGGCGAGCGGCGTTCAAGTTCTTTCTCTATACGGTGCTGGGCAGTGTGGCGCTGCTGATCGGGTTCGTTACGATCTATCTGGCGCATGCGGCGCAGACGGGGCTGTACAGCTTTGAGCTGGCGACGCTGTTGTCGACGCGGCTGGATCCGGCGGTGGAGCGGCTGGTGTTCTGGGCGATCTTCCTTGGGTTTGCGATCAAGATTCCGATGTTCCCGTTCCATACGTGGTTGCCGGATGCGCACACGCAGGCGCCGACGGCGGGTTCGGTGATGCTGGCAGCGGTGATGCTGAAGATGGGCACTTATGGATTTTTGCGATTCTCGGTGCCGCTCTTGCCGCGGGCGAGCGTGGATGCGCAGGTGCTGGGTGTGATCTCGGTGGTGGCGATTCTGTATGGCGGGTGGGTGTGCCTGGCGCAGACGGACTGGAAGCGGCTGATCGCTTATTCGTCGGTGAGCCACATGGGGTTCTGCACGCTGGGGATCTTTACGCTCAATGCGACGGGCATCTCGGGCAGCATCCTGCAGCAGATCAATCATGGGATCTCGACGGGGCTGCTGTTTCTGATTGCGGGGTTTGCCTATGACCGGCGGCACACGCGAGAGATCAGCGAGTTTGGTGGCCTCGCGAAGTCGATGCCGGGGTTTGCGGCGGTGTTTCTGATGGCGCTGCTCGGGTCGATCGGCTTGCCGTTGCTGAA
>CAZBTA010000263.1:0-4558 GCA_964494515.1 uncultured Bryobacter sp.
GATATTCAGTACCAATTGGGAGGTACTCTCAGGAGTCTAGGCGAGCGAGTGCCAGGGACACGATTACTGGAAGAGGCAGTAGTTGCCTATCGCACGGCAATGGAAGTTTACACTCCTAAGGCTGCTCCAACTGAATGGGCTAGGACTCAAAACAATCTGGGTAACGTACTCACATTGTTGGGCAACCGAGCTCCAGGCACGAAACATCTGGAAGAGGCGATCACAGCCTACCGTGCCTCCCTATTAGTACACACCCGCGAGGGCTACCCGACCGATTGGGCAATGATCCATTGTAGCTTGGGGAATGCACTGACCTCCCTCGGAGAGCGGAAATCGGGTACTGCCAGTTTGCTTGAAGCTGCCGTTGCTTATCGAGCCGCCCAAGAGGTCTTAACTCGGGAGGTTGCGCCCGCCTACTGGGCTATGACACAGAACAACCTTGGGGTCGTATACATCATATTATTTGATCGTACTGATCGCAAGGCTTACCTTCAGACTGCCCTGGAGCACTTACGACTAGCCTTACAAGGATACCTGCAGGTGCGAGATCAAACAAGAGTTGATCAGATGAGAGACGCCATTAAGCAGATCGAAATTGCACTGAAAGAAGGAGGTCTCATTGAATGAGCGAGTCCATTGAAGAAAGACGATTTTGGGACAGGCTTTGCGATGCCCTTAGTCACAACTGGCAGGAACGCGTCCGTTCGCTACTCATTGCGATAGCCGTCGGAGTGGCCTCGAGTTTCTTGCTCGGGTCATTTTTTTTGCTGCAAGAGGCCAATCGGACAGCCTTTTCGGCCGTCCAGAAGCGGCTGGGGGACGACGACCGGGATACTCGTGCAGTCGCGCTTGTTGATTTGAGTTTCGCGATCGGACACCGGGATAAGGCACCCATAACAGTTGGGGAGACTTTGCCAGACGGATCAGTGTTACCCAGTCCAGGTCAAGAAGCGTACGGACGCCAAATCGAAAGCTTGACCGAATTTTTGGAAGCACTGGGTTCTCACAAGCCCAAAGCTATTTTCGTAGATTGGCAGACCACAGCCCCGACGGAACTCTGGGATGCCCAAAATGAACGATGGAGAGATGGGGTTTCACCCGAATTCAAGGATGCTTACGGCCGACTGCTTTCGACCATGGACTCCCTTAGCCCGACTTGTCAGGTCTTTGTCGCTGGTGATCTCGTCCAAGATCTGATTGCAGCTCGACTCAAAACTGCTCCTGGTCGCCGCTACGACATTGCGTTGGTCCGAAGCGAGCTCCCGAAGACAGAGTGGTATCCTTACTTCCCCCTTGCGCAGATTCAAGCAGGTAGTGGCAAGAGCCTGCCATCTGTAACCGATCGCATCATCGCCTTTGACGAACTTGAAGATAAGGTCAGTCAGCGCCCTACAAAGTGGGGATTATTCGAAGCATCCACAAAGCTTGAAGGGATGGAAAGCTTTTGGATTGACTACGGATATGTCCCGTCCTTGGTGCGCAGAGCACTTTACTTGAACCTGACCGAGTGGACAGATCCCAATCGTGCCTCTGAGCTGACGCAGCGGATTGGAGGCAAGGTTGTTTTTGTGACTGACCTGACAGATCCACAGGGAGAAGACGCGATTTCTATCCCAGTGCGACCCGAGAGCTTGATCGTCCCGCTGGCGGAAGGAATGGAGGTAGAGGCTCGGGGCTCCGGAGGCATCGCCCATGCTTGTGCATTCTTGACCCGCACTCAGGGTCCACTCTATGCGCTGCCGGCCGGCCCCAAGGAGTACGTTTTCTTCGGGGTCATAAACATTCTGATTGCTTTGGTTGCGTGGCTCCTGTCGTCCTTCATCGGCGCGATTCGGCAAACCGACTTGGAATCCAGGCAGGAAGTAGGGCTTGAGCTGTTCCTACTCATCTCTCTGACCATCGCAGTTGGCTGGCGAGCGCTCGACTGGATGGCTGATACGAGCATCGTGATTCCGCAGGTCGAAGGATTTCTCGTCACGCGTTTTGTCGACACCGTACTCTTAGTCCCTGCTCTTTGGAAGTCGGAGAAGAAGCAACCGGGCGAGAAAGCACAGGCCAAAGATTGACTTGGTGCAACTCAACGCATCTCGCCTGCGTCATACTTTCACCGAAATGAGGTCATCGAGTCGTGAATCTTGGCTGAAGTTCGTCTGCGCATGGGCAGTGGGTCTGCTTATGCTGACCTGCGTCCTGGCTTTGAATCCCCTGGCATCTGCTCAGGGTGCAGTCGCTGGCCATACGATGCGAATGGGCGGCAAGGGCAACGTCTGGCTCGTAAAGAGTAATGGCACGAGGATCGATATCACCGGTCGGGGGCGAGTAGAGCTCCGAGCCGGAGATAAGTTGGTGACCGATGGCACTGCATGGGTGATTTGGTACTCGGTTGCTGATCGGTTCGCCCATCGGCAACCGCCTTTGGCGAGGTCTACGATCGTCGTCAATCCACCACCGCCTGGACGGCGTGACCGAGTCATCTATGGTGCGCGAAGACAGGGGAATCCGCCTAAACCTGCGAACCGCCTGTTTGCTTCGGCTTCAACCTCTCAGCCTCTAATCCTGATTGGAGAAGAGCCACTGCACCTCGGCACGGTGACGGTCTCGGTTGATGTTCGTCCCGTACGGTTGACCCTAGATGTTGATGGCAAGCTTCTTGAGCTGACAGCGGAACAAGGGTTCGCCCTTAAGTCTTACGACATCATTCACAAGCTGACCATCCCGAATCCGAAAGCTGTCCTGCCTTCATCTGCCTCCAAGATTCTGGTAACGGTGGCGTTTAGTGATGGCACTCAGGATTCTGCAACGTTCGAGATGCTGCGAAGCCCGAACGGACAAGGGAGTGAGAGCCGAGATACCTTGCGCCGTGCTCTTGATCGGTATTCGAGAGTCAAGCCCGAGCAGGACGAGTGGCTGTTCCACATTGTCAATGTGAGTGGAGCTTATGAGGATCTTGGTTGCAATTCCCAAGCTGCTGCGACTGTGCTCGACTGGTGGTTCGTCGAACCTGAAAACGAGTCAGCCGTCTTTGCATTGCAAGGGATTGCAATTCAGTTCGACCTTGGAGCGATTGACGCTCGCTTCGGCCCGGCGATCGATCGGGCCGGAGGATAAGTTCCCCCCGCCCTGCGGGCAGTATCGGTGGGCAGGCCTCCAGTAGCTTAATGGCATGCCCATCGTTTTTATATCATCTTAGTAACGGAAGCGTCCCAGTGCCCCCGTCGAGGAGCTCAGATTACATCTTGCTCACGCAAGATAATTACAAGTTAAAAGCTGATATTGCTACTTAGAAACTTCCTTCGAATCGTTCAGAGGCCGCAGTAAGGAACTCTTCAACGTTCCGCTCGACCACATACTGAGCTGGGTTCTCACCTACCTTGAGCGCCTCAAAGTGAACTTTGGCGCAGGCGATCTTTCCGCTCTCTTTGTCCCTTAGCTCGTCGGTGAAGAGGGTGCTCTTGGTCTCAACGACGAAGTAGAGCTTCTCGGAACCGTCTTTCGTGATGAGCACCGCCCAGTCCGGGTTGTATCCGCCCAGGGGCGTGGGAACCTCGAACCACCCCGGGAGCTTGACGTAAAGCGTCACCGCCTCGTTCAGCTCGAGCTGCTCCGCGAAGCTACGCTCCGGATTCGAATCAAAGACCACGTGCTCATAAACGGATTTCTTTGCATCCGTCAGCAGGTTCTTCAGATATCCCGTGAGCTCGCTCGTCTGAAAGAGTTCCTGAGCGTAATAGTGCTCGTCACCGATGCGCTGATAGCGGATCCCGTCCACCAGAGCCGCTTTCTTCTTTCGATTGATGACCTCCGTGGCGATCTGGATGAACTGCTGAGGATTCTTCTTGAAGTCCCCTAGCCGGCCGCTCTCGGTCAGAATCCGATAGATCGTTCTGCGAGTGAGCTGGGTCTTGTCCTGGAGCTGGGTGAGGATGTCTGGAAGTTCAATGTCGGTCTCGTCGAGGACTGCAATCGTCGCCCCTTCCTTCTCCTGGCCGTCGATCCCTGCTCGTCCGATTTGAAGGTCGTGCTTGCGCCATTGAATCCGAGTTTTCGTGATAGCGGGGGCGTCTCGCAAACCCGTAATGCAATCGGTGATCAGCTTCTCATTGTCGAACTCAACTCGGTAGGTGGTCTTGTGCTTGATGCGGTCCCAAAGCTGCCGGAAGCCCTCAGCGAACGCGGCGTCCTCATGAATCCGCTTGTTGAGCCGGATCTGCTCACGGTCGTTCGCGTTCTTAATCTTAAAGCGGCCAGCCACCTTCTTGAGGAGACTACAAATCTGGTCCCGTTGACCAGAGAACTGTTCCGGAAGCACGAGTGATCCATCCTTGAGGGCCGTCCGGAGAGTGTCCTGAACCTTCCCCTGAGCATTGATGTGCCCCTGCGCCTTTAGATGCTCCCAAAGGGCCTTGGACTGGTCAACACCGAGGGGCGACACGGCCCCGTTTTCGGCCTCGATGGGGATTGCGGCGAACAAGTGGTGCTCGACGATTCCAAAGCGAAGGCCCGTTTCCTTCTCAACCTCAGTCTGAAGGCTTTCCGCGTACTGCTCAAAACTCTCGTT